>JAYUFK010000411.1:0-7633 GCA_043739325.1 Methylocapsa sp. | reverse complement strand
CTACAAAACCAATTCGTTCGTCCATCGAGCAGCTTTCATCCCAAGGCATCGGCAGTCCTCCCGCCGACAGAAAACTGTCACCCATCATCCCGGTCTAGCGTGTTACCAATCTAATCGGTCTGGACACCGTGTGCCCTTCTCCCCTTGCGGGAGAAGGTGGCCCGAAGGGCCGGATTAGGGGACCGGCGCAAGCCGATTAACTACCCCGGCCCCGGTCTTCGGAAAGCAAATTATCTGGCCACTCATCTTCGCGAGACAGCGCTTCGTGGTCACCTTTACACGCGGTCCCCTCATCCGACCGCTGCGCGGCCACCTTCTCCCGTCCGGGAAAAGGGAATCCGTCACCCCAACCAAGGCGGAAGTTTGTCAAGGCCGATCAAGTCTTCGTAGCTCGGGCGCGGCCGCACGACGGCATAGTCGGCGCCGCGCACCATGACCTCGGGAATCAACAGGCGCGAATTATACGTCCCCGACTGCACCGCGCCATAGGCCCCCGCCGACATGATCGCGATGAGGTCGCCAGCGCTGACCGCCGCCATCTCGCGGTTCAGCGCGAGATAGTCGCCGCTTTCGCAGACCGGGCCGACGACATCGGCGGTGGTGCGCGGCGCGTCCGCGTGCGCCTCGCGCAGGGGCAATATTTCGTGATGCGCGTCGTACAGCGTCGGGCGGATGAGATCGTTCATCGCGGCATCGACGATGATGAAATTCTTGCCGTCGCCCTTCTTCACGTAGATCACCGAAGTCACCAGAATCCCGGCGTTGCCGACGATGAGGCGGCCCGGCTCGAAGAACAGGTCGCAGTCCAGCGCCGCCATCTGCCGCCGCACGCTGTCGGCGTAAAGCTCGGGATGCGGCGGCGGCTCGTTGTCGGCGCGATAGGGAATGCCGAGGCCGCCGCCCAGATCGACATGGTCGATGACGTGGCCGTCGGAGCGCAGCGCGCGCACGAACTCGGCGAGCAGCGCGAAGGCGTCGTCGAACGGCTGCAGATCGATGATTTGCGAGCCGATATGCATGTCGACGCCAGTCACGACAACGCCCGGCAACATGCGCGCCCGCGCGTAAACCTCGCGTGCGGTCAAGATCGGAATGCCGAACTTGTTCTCGGATTTGCCTGTGGAAATCTTGTGGTGGGTGCGCGCATCGACGTCCGGATTGACGCGGATGGCGATGCGGGCGACCTCGCCGCGCGCCGCCGCGACCTCGGAGAGCGCCTCCAGCTCCGGCTCCGATTCGACATTGAAGCAGAGAATATTCTCGTCGAGGCCGAGCGCCATTTCCTCGCGCGTCTTGCCAACGCCGGAGAAGATGATCTTGCCGCCAGGCACGCCCGCCGCCCGCGCCCGGCGCAACTCACCGCCCGAGACGACATCCATGCCCGCGCCGAGCCGCGCCAATGTCGCCAGTACGGCCTGGTTCGAATTGGCCTTCATGGCGTAGCAGACCTGCGCCCGCGCGCCGGCGAAGGCCTGCGAGAAAACGCGATAATGCCGCTCGATCGTCGCGCTTGAATAGCAATAGAACGGGGTTTGCACTTCGCGCGCGATGCGGGCGAGGTCGACGTCTTCCGCCAGCATGACGCCGTCGCGGTAAGCAAAATGATGCATGGGCCTAAATACTCAAAGCAGCGGATCGAGGAAAAACGGCGCGTCCGGCGGCTTTATCGGCGGCGGTTTGTGCCGTGCCTGCACATGTGTCGGGTCGGAATCCGCCGGTTTGGCGACGGCGTTCGGGTCCGGCGGCGGCTCCAGCGGCCCGGCGCGCCCGCATCCGCCGAGGGCCAAGGCGGCGGCGAGGAGCAGGGCGAGCGCGCGACCGCGCCCCACGCCAGGGTTTTCATTGACGCGGCAAGCAGGCAATACAGGTTCGTTCGGGTCATAGGTCGTTCTGAGGTTCACAAACTGGCTCCAGGCTGGGCGCAATATACCGGAAATCGCCGCGAGAGCGAGATGCCGGCGATCACCCCGTCAGCGTCGCGGCGAGCGGTTGCCGCGAACGAAGGTGAACGGCCAGTTGGTTCCAAGACGGCGGTCAGTTCTTCGGCGCATCCCCTTCAAGCGCCTCGAAATCCGCCGCCGAGCCGCCCCAGACGATATTTCCGGTGGCCAGTTTGACGTCGACGCGGTCGGGTTGGCGTGCACCCGGCGCGAGCAGGCGATAGCGACACATCACGACGCCTTCAACGGGCGCCGACAGTCCCCATTCGCGCGCCGCCGGCGATGCCGGGCGCACGCGCACTTTTTCTCCAACGCGCATCCTGGCCTCCTTGTTCAGAAGCGCGCCGCATCTTGCTGAGAGAGGCGACGTCTGTTGCGCTGCGTCATCTTACTGTCGCACTGCACCAACACAAGCGCATAGTTTGGGCGCCGTGGTGCGTGTTGGGCGGGGCGGTTGGTCGAGGCATGCCCGGCGAAGGGCGGGCTGCAGGCTGGGGCGACAAGGCGCACGTCAATCTCCAAGCATTTGAAATAAGGGCGTAAATTATATAGTTGAACAAGTTCTGGACATAGCGGCCTCGCGGACGGACAATGCTTGTTGCAGATTATCCAAGCTGTGAAAGCCCGCGTTGCACAGCAACATTCGGGGCAAGATTTGTGGCGTCAAAGTGACGCATGCCGGGCGTCCAGCGCGGTCCAGGGCAAACGCCAGCGGCAAAACCGCCAAACCGATATATGATCCAGATTTTGCGCCTTTCCCGCTGAAATCATTCAATCCCCGACCAAAGTGCGGGCGCCGCGCCAGAAGCCGCCGGCAGCCCCTTGCGCCAGCAGCCCGCTTGGTCCAGATAGGGGCGGGAGGTTGGCGAGGGACGTACCGCTCGCCAACCGGGTCAGATCCGGAAGGAAGCAGCCCTAACGAGCCAGGGCGGGTCTTTGTCCAACCTCCTACCGCCGCCAGCGCCAGTCTTGATTCGTGATGGCATGAGCCTGGCCAAACCGGGGCGAGCGCGATGAGCGAGAAGGTCTATTCAGGCAGTTGCCAATGCCAGGCAGTCACCTTCGACGCGACGCTCGACCTCGACAATACGATGACCTGCAATTGTTCGCGCTGCCAGCGCCTCGGCTGGGTGATGGCGTTCACGCCTAAAGCGAATTTTCATCTCAAGTCTGGCGAGGCGTCGCTCTCTCAATATACCTTCAACAAGGAGCGCATCCTTCATCAGTTCTGCAAGGTGTGCGGCATCGAGCCGTTCGCCTATGGCAAGGGGCCCGACGGCGCCGAGACAGCGGCGGTGAACGTCAATTGTCTAGAGGGCGTCGATCCTCGCGCGCTGCAATCCAAGCACGTCGATGGCCGCTCGTACTGATGGCCTGCGCCTCTCGCCGTATCGTCAGTATTGCTAGATGAGCGAGCTTTTCCCGCCCGATCCACCCGTACAAGCCGCCGCGCCCTATCGCGTGCTCGCCCGCAAATACCGCCCGATCGGCTTCGAGCATCTCATCGGCCAGGAGCCGATGGTGCGCACGCTGGCCAATTCCTTCGCCTCCAACCGTATCCATCAGGCCTACATTCTCACGGGCGTTCGCGGCATCGGCAAGACCACCACGGCGCGCATTCTGGCGCGCGCCTTCAACTATTCCGTGCCCGGCAAGATCGACGCGCCGAGCGTCGATATGCCTGAACTGGGCGTGCATTGTCAGGCGATCATCGAATCGCGCCATGTCGACGTCATCGAGATGGACGCGGCGTCGCATACTGGCATCGACGACGTGCGCGAGATCATCGACAACGCGCGCTATCGCCCAGTGTCGGCGCGCACCAAAGTCTACATCATCGACGAAGTGCACATGCTGTCGAAGCAGGCGTTCAACGGCCTGCTCAAAACGCTCGAGGAGCCCCCCGAGCATGTGAAGTTCCTGTTCGCGACGACCGAGATCGAGAAGGTGCCGATCACCGTGCGCTCGCGTTGTCTGCGCTTCGATCTCAAACGCATCGACGCGCCGCTGATGACCCGCCATCTCGCCGGCATCTGCGCCGCCGAGGGAGTCGTCTGCGAGCCCGAAGCGCTGGCGCTGATCGCCCGCATCGCCGAAGGCTCGGTGCGCGACGCGCTGTCCTTGCTCGATCAGGCGATCGCGCATGGCCGCGACGGCGTCGGCGCCGCCGACATCCGCGCGATGCTGGGCCTTTCCGACCGAGGCCAGATCATCGATCTGTTCGAACTGGCGATGAAGGGCGATATCGCGGCGGCGCTGGCGCTGACTGGAAGCCTGTTCGACGCCGGCGCCGATCCCGCGCAGATTCTCATCGATCTCGCCGAATTCAGCCATCTGGTGACGCGCATCAAGCTGGCTGGCAAGGGCGTCGACGATCCCAGCATCAGCGAGGACGAGCGCCGTCGCGGCGCTGAATGCGCTGGCAAGCTTGGCGTCGGCGCGCTGACACGAGCCTGGCAAATCCTGCTCAAGGGCGTGCAGGACGTGAAGGACTCGCCGCGCCCGCTGGCTTCCGCCGAAATGGCTCTGGTGCGCCTCGCCTATGCCTCCGATCTGCCCTCGCCGGAGGACGCGCTGCGCCGTCTGGCGGAATCGCCCGAGGCCGCCGCGCCGCGTCGCCTCGCCCCGGCATCGCCGCCCGCGCCATCCGCTTCCGCGCAAGCGCCGCGTATGGCGCCCGTCGGCGCGCAATCGTCCAACGGCGCCGCAAGCGCGCGCGCTATTTCGCCGCCTGCCACCGCCGCTGCGCCTGCTGTGCGACTGGCGCGGTTCGAGGATGTCGTCGCGCTGGCGCGCGCGCGCCGCGACATTCAGCTTCATACCGCGCTCGAAAGCGATGTCCGGCTCGAACGCTTCGAGGCGGGCCAGATCACCTTCTCGCTTGTCGACGGCGCCTCGCCGCAGATCGCCCAGACGCTGTCGCGCCGCCTCGCGGAATGGACCGGCGAGCGCTGGATGGTGACGCTGGTCGGCGGCGCGACGGCGCCAACCTTGCGCGAGAGCGCCAAAGCCGCCGAAGCCGAGCGCATCAGCGGCGCTGCCGCGCATCCATTGGTCGCCAAGGTGCTGGCGCGTTTCCCCGGCGCCAAGATTGTCGAAACCCGCCGCGTCGAAGAAGCGGTCATTCCGCCCGAAGCGCCCCCTGTCACCGACGATGACGTCAGTTACGCCGACGCGATCTTTGCCGAAGACGAATTCTAGAACCGGAGACCCCTGATGGTCGATATTATGGGCATGATGAAAAAGGCGCAGGCCATGCAGGCGAAGCTGCAGGATGTGCAGGAAGAGCTGGCCAAGCTCGGTGTCGAGGGCCAGTCCGGCGGCGGCATGGTGCGCGTGACGCTTTCCGCCAAGGGGGAAATGCGCGGCGTGCGGATCGACGCTTCGCTGCTGACGCCCGCCGATAAGGAGATGGTCGAGGACCTCATTGTCGCCGCGCATGGCGACGCCAAGAAGAAGGCTGACGCTCTCGCCGCCGACAAGATGCGCGAAATCACCGCGGGCCTGCCGCTGCCTCCGGGCATGAAGCTGCCGTTCTGAGCCCATGACGGGCATCGCCGGAGCGGAGATTGAACGGCTGATTCAGTTGCTGGCGCGGCTGCCGGGGCTTGGGCCGCGCTCGGCGCGCCGCGCCGCGCTGCATCTTATCCGCAAGCGCGAGCAATTGCTGGCGCCGCTGGCCGAGGCGATGCAAGTCGCCTGCGAGCGCGTATCGACGTGCCGGACCTGCGGCAATGTCGATACGCGCGATCCCTGCACGATCTGCTGCGACGCGCGGCGCGACCTGAGCATGCTGGTCGTGGTCGAATCCGTCGCCGATCTCTGGGCGCTGGAGCGCGCTGCGGCGATGCGCGCGCCCTATCACGTGCTGGGCGGGACATTGTCGCCGCTCGATGGTATTGGCCCGGACGATCTCAATCTTGCAAGTCTCGTGGCGCGGGTCAGCGAGGGCCATTTTCGCGAAGTCATCCTCGCGGTCAACGCCACCGTCGATGGCCAGACCACCGCGCATTACATCACGGACTTGCTGGCCCCGCATAACGTCAAGATCACGCGGCTAGCGCATGGCGTGCCGGTCGGCGGCGAACTGGATTATCTCGACGAGGGCACCCTTGCGGCGGCGATGCGGCAGCGCACGGTGTTTTGAGCGCCTCGAAGGTGTGACGGTTGGTCCCTGTTTTATGCCGGCGACATCCCTACATTAGTTACCAGGCCAACCTCTCGACCCGGTAAGGCGCGCATGACTCTCGCCGCAACCAGCAACCGTCCGTTTCGGCCGCCCGCGCCAAAGCCGCATGACGGCCCGCTCAGCGCCTGGCGCATGATCCTGACGCTGCGCCGCAATCCGCTCGAAATCTGGTCGAACGCGCATTACGAGCAGCCGATCCTGATGGGCCGCAGCATCCTTGGCATGCGCGCCGTGGTCAGCGATCCCGCTGCGGTGCGCCGCATCTTCCTCGACAATGCCGCCAATTATCGCAAGGACGCGCTGCAGATGCGCGTGCTGCGGCCCGGCCTCGGCAAGGGCCTGCTCACGGCGGAAGGCGAGGACTGGCGCGCCCAGCGCCGGGCTTTAGCGCCGCTGTTTTCGCCGCGCCAGGTCGCTGGTTTCGCTCCCGCAATGGGCCGCGTCGCCGCCGCCACGGTCGAGCGGCTCTCCGCAAAGCCCGACGGCCGCATTGTCGATGTCTCGCAAGAGATGGCGCGCGTCGCGCTGGAAATGCTGGAGCAGACGCTGTTCTCGACTGGTCTGGAGCGCGACGCCAGCCAGTTTCAGCAGGCGGTGAACAGTTATTTCAATTCGATCGGCCAGCTCGACCCGCTCGATCTTATCGGCGCGCCGGACTTCCTGCCGCGCATCGGACGCATTCGCGGCCGCGCGTCGCTAAACTTCTTCGCCCGCGCCGTCGACGACATTATTGCGGCGCGACGAAAACTGCTGGCTTCCGGCGACGAGCCGCCGATGGATATCCTGACGTTGTTGCTGCGCGCGCAGGACCCGCAGACCGGGCGCGCCATTAGCGAGGACGATGTGCGCGCCAATATCGTCACCTTCATCGGCGCCGGCCACGAAACGACCGCCAATGCTCTGACGTGGACGCTGTATTTGCTGTCGCAGGCGCCCGACTGGCGCGACCGGGTCGAGGCCGAGGTCGACGCGCATTTCGATCCCGCGGCGCCCGGCGATTCAGCCGAAAACCTGCCGGTGACAAAGGCCGTGCTGGAGGAGGCGCTGCGCCTCTATCCGCCGGCGCCGATCCTCAGCCGCGAAGCGATTGCCGACGACACGCTCGTGGGGAGGCATGTACCGGCTGGCACGGTGGTGACGGTCTCACCGTTCTTGCTGCACCGCCATCGGCTGCTGTGGGACGATCCGGCGGCGTTCAATCCCGAACGCTTTCTTGGCGCACGGCGCGAGGCGATCGATCGCTACGCCTACATCCCGTTCGGGGCGGGGCCGCGCGTGTGCATTGGCATGGGCTTCGCCATGCTTGAAGCGCAGATTATCCTCGCCAGCCTGCTTGGCGAGTTCCGTTTCGATCTGGCGCCGGGACACCCGGTCGTTCCCGTGCATCGCGTGACATTGCGCCCGCGTTTCGGCATGAAAATGTTCATGCGCAAGCGTGAGAGATCGAAGTCTTCCACAGTTGCGCCGTCATCGTAAAAGAATTCCTGCATTTTCCAATTGACAT
>JAYUFK010000410.1:0-20519 GCA_043739325.1 Methylocapsa sp. | reverse complement strand
AGAAGATGAGAACGGAGATAGGCGTATGAAGTCCGTACTCAATGTGGCCGTGCGTGGGCTTTTCGCGACGCCCGTTGCGGCGCTGGAAGTTCCGGACGCCGCGGCCCGCAATGCGGAATTGAAAGCGATCATTCTGGCAAAGCGCGAGCAGGCGCCTTCTGTCCAGGCGTCAAACGCCGGGGGGTGGCACTCCGATCGGGAAATCCTCGACTGGGGTGGCCCTCGTATCGCTGAAATACTTGATTTCGCGCGCGAACTCGCAAATCGCATGACGGCCGACCGCTTGGGCAAGCTGACTCGGCCCGCCTGGAAAACATCCATTTGGGCGAATGTGAACGGCCATGGCGACGCAAATATGTGCCACTACCACGCCGGCGCCTTCTGGTCTGGCGCTTACTACGTCGAGGATGGCGGTTGCGGCGTGGATGAAACGCTCGGCGGCGAGTTTGAAATGCTTGACCCGCGCGGACCTGGCCCGGGTATGTACGCACCGACGCTGAAATTCGCCGGAGATGATGGCGCTTCTGTCGGCGGGGCCGAGATGATCCGCCCGCGCCCCGGATTGATGCTGCTTTTTCCGTCCTGGCTGTTTCATCAAGTGCGGCCATATCGCGGCTCCGCCCTGCGTATTTCAATCGCCTTCAACCTAAGCATATGAAATAGTGGAAATTTCCATGGCCGGCCTCGAGCCAAGGTTTCTGAATCATCGGCAATCCGAAATTGTCGCGCAACTGCGCCAATCTGGCCGGGTCGCGGTTGAAGACCTCGCTACGCAGTTCGGCGTGACGCTACAAACCATCCGTCGCGACCTGAACGAGCTGAGCGACGCGAAATTGGTCGTTCGGGTACACGGCGGGGCGATCGTCGCTTCGGGCGTGGCGAACGTTGCCTATGAGGCGCGCCAGCTCGTCGCGCATCAGCACAAGCGCCTTATCGGCGAAGCGGCGGCGCAATTGGTGCCCGACAACGCGTCGCTGTTGATCAATATCGGCACGACGACCGAGGAGGTCGCCAAGGCTCTTGCCGGCCACACCGGGCTGCTCGTCATCACCAACAATCTCCACGTCGCGAACGAGCTGCATCGCAACAAGTCGATCGAAGTCATCGTCACCGGAGGGTCGATTCGTCAGGGCGACGGGGGCATCGTTGGCGCCGTCACTGTCGCTCAGATCCAGCAGTTTCGCGTCGACATCGCGATCATCGGGACTTCGGCCATCGATTCGAGCGGCACGCTGCTCGACTTCGATGTGCGCGAGGTGGAGATCTCCCGCGCCATCATTGAGCATGCCCGCAAGATTGTGCTTGTCGCCGACAGCAGCAAGTTTTCGCGCTCGGCCCCGGTGCGGATCGCGCATCTTTCGGAAATCGATGTGTTCGTGACTGACAGCCTGCCTTCCCAGGCAATCGCCGAAATGTGCAAGCGGTGTGAAGTCGCGGTGATCGAGACCGGGGGCCCGTTTGAGCTTGAGCTTGCCGAAACACAAAAATCGAAGATCATTGGATGAGAATTTCGAAAGTCCGTTTTTTTCGCTTGTGCGGATTTGAATGTTCGTTGTAGTTTCCTTTTCGGGCTGCGTGGGCGCTGAAAGCGACCTGGCGTTTACGGGGAGGGCGCGCAAGCGTGCGGACGGCGGCGGACGGCAAGAGCGAGTCTGCATACGACCTCGCCGTGATCGGCGGAGGGGTCAACGGGTGCGGCATCGCGCGTGACGCCGCCGGGCGCGGCTGGTCGGTCCATCTTTCCGAAATGGGCGATCTGGCCTCCGCCACTTCAAGCGCCTCGACCAAGCTCATCCACGGCGGCCTGCGTTATCTCGAGTATTTTGAATTTCGCCTTGTGCGCGAGGCGCTGCTGGAACGCGAAACGCTGTGGCGGATCGCGCCGCATATCATCTGGCCGCTGCGTTTCGTCCTGCCTTACAACAAGGGCCTGCGGCCGGCGTGGATGCTTCGGCTCGGCCTGTTTCTCTACGATCACATCGGCGGGCGCCGGCTGTTGCCGCCGACGCGAACGCTGGATTTGAAGAGCGATCCAGCCGGCGCGCCGCTCAAATCGCAATTTACGCTTGGGTACGAATATTCCGACTGCTGGGTCGAGGATTCCCGCCTCGTGGTTCTCAACGCCCGCGACGCGGCGGCGCGCGGCGCCGTCATCGCTACGCGCACGCGGTGCGTAAGCGGTGAGCGTCAGGGGGAATTGTGGGTGCTCACTCTGAAGAGCGAGATCACCGGCGAAACCAGCCAGATTAAGGCGCGGGCCGTCGTCAACGCCGCGGGTCCGTGGGTCGGCGATGTGCTGACGAACGCGCTGTGCGGCAATGCGCCGGCTTCCGTGCGCCTCGTCAAGGGAAGCCATATCGTCGTGCCGCGCCTCTACGCACACGATCGTTGCTACTTCTTCCAGAACCCGGACCGCCGCATTTTCTTCGCGATTCCCTACGAGCAGGATTTCACCCTGATCGGGACGACAGATCTCGACTATGTCGGCGATCCCAGCGTTGCTGCCGCCTCAGACGACGAGATCGCCTACCTCTGCGCCGGCGCCAGCGAGTATCTGAAAACTCCCGTCAGCCCGGACTCGGTTGTCTGGTCGTATTCAGGCGTGCGCCCGCTTTACGATGATGGCGCTTCCGAAGCGCAGGCGGCGACGCGCGATTACGTGCTGAAACTCGATGCGCCCGCGGAGTCGCCGCCATTGCTGAGCGTCTACGGAGGCAAGATCACAACCTATCGCCGCCTTGCGGAATCGGCCCTGTCCTACCTCACCCCCTACTTGCCCGCGCCCGTGGGCAAGGCTGCGGGCTGGACGGGCCACGCGCCATTGCCGGGCGGGGATTTTCCGGTTCTGGGCTTCGACGATCAGGTCAAGCGGACGATGCAGCGATATCCCTTTCTGGGCGCAGCCCTGGCGCGCCGGCTCACGCGCGCCTATGGCGCATCGGTTCCCGAAGTTTTGGGCGCGGCGACGAAGCGGGAAGATCTTGGCCGGGATTTTGGCGCCGATCTTACCGAGGCGGAGGTGCGTTTTCTCGTGCGCAAGGAATGGGCGATGACCGCGAACGATATCATCTGGCGGCGCACGAAATTGGGGCTGCGGCTCGCAAAGGCTGAGATCGCCGGCATCGAAGATTATCTCAGGCAGTCGCTCGTCGCGCTGCAAGCGGCTGAATAGCAGGAAGAGGGAAGCGGGTGTCGTTTGTTCTCGATCACATCGGCCTATCGATCGGCGCGGACGTCGTGATCGACGACGTGTCGCTGACGCTCGAACAGGGATCGATGACCGTCCTGCTCGGTCCGACATTGTCAGGCAAGACGACGTTGATGCGCTTGATGGCTGGCCTCGACACGCCGACCCGCGGGCGGTTGCTGGCCAATGGCGTCGATGTGACCAGCATACCCGTCAGGCGCCGTTCGGTGGCGATGGTTTACCAGCAATTCATCAATTATCCCTCGCTGACGGTTTACGAGAATATCGCCTCGCCGTTGCGCGTCGCCGGAATTGGCGGCGCGGAGCTCGACAAGCGGGTCAGGGAAGCGGCTCAGTTCCTGCGGCTGGAGAACATGTTGCAGCGCATGCCGGCGCAATTGTCGGGCGGACAGCAGCAGCGCACAGCGATCGCGCGCGCGCTTGTGAAACAAGCGGATCTTGTCCTGCTGGACGAGCCGCTCGCCAACCTCGATTATAAATTGCGCGAGGAACTGCGCGAGGAATTGCCGCGTATCTTTGCGCGAACGGGTGCGATACTCGTCTATGCCACAACCGAGCCGACAGAGGCGCTGTTGCTCGGCGGATCGGTCGCAACGCTATCGGAAGGGCGCGTCACGCAATTCGGCTCAACTCCGATCGTCTATAGAAATCCGGCAAACATTGAGGCCGCGCGGGTCTTTTCCGATCCGCCGCTGAACGAACTGGCGCTCACCAAAGCCGGGCCGATTGTGTTGACGACGAATGGCCGCACGCTGCCTGCGGCGGGCGTTCTCGCGCAACTCCCTGACGGCGAATATCGAATTGGCTTTCGCGCCGAAGCGATATCGATAGGCGCGGCGCCGTCATCTGGCTTCGACTTCCCGGGTGCGGTCAAGGTAACCGAAATCAGCGGGTCCGAGCGATTCGTGCATGTCGACGTTGGCTCAGCCGCTTGGGTCGGCCTGATCGAAGGCGTGGTCACGCTGGAGCCAGGCGACAAGGTCGACGTAGGCGTCGACGCCAACCGCATTTTCGTTTTCGATTCTGCGGGCAAGATCGCGGCATCGCCAAAAACTACCAACACGGATTGAGGGCGTCGCTATGGCTCGCATCACTCTCGACCATATCGCCCACTCCTACGCCGGCAAAGTCGGATCGGAGCAGGACTATCAACTCAAGCCGCTGCATCACGTGTGGGAGCAAGGCGCCGCTTACGCCTTACTTGGGCCGTCGGGCTGCGGCAAGACGACGTTGCTGAACATCATTTCTGGCCTCGTCATACCGTCCGAGGGTCGGTTACTGTTCGACGAGACCGATGTGACGCATCTGCCCACCGAGCAACGCAATATCGCGCAGGTGTTTCAGTTCCCTGTAATCTACGACACGATGACTGTCGCGGAAAACCTCGCGTTTCCGTTAAAAAACCGTCGGATGCCAAAAGTCGTCATCGACAAGCGCGTCGCCGAAATCGCCGAAATGCTCGATCTGACCCGCGACCTCAACCGCCGCGCGCGCGGCCTGACCGCCGACGCCAAGCAGAAAATATCGCTCGGCCGGGGGCTTGTGCGCGCCGACGTTTCCGCCGTGCTGTTCGACGAGCCGCTCACAGTCATCGATCCCGCGCTGAAATGGGAGTTGCGTTCAAAACTCAAAGCCGTGCATCGCGCCCTCGATCTGTTGATGATCTATGTCACGCACGACCAAACCGAGGCGCTGACCTTCGCCGACAAAGTCGTTGTTATGAACGACGGTCGCGCCGTGCAGATCGGGACGCCCGCCGAATTGTTCGAGCGCCCCGAACATACGTTCGTTGGATATTTCATCGGATCACCCGGCATGAATCTTATTCCAGCGCTGATCGAGGGCGCGACGGCGCGCGTCGCGAACCACACATTCGATTTGGCGGCGCGCTATCCCGATCTTCGCGCCGACGCGTCAGTGCAAATTGGCATAAGACCGGAATTTGTCACCTTGAGCGAAGGCGGGGGAATTCCCGTTCAAGTGCGGCGTGTCGCGGATCTTGGACGCCGGCGCCTCGCCTATGTCGATCTCGCGGGACACCAGATCGTTGCGACGGTGCCGCCGGAAATGGAGAGCATTGGCGCGAACGTCAATGTGCGGTTCGACCCGGCCAACACTCATGTTTACGCCGCGAACATTCGTGTGCAGGGAGCGGCGGCATGATCGACAAACCCTTCAACAACCGCGCCTGGTTCTTCGTGCTGCCGGTGCTCGGGTTTGTGCTGTTTTCATCGATCATCCCGATGATGACCGTCGTCAACTATTCGATCCAGGATACGCTTGGCGCGAACAGCTTCTTCTGGAATGGCGACGCGTGGTTCCGCGATCTCCTGAACCCGACGACCGCGATCGGCGCGCGTTTCAACGATGCCTTGATCCGCACGCTGGCGTTCTCGCTGGTCTGCCTGCTGATCGAAATTCCGCTCGGTATTGGCATTGCGCTCTGCCTGCCGCGGCGCGGCTGGTCAGTTGGCATTTCGCTCGTCATCATCGCGCTGCCGATGCTGATTCCGCGCAACGTGGTCGGGACGATCTGGCAGATATTCGCACGAGCCGACATTGGCCTGTTCGGCGCCACTCTGACCGGCATGGGGCTGAAATACAATGTGACGCAAGACGCCGTCTCGGCCTGGGTGACCATCGTCGTGCTAGACGTGTGGCACTGGACGTCGCTCGTCGTTCTGCTCAGTTACGCCGGCCTGCGCGCCATACCCGACGCTTATTATCAAGCCGCGCGCATCGACGGGGCGAGCCGCTGGGCGGTGTTCTCCAACATCGAATTGCCGAAGCTGCAGAAGGTCCTGGTGATCGCGGTCCTGCTGCGTTTCATGCAGACGTTTATGATCTACACCGAGCCATTCGTTGTAACAGGCGGCGGACCTGGAAGCGCTACCACCTTCCTGTCGATTGACCTCGACAAGATCGCGTTGGGGCAGGTGGATCTTGGCAACGCGGCGTCGATGTCGCTGGTCTACAACCTGATCACCCTCACGGTGTGCTGGGTCTTCTTCACGATCATGACGCAACTCGATCGACGGAGGGACGCCTGATGCGCTCTGGTTTGGTCCCCAAGGCAATCTTTATATTTTACCTCATCGTTTTGATGCTGCCGATTTACTGGCTCATCAATTTGAGCCTGCGCACCAACGAAGACATCATGTCGGGTCTGTCGTTATTCCCGCATCATCCGACGATCGAAAAATACATCACGATTTTCAACGATCCGACCTGGGTGCATGCGTTCGGCGTTTCGCTGTCCTATGTCGCGCTGAATACGATCATTTCGGTGGTCGTCGCGTTGCCGGCCGCCTACGCCTTCAACCGCTATCACTTCGTTGGCGATAAACATCTGTTCTTCTGGTTGTTGACGAACCTGATGGCGCCGGCGGCAGTTTTTGCCATGCCGTTCTTCCAGCTCTACTACGCCATAGGATTGTTCGACACGATCTGGGCGGTCGTGCTGGCGCATAGCCTGTTCAATGTGCCACTGGCGGTGTGGATTCTTGAGGGCTTCGTTGGCGGCGTGCCGCGCGAAATCGATGAAACGGCGGCGATCGACGGCTATTCGTTCCCGCGGTTCTTCATTCGCATCTTCCTGCCTTTGATCGCCAACGGCATCGGCGTCACAGCGTTCTTCTGTTTCATGTTCTCATGGACCGAGCAATTGCTGGCAACGACGCTGACGTCATCGCACGCGCTGCCATTCGCGGCGGTCATGACGCGCGCCTATTCGGCCTCGGGCATGGATTGGTCGCTGCTGGCGGCGGCCGGCGTTTTGACGATGGTGCCGGGCGCCGTCGTCATCTGGTTCGTGCGCAATCACATCGCCAAGGGCTTCGCCCTTGGGCGCGTTTAGCGGGAGTGCGGCGATGCTCGACTGGATGGCGTGGACGTGGCAGACGGCGGTGTTTTTCGCCTTCGTCGCCTCGATGCTGACGATCCTGACGTTGCTGGCGATCTTCCGGCCGGAGACGCCGCGCGTTGGCATTCTGAGATTTCCCACTACCCGCGGCGATCGTTTCTTCGTGACGATGGTCGGTTCGGCCTTCATTTTCATTATCTGGATGCGGCTTGGCGGCGGAGCGCTTTGGTATCCGCTGGCGGCGTCCGTTCTATATGGGATCGCGATGTTCATTTTCGCGTAACCCCTTGAGCTCTGCCCTTGGCGCGTGGTGCGCGACGGGCGAATTGGGAGGAAAAAATGGGTATCAAGAGACGTGACGTATTGAAGGGAGCCGCTGTGACGACCGCCGCGGCGGCTGTCAGCAGCGCGGCGATTATCGCTCCCACGCCGAGCTATGCGCAGCAGCTCGACGCCGCGAAAAAATGGGTGGACAATGAGTTCCAACCGTCGACGCTGACCAAAGAGCAGCAGATGGCGGAAATGGAGTGGTTCATCAAGGCCTCCGCGCCTTTCAAGGGCATGGAAGTCAGCACGGTCTCGGAAATCCTGAGCGTGCACGACTATGAGTCGAAGACCTTGACCAAGGCCTTCAACGACATCACCGGCATCAAGGTCAATCACGAGCTGATGAACGAGGGCCTGCTCGTCTCGAAGATCGCGGTGGAAATCGCGTCGGGCAAGCCGATCTACGATTTCTGGATGAACGATTCCGACCACATCGGCACGCATCCGCGCTTCAATGACATCGTCGACGGCTCGCTGACCGATTTCATGGCCAATGACGCCAAGGACATCACCAGCCCAACCCTCGATTTGAAGGACTTCATCGGCCTTGATTTTGCAACCTATGTTGACGGCAAGCTCTATGGATTGCCCGATCAGCAATTCGCCAACCTCTACTGGTTCCGCCACGACTGGTTCCAGAAGCCCGAACTGAAGGCGGCGTTCAAGAAAAAGTACGGCTATGAGCTGGGCGTGCCAGTCAACTGGTCGGCCTATGAAGATATCGCCGACTTCTTCACCAACGAGGTCAAGGAAATCGACGGCCAGAAAGTCTATGGCCACATGGACTACGGCAAGAAGGATCCTTCGCTCGGCTGGCGCTTCACCGACGCATGGCTTTCGATGGCCGGCAACGGCGACAAGGGCCTGCCCAACGGCAAGCCTGTCGACGAATGGGGCATTCGCCTGGAAAACGGCGTTCCGGTGGGCTCTTCGTTGAGCCGCGGCGGCGACGCCAACGGCCCGGCGGCGGTCTACGCGACAACGAAATTCGTTGAGTGGCTGAAGAAATATGCGCCGCCGGAAGCCTCCGGCATGGACTTCCTTGAGGCCGGCGCCGTACCGGGCCAGGGCCATATCGCCCAGCAAATCTTTTGGTACAGCGCTTTCACCCATGCGCTGACGGTTCCCAACCTGCCGGTGATGAACGCCGACGGGACGCCGAAATGGCGCATGGCCCCAAGCCCGCATGGCGCTTACTGGAAGGAAGGCATGAAGCTCGGCTACCAGGACGTCGGTCTGTGGACGTTGCTGAAATACGCCCCACTGGAGAAAACCAAAGGCGGCTGGCTTTACGCTCAGTTCTGCACCTGCAAAACTGTGACGTTGAAAAAGTCGCTCGTGTCGTTGCACTTGATCCGCGAAAGTGACATCTGGCACGATGCGCTGACGCAGTTGGCGCCCAAGGTCGGCGGCTTGGTTGAATTCTATCGCAGCCCGGCGCGCAAACTCAACACGCCCACCGGCGTCAACGTTCCAGACTACCCTCGAATGGCGCAAGTTTGGTGGCAAAACGTCTCGAAGGCGATTTCGGGCGAACAGACTCCGCAACAGGCGATGGACGGCCTGGCGCGGGACCAGGACGAGATCATGGCGCGCCTGGAGAAGTCGGGCGTGCAGGGCGATCGCGGTCCCAAACTCAATGAAGAGAAAGATCCCGAATACTGGTACGCCCGGGCCGAGAAGGATGGAAATATCGCGCCCCAGCGCAAACTCGCCAACGAGAAGCCGCAGGGCGTCACCGTCGACTATGATGAGCTGCTCAAGACGTGGCAGGCGCAGGCCCCGGCCAAGAAGGGCTGACCGGACTCTTGGACGAGCCGGGCTTGTGCCCGGCTCGTTTTCGGATCTTTTTCGTCGCGGTTTATCAGTTCAACGGAATGTTTTGCTCCTAAGAGCAGCTGTAGCAAAAGAACAGCGGGAACTCACGCCCCTTGTGGCCGCCGTCGGAGGCGGGTGTAAAGCTCCAGTAGTCGGCCTTCTCGGCCTGTTTGTAGCAAGTGTACGCGCCGTGCTGGGTCTTGCCATATTCGCGCAGAAACTTCGGATAGAAAAATCCGGAATTGGAATCGGCCCAGACTACGCCATCCGGCCGACAGGCGGCCTGGGCCTCGGCCTCATCCGAAAATCGAGAGATCACGCCAAGTTTGATTTCGTAGCCCTCGGCCTTACTCTCGCTTACAAAGCCCGGACAGCAATTCGAAAAAAGGACCGCAGCCGAGGCGAAAGGAAAACACGATCGACGGAAAGACATCCGTTTCCTCCTCGTCTTGCCGATGTGACTATGCGCATTCTTTATCATGCCACGGTGGGTCATTTCAATTCATCCTGGTAACGTGATTGGACCTACGATTTGTTGCGTGGGCGATGAACCACTGCGCTTTTCGCCGAAGCTCAGACTTCCGGGGAGATGATAGGTAGCCGATGAGCGGAAGCATCCTGGTTATCGATCAAGGCACGACTTCGACGCGCGCGATCGTGTTTGATGAACGCGCGCAACTGATCGCCACTGGGCAACAAGAATTCCCGCAGCTATTTCCACAACCTGGCCAGGTCGAGCACGACCCGGAGGATATCTGGCGGTCGACATTGGCGACCGCTCGCGCCGCCTTGGAAAAGGCGGAGCTCGCGCCCGCTGATCTGGCGGGGATCGGCATCACGAACCAGCGCGAAACAGCAATCGTCTGGAACCGCAACACCGGTAAGCCCATCTACAACGCGGTTGTCTGGCAGGATCGGCGCACCGCGCCTTTGTGCACGCAGCTCAAGAGCGCCGGTCATGAGCGCTTCGTCAAAGAGCGAACAGGTCTGCTGCTCGATCCGTATTTCTCCGCCACCAAGATCGCGTGGATTCTCGACAATGTCGCGGGAGCGCGGGCACAGGCCGAGCGGGGCGAACTCGCCTTCGGCACTGTCGACAGCTTCCTTATCTGGCGACTGACCAAGGGCATGCGCCACGTCACCGACGCAACGAACGCCGCGCGCACGCTGCTGCTCAACATCCATACTGGCGAATGGGATTCCGACCTTCTCAAATTGTTCGGCGTGCCGCGTTCAATGTTGCCAGATGTGCTCGACAGCTCGGCGGATTTTGGCACGGCGGCGCCAGAGCATTTTGGGGCGGCCGCGCCTATCCTCGGCGTTGCGGGCGATCAACAAGCGGCCTTGATCGGTCAAGCTTGTTTCCAACCGGGTATGGTCAAGTCGACGTTCGGAACTGGCGGCTTCATTTTGCTCAACACTGGCTACGAGGCTGTTGTATCCAAGCATCGATTGCTGACGACGATCGCCTATCAATGGGGGGGCAAGCGGACCTATGCGCTCGAAGGGTCCATCTTCTCGGCGGGGGCGACCGTGCAATGGCTGCGCGACGGGCTCGGCATCATCGCCGCTGCTTCGGAGTCCGGCGCGCTCGCCGCCGCCGCGGATTCCTCGCAGCGCATCTATTTTGTGCCGGCGTTTACCGGCCTTGGCGCGCCGCACTGGAACAGCGAAGCGCGCGGCGCAATCACCGGTCTTACCCGCGGCGCAACCCGCAAGGATATCGTGCGCGCGGCGCTTGAAAGCGTCGCCTATCAAACCCGAGATCTTGTCGATGCGATGTTCGCCGACGAAGGCTCGCGAGTTAGCGCCGGGGCAAGCCAGGTCATTCGGATCGATGGCGGCATGAGCGCGAGCGACTGGACGATGCAGTTCCTCGCCGACATGCTCGATGCGCCAGTCGATCGGCCGGCAGTGCTCGAAACTACGGCGCTTGGCGCGGCATTCCTCGCGGGATGGCGCGCCGGCATCTATCCCGGCGCGGAAGAGTTTGCGCGCTCCTGGAGCGCCGAAAAGCGCTTCACGCCGTCGATGGCGCCCGAGGAGCGCGCGCAACGCTATGCCGGCTGGCGCGATGCGGTCGGGCGCGCGATTGCGCCAGTCGTGCCCGGGTGACAAATGCGCATCGTCTTTCGTTGTGATCCCGCCCTTGCCGACAGTCTGATCCGCCCGATCGCGGCTCGCCGGGCGTTGCCCGATTGGTTGCGCGCCATGCCCGCAACGGCATTTTCGGAAACGCACGGTCAGGAAGTGCGCACGATCAAACAATGTCCGCCTTTTGTCGATGCGATGTCGCACGGCTTCGTCATTCCCCTGCCTTGCGATATTCAGGTGCGCGACGGCGTGCTGTCGTGGGACTGGGACCATCCGCCGCTCACTGTCGATGCGCATCCTTCGTCGCCGATCAGCTTTCATGACCCCGCGCAGGCGGCGAACACGCCGTTTTTCAGCGCGGATGTTGTGTTCGTAAAATTCAACAGCTTCTGGACGATCGAGCTTGAGCCGGGATACTCGCTGTTCGCGACGCATCCGGTCAATCGTGCCGATCTGCCGTTCCGGTTGCTCAGCGGGCTGGTCGATTGCGATCGGTTCCACGATGTCGGCGTGCTGTTTCCGGGCGCCTGGGTCGATCCCGCGTTTGAGGGTGTGCTGCCGCGCGGGACCCCGGTGGCGCAATGCTTCCCTGTCGCGCGCGAGGCGCTGGAACTTGTTTGCGAGCCGTTCTCGCCCGCGGACGCGCAACGATACGAAAGCACGGCGCGCGAGTTACTGAGCGAACCGGGTGTCTACCGCAAGAAATTTCGCGTCAAACGCAGCGCGTCAGGCGACTAGAGATCGGCGCAGTCTGCGTAGGTCAAGCCAGAGCGCGCCTCTTTGCGTCGAAGGCAAAGCCTGCGCAATCCGGCCGAACGTATCGGGCCGAAGGCGCATCGCTTGCCGATAGCATTGCATCGCGCCATCGAACTCGCCGATCTGCTGCAACGCCGCGCCGAGATTGACCTGGGCTTCCGGTGTGTTCGGCTGCAACGCGACGCAACGCTGGTAGGCCGCGACCGCGCCTTGCCGATCGCGCAAATCATCGCAGACCAGCCCCAGAGCAAAGAATACGGCGCCATTGTTCGGTTGAGCCTCGGCGAGGTGCCGCAAGTGCTTGAGCGCCTCGCGCGGCGCTCCAGTCTGGCGTAGGGCCTGCGCGAGCGGCAGCAAGGTCTCGACGCGATCAGGCGCCGCCGCCAGCGCCTGGCGAAGCGGCGCGATTGCTTCGGCTGCGCGCCCTTGCGCCAGAATGGCGCGACCGAGATTAACGCGGTGGGCCGGATCTTCCGACGCGCTCGCCGCTCGCCTGAACGCAGCCTCGGCGTCCACAAGTCTCTTGCCGCGCATCAGCGCCGCGCCGACATCGCGCCAGCCGTTAGCATGTTGTGGAAAGCGCTGAGCCAATGTCGCCAAAGTCGCTTCGCCCGCCGGGTCGGCAGTGTCGACCTGCAACGCACAAAGTTGAAACAGCGGTTCAGGCGCGGCCGGCGAAACTTCGCACAGACGTCGAAACCAGTCTTTTGCGCCCGGCATATCGCCGAGCTGCCGAGCCGCCTGTCCGGCAATCATCATTGCCGGAACATGATTCGGGCGGACCTCCAGACACTTGCGCGCCAAAGATTCGGCTTCGGCAAATTGACCGCGTTGCAGCGAAATGGTCGCAGCGAGTTGATGCGCGGCTGGATCGCGCGGCGACGACCGCAAGAATGTCCTGCTTATCTCATCGGCCGCATCGAGGCGTCCCTCGCGCAAGGCGTCAAGCGCTCGAGATAAGGTTCTAACCCCGCTAATTGCCGCATCGTTCATGATCGATTGATACGCCGCCCACGCGCCCAATGCACGAAATTTCAGAGGGCGAAGACAGGCGCGGCGGATAGAAAGCTACTCGATTGCAGCGCTGATGGGGCACGGTGCGCGGCGCCTCAAATCGATTCTGCGTCGTCGTGGGATTGCCGCGCAGAATCATTGACTCGATCGGCGCTTTAGCATCATTCTTGAGTTGCCATTCGGACCCACTCTTGTGCCTCCAGAAGAGGGGGGTCACTGCCGGTGCTGACTTTTTGATCGTGAACGGCCAGACGCGAAGCATGTTCGAATTTGACTACAGCAAAATGTTTCTTGTTGGTGTCGTTGCCCTGATTATCATCGGGCCAAAGGATTTGCCACGCGTATTGCGCATGCTCGGTCAAGTTGCCGCCAGAGTGCGGCGCATCCGCGGCGATTTCCAGAATCAAGTGATGGATGTGATCAAGGAAGCTGATGTCGACGGCGCCAAGAAGGAGTTCGAGGCGATGAGTCGCGCAACTCACATGGACATCGCCGTCAATCCGAGGACCGCCATGCGGGGCGCGCTGCCTGTCGATGCTGCTATTGCGGATAGCGGCGGCGCGGCGGCGCTTGACGCGGCCCGCCCCATTGAAACGACCTATTCTTCGCCAGAAATGCGCGACTATTTGGCGCCCTTGAATATAACCCAAACGATGACAGTCGAGGCAACTCCCGCAGTCGCGGAAAAGGCAGCCGCGCACCCCATCGGCGACGCGGCCGATCAGGAAAATGATTCTGTCGCGAATTCTCAGTCGTTACTCGCGCCGAGTTCCGCTTGAAATCGAGCCTGCGGCGCGACGGCTATGCCTGGACGATGTCGCAAGAATTCCAATCGGTAGTCCTTCACCTCTCTGATGTCTTGGCCAGCTTCCTTAAATCAAACGCGAGGTCGCCGGCCTGAGCTGGCGTCAGCGGCAGGGCGCCAGCGATGATGCGCCGTGCTATCATGTGGTCCGCCGGACGATTGACGCTTTCCACCGCGACGAGCGTTGGCCCTCGAAACCCAAACGCTGAAAACGCTCGCGCTGCCGGATCTCCGCGCACGGTCCATCGGTCGCAGCCGTGCGAAAGCCCTGCGATCTGCAGCTTCAGATCGCCCTGATCGCTCCAGAACCATGGCAATGCGGTGTATGGCTGGGGCTTACCGACAATCCGGCGCGCCAGGCAACGCGCCTGATCTACGGCGTTCTGGACGGATTCGAGGCGCACCGGGAACCCCAGGTTATGGCTCGGAAACATTGCGCAATCGCCGATCGCCGAAATGCCAGGGTCCGCCGTTTCGAGATGTGCGCTCACAACGATACCGTTGGCGCATTCAAGACCGGCGGCGGCGGCAAGCCGGTCCTCGGGCAACACACCGACGCCAACCACAACAACGTCAGCGGGCAAGCGGCGGCCATCCGAGAGTTCGACTTCCACCGCCCTGCCGCTGCGGCCATGAATGGCGCGCACGCCGGCTTCTAGGTAGAACCGCGCGCCAAACGTCTGGTGCGCATCGAGATAGAACTGTGAGACAGCCTCCGACACTGCCCGCCCGAGCGGTCGCGCGGCAAGCTCGACGATCGACACTTCGAGGCCAAAGATCGACGCGGTCGAGGCGATTTCCAACCCGATGAAGCCTGCGCCAATCACTACGATGCGGCGCGCAATTGCAAGCCGTTGGCGCAACAGGCGCGCATCGTCCAAGTCGCGCAGGACGAGAACGCCATCAAGATCGATTCCGGGAATGACAAGCGGACGCTGGCGGGCGCCGGTCGCCAGAACGAGTTGGGAAAAGTCGATTGCGCGCCCGGAAGCAAGAAGGACGCGCCGGCTGATGCGGTCGATGTCAGTCACGCTTTCGCTGAAGACAAGATCGATATTGTTTTCCGAATAGAATTGCGCGGCGCGCAGAGGTAAGCCTTCGGCGTCCATCGCGCCTTTCAAGAAGGCCTTTGACAAAGGCGGGCGCTGATAGGGCAGATGAGTCTCGGCGGAAACAAGGGCAATGGCGCCGTCATAACCCTCCTCGCGCAGGCTCGCCGCGATTTGCACCCCGGCATGGCCAGCGCCCACCACAACAATCGGATCGGTCTTCATCGCGTGACCTCGGCAGATGTGAGGGGTCGTTTTGGCGCGCTTTGGGACCGCAGAGCAACCCCAAACAAGGACGCATCGTTTACACCGCCCGGTGAAACGATTGGCGACGCGCTCTATATGTTTCTGTCGCCAATCGTTCGGTCACGGGTGGTCGGACAATGATCCGTCTACAAGCGCCGGCGGGCCTGATCGCGTCGTGATTGACGACAGCCCGAACAATCGCGCGGACATATAAGCCGCCTCGCAACCGAGGACGGCTGACGGTCCGCTTGCCGGCGCAGAAGTCGATTCTACGGGGATTTTCTGAGTCCGCCCGCGCGCTTCCCGTTACTTCGCGCCTTTGATGTGTCAAATCGCTTCCAGATGATGCAGTCGGGTGGCGAGGGCGGATCGGTGTGAGCGGCGTGGAGCGAAGAGATTGCGAACGGGGGAGAAGGGGGAGACGAAACGCTGAAGGCCAGACCAGGATCGGAAGCTTTGAATCATTCTCTCTCACTTTCGAAGCGGCGCGTGAGAATTGTCGGCGGGTTGTTCAAACCTTTGTGGAAGCGGCGCTCGATATCAGGCATGTCCGCGCGTTTCGCGGCGTCACAGGATCCGAGCTTGTCGGTTACTATGCGCTTTGGACGGCATCGCTGCTTTCTGAGCAGCCGCGTCAGCAAAAGTTTCGCGGCTATTGTGTCGCGGCGAACCTGGGCAATTTCGTCGAGGACGTAGCCGTCTTAATCGACGGCGCGCCATAGCCAATGCTTATAGCCGCTAATCGTGACGACGGCCTCATCGAAATGCCAAATGTCGAATCGAACGGGCGTCTTTCGCTCCAAACGGCGGGTGTAGTCTGGGCCAAATTTCGTCGCCCAACGTCGGATGGTTTCATATGAGACGACGATCTCGCGATCCGGGATGAGACGATTCTCCGCGGACACAGGGCTTTCGACAGGCTGCTTGAGGAAGCCAGATCCGACTTTAGAGCGACGAGAAAAAGCCATCTAACTGAGAGTATTTTCGGTTCATATTCTCAGGTTAGATGGCTCTTGTTCTCAAACCAAAATGGCTTCCGACACCCATCATGGGACAGAAATGCGGGCTAAAAAGTCGCGGCAACCAGTCCGACACCAACAAAGGCGATGCCCGCCCCGATGAGCTTCACCGCTCGAGCCCTCACATCGCCACTGCGCGGCAGCGCCAAGCCAACAGTAAGACCCAAGCCATGCAACAGAGCGGTCGCCGGAATAAAGCCGAGCGCGAAGGCAACGCCTGAGTCCCCGGCGGGCAATTCGGCGCCATGAGCGAAGCCATGAAACGCGGCGAACACTCCTGCCAGGCCCATCGCGACCGCCACGGAGGGACGCGCCTGCGTGGCAATCAACGCGCCCAGCGCAACGACGGAGAGCGCAATGCCGAGATCGACATAAGGCAAGGCAATCCCCGACATGCCCAAGGCGCCGCTGACGACCATCATAGTGAGGAAGCTTGCTGGAACTAGCCAGACGGCCCTGCCGCCGAGCTGGGCCGCCAGCAAGCCTACCGACGCCATTGCGAGGACATGGTCGATTCCGGTAAAAGGATGCAGGAATCCGTGCAGCATGTCATGAGCGTCGCCCTGCCCGATGTGGGCGGAAGCGCCTGAAGCGGACAGGACGGTCGCCAGACCGGCGAGGGCGGTCAATCGGGTCGCAGGTTTCATTGCTTTTCTCCTATTTGGGCTGGCGAAGACGCCAGCGTTCTTGCCGCATCCAGCGACAGGGATTGAATGGCGGCTCCGTCGAAATAGACGAATGCCAGATGTTTGCGCCGGGAAGCCATGCGACCGGGCAGCGGATCGTAACGAAAGCTCCCGCCGCCCACATGAGGCGTCAGTGCGCCGACATCAGTGGCGTCCTTCATTTCCACCCGCAACAACCTGAGGTGTGCGCCCATTTCATCAAAGCCTTCCAGCGCAACTCCCGCGAGGCGAAGGAAGCTGAGGGGGTCGACCGCGCTCGGGAAGCACTCGCAGAAGGCGGCCTCAACCAGATCGAGATCGGCGGATCCGGGCGGCGCGGCAACTTGCGCTTCCCCCGCCACATGGGGCGTCTGCCATTGCGCGGCGCCGGGGCCATTGTGGCCATGCGGTGCGCGGGATTGGCGTTCGAGGCTGTAGCGGTAGCCATCGCCATTGTCGTGGCTGTGGCTGTGGCTGTGGCCCTGATCATAATCGTGACCATGGCTGTGGGGATGGCGATGATCGTGTTCGCGATGCATGGGGCCCTCAATAGCTCACGGGTTTATCGATCATATGCTTGTGCGAACCGAGCTTGCCGTGCGCGACCATCGAGCCGAGAGCTTCGACGACAACGCGCACGCCGAACAGCGCGGTGATATCTGACGTGTCGTAAGGCGGCGAAACCTCGACCACTTCGAGCCCGCACAGGCCCTCTGCAGCGACCAGCCCAAGGATTTTCAGAGCCTCGCGCGGGAGGAAGCCGCCGGGTTCAGGCCAGCCAGTACCGGGCACGAAGCCGCAATCGATCGAATCCACATCGAATGAAATATAGACGGCGTCAGCATCCTTCCATGCGAGGTAGAGGGCTATTTCGGCGGTCTTTTCAAGTCCGATTTTCTCGATATCAGCGATGGTCAACACGTTGGTTTGGCGCTGCCGACCAATCTCGACGCCTGCTCGCGGCACCTGCCAACCACCGATGCCGAGTTGCACGAGATTTGTCGGCTTCACATTGGGCAGATTGGTCGCTCAATACCAAGGCGTCGTTTGCATGCGTTCATCGAGATCTTTTTCCTGAATATCGATATGGCGATCAAAGTGGATGATGCCAATGCGCTTGGAAGTGCATTGTGCGATGCCGCGCACACACGGAAAGCCGATCGAATGATCGCCGCCCAGCATGACCGGCAACGCGCCACTTGAAAACACATGCGAAACGCCTCGCGAAATCTGGTCAAAACTCTTTTCCAGATTAGCAGGAATCGTGAAGACATCGCCAGCGTCGCACAATGTCATCTGTTCGCGCAGATCGACACCCATTTCGTAGTTGTAGGAGGTATAAAGCGCCGAAATGCGACGGATGCCCTGTGGCCCAAATCGGGTGCCGGGGCGATAGCTGGTGCCGGAGTCGAAGGGAATGCCGAGTACCGCGGCGTCGAATTTGCCAACATCGCGCACGTTCTCGACATAGGGCGCTTTCATGAACGTGTTGATGCCAGCGAAATGCGGCAACTCGCCGCGCGCAAATGTCGGGATCGATTTGTCTGTCAGGCTGTCAGCGCCCGGCAGGCCCATGTCGAGTGTGAATTTTTGTTCGCGTTTCCATCCATCGCCAGGCAGCTCGCCCTCGCGCTGAAGCGCGCGCCAGCCTTGCGTCTCCTTGGCGTTGAAGTCTGAGTGATGGCAGCGCGAGCGGGGAGGCGAACTGACCGAACCGGCAGCGTGGCGCATACCGCAGCGACCTTTACTGAAAAACACGTTCGACTCTCCTTTGGGTTCAGGCCGGAGCATTCGAGGCTGCGGCGGATTCGATGGCGGACGCCGCCGGCTTCGGCAGCGGCTTGGTCGTCGCGATGATCGAACTGCTCATCGGAATGTCGTAGGTGACGGTGGCGCCATAGCGCTCGGGCGCTTGCGGATCGACGCGTGGTTTGTCAAAAGTCAAAACTCGCGTCGCCAGCGCGAACGCCTCATGTAAATCATGCGTCACCATGACGACGGTCATGCCGCTGGCGCGCCAGAGTTCAAGCACCAGCCGTTGCATCTGGACGCGTGTGCCAGGATCAAGCGCGCCAAATGGCTCATCGAGCAAAAGGATGCGCGGCTCGCGCGCCAAGGCCTGGGCGATGGCGAGCCGCTGCTGCATGCCGCCAGATAACATGCCGGGATATTTGTCGCGATCGTCTGCGAGGCCAACGCGCGCTAGAAGCTCGTCGGATTTGGCCATTGCAGCGCGCCGCGCCACGCCCCAAAGTCGACCGGTTAAGCGGCCGGCGGCGAACTCGAACGCCATCAGCACATTCTGCACGACAGTGAGGTGCGGAAAGACGGAGTAGCGCTGGAAGACCACGCCGCGATCGGGGCCGGGTTCGGACGGGAGGGGATCGCCGTCAAGTAGGATCGAGCCGCGCGTCGCGCGCTCCTGTCCCAGCAAGATGCGCAGGAAGGTCGACTTGCCGCAACCCGAAGGCCCAACCACCGAGACAAAGGCGGCGTCGTCAATTTCGAGATTGAGCCGTTCCAGTACAATCTGCGAACCATATTCCATCCAGAGGTTGCGAACATGAATTTTCGTCATCAACGCGCATCCTTGGGATGCGCCCAGGGAAAGGCTTTGCGCGAGAACGCAGCGAGCGCGAGGTCGCTCAAGAAAGCAATCAACGCGATCCACGCGACATGTGGAATGATGACATCATTGCGAGATAGCGGCGCACCAGGAAAATGCGGTAACCAAGCCCGCTTTCCGCAGCGATCGCTTCGGCGGCGATGAGGAAGAGCCACGCCGGCCCAAGCGAAAGACGCACGCCCTCGATCAGCCGCGGCAGCAATTGTGGCAGCGCTACTCGAATAATGTATTGCCAGCTGCTGGCGCCGAGCGATTGCGCCTTGACGTTCTGCTCGATCGGCAACGCCTGCCCCTGAATCGCCAGATCGCGGATAAGGAACGGCGTTACGCCGATGACAATGAGGGCGACTTTCGATGTTTCGCCCAGACCAAAAACAATGAACAAAATCGGCAGGATCGCCGTAGGCGGCACGACCGCGACAATCGCCACAGCCGTGCCAAGACCGGCGCGCACGAGCGGAATGACGCCCAGCGCGATGCCCGCGACCAAGCCTATCATCGTCGCCAGTCCCAACGCCAGCCGTTCCAGGCTGGCAAAAGTGTCGCTCCAAAGCAATACTTCGCCGGTGCGCGGATCGGCGTGCAGCGCATAGCGATTCAGCACATCGCCCATCGCCGCGAACGATGACAGCAGCTTGTCCGTCGGGTTGGCGGCAAGCCGCGCGATCGACGCAGCGACATAGAGGACGAGAATGGCTGCGAGGGGCAAAAGGCCAAGCAACAGGCTGCTTGTGCGCGATGGCGCAATATTCATCAGCCGGCGCATGACTTTCCCCTCGCGTTCCCGCCACTGGTCTCCAACTATGCATCGCATTCCCGCACACACGCGGCACTCCAGAGTCGCATTGGCTCCGCTACGTTCCGCGCTTCAGCATCCCCGCTTGCGCGGGCAAGACGGTTACGTCTCCTGTCGATCGAACTTTGCCCTAAAGTTTACCCTTGGGGTCAAGTCCTAGATTTGCTGGAAAAGTTGTGAAGGGAAGCGGGTCGGCTTTGGATTGAAGACTGCTTTTCGAAGTCGGCTTTCAAT
>JAYUFK010000409.1:0-20528 GCA_043739325.1 Methylocapsa sp. | reverse complement strand
GCCCTATCCCAACGCTGGTTTCGCGCCGGCCACCGGGGCGCCCGCGCCGCAGCAGCCCTATGCGGACCGCCCCGCGTATGACAACGAGCGGCCGCAGTACAACAACGATCGCGCTGGCTACCAGGGACGCAACGAACGGCCCAACAATAGTCGAAATCAGCAGGATCGCGGCCCACGTCCAGACCGGCCCTATCAGGACCGATCCGAAGGACGCGACAATCGCGACAACCGGGGCCAGCGCGACGGGCGGCCGCGCGAGGCGCGCCCGTATCGGGATCCGAATTTGCCGCGCGAGGCGCCAGCGCCCGTTGACGCAGCCTCCGCGCCTGTGTTGCCGTCTTTCATCACCGCGCCGCCGCGCGTTGTTACAACTTCGCCGGAGGCGGACGAGACGCGTTTGGCGCCCGCTCAGCAGATCGCCGATCCGGGTGAATTTTCGCAGCCGGCGGCTTCATCGGAAGCTCCGGCGTTTGAGGCCCAGGAGGGCGGCGAACGCGGACCGATTCGAGGGCGTCGTCGTCGGCCTCGCCCGCAGTTTGGTTTCGATGCGCCGGAAAAAGAACCCCAGGGCGAACAGCCTCTGGCGCCGGCGGAATCGAATTCGGCCAGGGAAGACTAATCCGTCGCGTCGATTGACGATGCGATGCAGTCAGGCGAGGCGTGCTCCCGCCTCGCCTGATTGAGCGTCAGCCGATACCGATGCCTTCGAATTTCGAGCGCACGATATCGCGATCGAATGGCTTCATCATCACTTCGTCGGCGCCGGCGTGCATGGCGCGCGCGATGTGAGCCACGTCATGTTCGCTCGTGCAGAACACGACCTTCGGCCGTTCGCCGCCCGGCATGCGCCGCAATTGCTTGAGGAAGTCAAACCCGTCGAGCACCGGCATGCTCCAGTCGACAAGGATCGCGTCGGGCATCAGGAACGAACAGGCGGCGAGCGCCTGTTTGCCGTCAGCGGCTTCCGAAGTCTGTAATTGCATGCCTTCCAGAATGCGCCGGGCGATTTTGCGAATCACTGGCGAGTCGTCAACCACAAGCACCTGTTTCATATTTTTGCTCCCATACAGTTTCGGTCTGAGGTTTCAGGCCGCTTCCGGCTTGCGCCGGAATTCAAAAATTCTTGCCACGTCGAGAATGGGAATCAGGCTCTCCTGGCGATGCAGGACGCCGGTCAAAATCCCCGAGTATTTCAGTCCCAGATGTGACGGTTGCGCGATCACTTCGCTCTCGTCGGCATGGATAACATCGCCAATTTCATCGACCGCCAGGGCGAAGGTTTCGACGCCAAGATCGATGACGATCGCCAGCGAGCCATGGCCTCGCGCCGCGGCGGTCGGCTCAAGCCGGCGCGCCAGGCATGCAACCGGGACGATGCGGCCGCGCAGATTGGCGAGGCCGATCAAGTGGCGCGGCGCGAGCGGAATGCGGGTCATGCCCTCAAGCCGGAATACCGACTGCGCGAAGATGACCGGCAAAGCGAAAGCCTGATTCAGCGACAGTAGCGTCAGATAGGCGTTGCGTTGGCTCGACGGGATCGGGCCCGGCAAGGAAAGGGCGCTCATGCGGCGACTCCTTCGATCGTGACGTTGGCGCGCGCGTTGGAAAGCACGAAGTTCAACGATGGGCGATCGAATTTCCCGACGACGCCGGCCAGCCCCGCGGAGCGCGCGCGCGCCTGAGCGCCTTCGCCGCCGTGATCGTCGAGGCCAATCAGCGCGGGCTTGACTTTCGGCGCCGCGATATTGATTTGCCGCGCCAGTTCGCCGTCGCTCTTGCACGCCAGATCGAGATCGATCAGCAGCGCGTCATAACCGCCGTCATGCGCGAGAGCGGTAAGGATTTCAGCGGCGCTCGCGACGCACGCGACAACATGGCCCGATTCGCGCAGAACGTCGCCGATCATTTCGCGATAAAAATCGGAACCGTCGGCGATCAGGATTTTGGCGCTTCGCTCGGCCTTGGATTGCGCGCGCCGGGACTGGCGTCCCAGATCGATATAGAAGAACGCGTCGAGCACTTCCGTCGCTTCGCCGCGAAGCACCGCGATTCCGAGAACGCCCTGGCTTCGGCCGGCGATTTCGAGCTTCAACTCATCGTCGACGATATCGACAATCTCGTCGACGGCGATGCCGACGAGTTCGGATCCTTCGTGCAGCAGGAGCACAGCCAGCGGTCTGGCCAGGGAATGATCGAGGCGTTCATGGCCGATCCGCACCAGCGGTACAAGCCGGTTGTTGACTTGCACCATCGCCGCGCCGTCGGCCATTTGAATTTCACTCGCGGTGATATTCTGGATGCGCGAGACGACAGACAGCGGTAGCGCTTTGGCGACGCCGCCGCCATCGCGAAACACCACAACCCTCGTTGTCGCGGGCGGCGTCCAGGCATCCAGTTGCGGATTGATGCGCGCGCTGTCGGCTTTGGGCATGCCAAGCGCGGCGCCGAGGCCCGAAGAATCCAGAACCAGAACGACCGAACCGTCGCCAAGTATCGTGCTGCCGGAAAACAGGCTCAAATCGTCGAGTTGCGGCGGCAACGGCTTGAGCACGATTTCCTGAACGTCGACGATATTGTCGACGAGGATCGCGAAACTTCCGACGCCCGCGCGCATGCGCAGCGCGAGGCGAACTTCCGCGTGCTCGGCGGCGGGATTTCGCGTCCCGAGCGTCAGGCGGCGCAGCTCGGCGGTCGGCACGATGTCGTCGCCCAAACGCAGCACGACGACGCCCTGCAACTCGCTAAGACGCGGATCGTCGGCTTTTTCAATCTCGATGATTTCCTCCACCGCGTGTTGCGGCAATGCGAAGCGGTCTTGCCCCGCATCAATGATGAGCGCGGGTACGATGGCCAGCGTCAGCGGAATGCGCAGGAGAATTTTGGCGCCGTGTCCAGCGCGGCTGGTCAGGGATATCGACCCGCCGATTTCCTCGATGTTAGCGCGCACGATATCGAGGCCGACGCCGCGGCCAGAAATGTTGGTGACGCGCTGCGCCGTGGTAAATCCCGGCGCGAACACGAATCGGTAAAGATCCGATTCCGGCAGCTTTGAAAGTTCCTGGCGCGAGCCGAGCCCCAGCGCACAGGCGCGCTCGCGTATCGACGCGATGTCGAGACCGCGGCCATCGTCCGCCACTTCGATGGTGACGTGCCCGGCTTGATGACGCGCGGTAATGCGCACCGCGCCAATTTCCGGTTTGCCGAGCGCGCGCCGCTCTTGAGGGGATTCGATGCCGTGATCGATCGCATTGCGGATCATATGGGTCAGCGGATCGCGGATGACTTCGATGAGCTGGCGATCCAGCTCCGTGCCGCCGCCGCGCAGGATCAACTCAGCCTTCTTGCCAAGGTCGGTCGTCAGATCGCGCACAAGCCGGTGAAAATTGGCGAACAGGCGTTCGATCGGCTGCATGCGGGCGGCAAGAACGCCGTTTTGCAGATCGGCGGTCACTGTCGAAAGACGTTGCAGCGGCGCTTCCAGCATTTCGCCATCGACCGTGCGCGCGACATCGGCAAGCTGGTTGCGCGTCAGCACAAGTTCCGACACCAGCGACATCATGCGCTCGAGCGTCTGGACCGACACGCGCACGGTGTCGAGCCGGCGTTCGGCCGGGGTCGGCCCGGGTGCGAAGCCGCCATCCCACGCGACGCCGTGGACCGGTTCCGTCAACGCCGTCGACGACGGGTTTTCAGCCGCCGCCTCGATTTCGGCGATCAGCCCGGCGTCGTCGCCTTCCGGCTCGCCGGCGCCTTGCGCCAGCGCGGTGAGGATTTGTTTGATGCGGTCGACCGCGTTCAGGACCAGCGTGACAACTTTGCCGCCAGGCGGAGCGCCATCGCGCAGCCGGCCGATCAGCGTCTCGGCGGCGTGGGCGACTTTTTCCAGCCGCGGCAGGTTGAGGAAGCCGCAGGTGCCCTTGATCGCGTGCACGAGGCGAAAAATGTTGGCGATGATGCGCGCGTCGGAAGGATCCTGCTCAAACCGGACCAGTTGAGCCCCGATGGACTCAAGCTGTTCACTGGTTTCCGTCAGGAAATCCTTTAGAATCTCGTCCATTGACCCCAGGCCCGCGCGGCGCATGATCCGATCGATCAAGCCCGTACTCTGCCCGAAGGGTATTAAAGAGCGTTGAAATTCATTAGTTCAGATAAGGTTGACAAGACGCGGCGATGTTTACGCCGGAGTCGCGGGCGCAGCCTCGGCGGCGACCGGTTTGGCGGCCGGCACGGCGTTGAGCAGCACAAACTCCGGTTCCGCGGTGACGGTAATATCCATGCCGCAATCGCGCCCCACCAATCCGGCGTAAAACGCCTGAATGGTATGGGCGTCCACATTGTTGCCCTCGGGATGGCCGCCGATCAAGGCGGCGATGCCGTGCGCCAGGCGGGCATTGGCGCCCCGCGCCTCGACCCGCGCCGCCAGCGTTTCGCCCTCGCCGGTGAGATCGACGGTAACGACGCCGCCGCGCGGGATCGTCGCAAGCGCAATCAGGCAGAGATTTAGGACGAGCTTAACCTTGTTCTTGGGTGCGAGCTGGCGGGGACCGTTCCAGACGAGCTTGGTGCGATCGTTCGAAATGAGGCCGCGGGTCACTGTTTCCGCGTCCCCGGTGTCGATCGAGGCCCCGACCGACCCGGCCGCGCCATAGGCGAGCCGACAAAATTGCAGGCGGGCCGAAGCGGAGGCGGCGCTCTTCTTAATGAGATCGAGCGCGATTTCGCGCATCGCCGGGTCTTTTTCATCCTCGAGCACTTCGAGTCCATTGATGATGGCGCCGACCGGGCTGATAACGTCGTGGCAGACGCGGGAGCAAAGGAGCGCCGCCAGGTCCATCGCTTCGAGCGCGAATATTGTCATTTGGCAATTCCTGTGGTCAATCGCGGCGCGGGTCCGCAAGGACATCGTTGCTTGACGCCGAATCACTTTAGCCGCGCAAACGCCGCAACAATGGATTAGCTTCGCCGCCGGTTCTTCGCAAACCGAACATTTGAGACCGCGTAATGAAAAGCGATGAAAAACCGCCGCTGTTCGATCTTGAAAACCAGTCGCGCGACGCCATCGCCGGGTTTTTCGCGCGGATCGCCCTGGCGGCGGGACCGGCGATCATGGCGGTTTACAACGGCGTATGCGTGGTTCGCTCCAAGCAAGACCTGAGCCCGGTGACGCTTGCCGACGAGCAAGCCGAGGCGATTATCCTGCGGCTTCTGGCTGAGAAGGCGAGCCCGATGCCGGTGATCGCCGAGGAATCGGCGGCAAAGGGCGAACAAGTCGCGATTTCCGATGCTTTCATCCTCGTCGACCCGCTTGACGGCACCCGCGAATTTATCGCCCGCAATGGCGAATTCACCGTCAATATCGCGCTCGTGCGCCACGGCCGTGTCGTGGCGGGCGCTGTCTATGCGCCGGCGCTGGAAAAGCTGTGGTTCGGCGGCGACCATGCGTATTTCTGCTCGGCGCGGCCCGGCGCGGATTTGCCGCCTGCGGCTGCATGGCGGGCGCTCCACGTCAGACCCGCGCCGGCCGGCCTTGTCGCCTTGGCGAGCCGCTCACACTGCGATCCGGCGACCGAGGCGTTTCTCGCCAGGCTGCCGATCGCCGATCGCCGTTCCGCCGGGTCATCGTTGAAATTTTGCGCGATCGCGGAAGGCGAGGCGGACGTCTATCCGCGATTTGCGCCGACTATGGAATGGGATACCGCGGCTGGCGAGGCGGTATTGCGCGCCGCCGGCGGCATCGTCAACGCCGTCGAGGGTGGGCCGTTGCTTTACGCAAAAACCGCCAGCAAACTGCGTAATGGCGGGTTCATCGCCTGGGGCGACGCGGGATTCGCCGCCGATGCCGGCGCGGTCGAAGAACCGGTTGTTAACCATCTCTCAACCTGATGCGGCGAAGCTCTCGCGAGGGCGCGCCCGGGCTCGGGCGCCGTTTCGCCTTCGCAGCGACATTTTCGCAATCGAAGGGTTTTTGACAGGCGATGTCGCCGCCGCGGCGGCGGCAAGGGAGGCGGACCAATGGCGAACAAGACGCGGCGAGAGTTCTGGATCGGCGGCGCTGTTGTGGCGGCGGGGCTTGCGGCTTCGCGCGGTGTCGCGTTTGCAGACGCGCCAGCGGCGTTCTCGCCGGACGAACTGGTTAGCAGCGGCCATCGCTTCTTCGGCGCCTTGTCGCGCGGACTTGCCGAGGCGATTCAGGAAGCGGGAAGCCGCTGGGGTCAACCCAATGGCTATATCCTCGGACAGGAAGCGTCGGGGGCGTTTGTCGGCGGCCTTCGCTACGGCGAAGGGCGGATGTACACGCGCAACGCCGGCGACGAGGCGATCTTCTGGCAGGGGCCGTCGATCGGTTTTGACGCTGGGGCGGACGGCGACCGGACGATGATGCTGGTCTACAATCTCCCGTCGGTTGGCGCGATCTACCGACGCTTCGGCGGCGTCGACGGATCGGCGTATTTTATTGGCGGTTTCGGCTTCACGGCGCTGACCGCCAACAACATTGTCGTCGTTCCCATCCGCACCGGTCTTGGCGCGCGCCTCGGCGTCAACCTTAATTACCTCAAATTTACACAACGGGCGACCTGGAACCCATTCTGACGCTTCCGACGCTTTGATTCGCGGTTCCGGCATGCGATGATGCCGGCGGGTTCGAGTACGGGTCAGGCACTTGGTAGAGCAGGCGATGTTTTTCCTGGTGGGCTTCCTCGTCGCAGGGCTCATCGCGCTGTTGTTTCTGCCCGTTCTGGCGCGGCGGGCGACGCGCCTTTCCGAGGCGCGGGCGCGTCTGACGGCGCCGCTCTCGCATCAACAAGCAATCGCCGAGCGCGACCAGCTTCGCGCTGAACATGCGGTGGATCGGCGCCGGCTCGAACAGCGCATGGCGGCCCTTCAGGATTCCGTCGCCGTGCATCGCGCCGATCTCGGTCGCCGCGCCACAAAGATCGTGCAGCTTGAAGACGCCAGCGCCGAACGTCTGGCCGAAATCACCGCGCAACGCAGCGAAGTCGCGCAAAAAAATCAGGAAATACAATCGCTTGAGGCCGAACTGAGCGCCGCCAGCCTGGAGCTCGGCGATTTTGGCGGGCAAATCGAGCGCGCGCGCGCCGAAATTGCCGAACTTCGCACGCGTCAGATCGAACTCGAGACCTTGGCCGACAAAAATCGCACGATCATCGCGGGCCTGGAAACGCGGGCGTCGGGTCTGGAAATTGGCAGGGACGATTCGCGCCGCGACTCCCAGGCGGTAAGCCGCACCGCGCGGCTCGAGCAGACCCGGCTCGCGCAGGCGCTTGCCGCGAGTCAGGAAGAGACCGCGAGTCTCAAGGCGAGCGTCGACGACGCGATGGCCAAGGGCGCGGTTCTGGTCGCCGAAATCGAAAAGAATTCGCGGCAATGGCATGAGGCGCGCATTCGGCTCACGGAGACCGAGGCGCTGCTTGCCCGAAGCGAGCGGACGCGCGAGGACACTTTGGTCGAAAACGGCAGGCTGCTTGCGACAATCGCCGAGCGCGACAGGACAATAAGCGGAACCGAAGCGCCTCGTCAGTTGACGACGGCGGACCCTCAGCCCAAAGGCGATGCCGAATTGCGGCAGGCGATCTCGCGTCTCGCTCAAGATGTTGTGCGGCTGAACGCGCCGCCCGTCGTCGAGACGCCAGCGCCTTCCAACCTGCTGAATTTCGAGCCGCGCGAGCCGGGCTTCCCGTTCGAGCCGGATGACAACGCGCCCAAGGGCTCGACCATCGTCAAATTGCGGCAGATGCCGCCGCGCGCGCCCGAGAGATAGCGCTCGCCCAACTCTGCACAGAAATGACGGGCCTGTCGCGCCCAAAATGCCGCGGAGCGCTTTTCAGCGACCAAGCTTTGTGCACAGGGTCGCGTGGGGAGCGCGCTCTCATTATGTAAACGACAATATTGTTTTGAGGAGGATGCATTATGGCTGAGGCATTGGAAGACGCGGTCGAATCGAAGGACAAGAAAGTCGCATTGATTATCGCGATACTCGCGCTGTTCCTGGCGCTGGCGGAGGCGGGCGGCAAGAACGCCCAGCACCGTTCGACCGAGCAGAACATTGAAGCCTCGGACCTGTTTAATTTTTATCAGGCCAAGAAAATCCGCCAAAGCATCGTTCAGGGCAATATCGATATTCTGCAGGCCAATCGCGCCGGCGTCGCCGATCCAAAATCCGGCGAAGCGATGGACAAGCAGATCGAGACCTGGAAAGCCACAGTCGAGAATTTCGACCACGACAAAAAGAATCCCGACGACAGTCTCGAAAAAATCAATGAGCGCGCCCGCGCTGCTCAGGAAGGGCGCGAACTTTCCAATCACCGCCTGGAGCGCTTTGAGTTGGCGAGCGGCCTATTGCAGATCGCCATCGTTCTGGCTTCGGCCGCCATCATCACCGGCATCGCAGTCCTGATGTGGCTGAGTGTCGGTCTAGGCGTAGTTGGCGTTGTGTTGATGGGGCTCGGCTATCTCGCGCCAACCGCATTACCGTTTCTTCTCGGCTGACGCGACGCGGCGCGGCTTTCGAGAGCCGCGCCGCCGCCTTGGGCGGACCGTAATTCCGCCGCACTGGCGCAGCGACATTGCGCGGCATCGCCGCAGAGCGAGCGCAAGCCCAAGGAAGCCCCATGCGCCTGACATTTCCCTCCGCCTGTTCGATCGCGGCCCTCATTCTGGGCGCCTCGTGCGCACAGGCATCTGCCGGCGCCATCGATGTCGATTCGAAGATCGATGCGGTAACCGTCTATCCCGACGCCGCCATCGTAACGCGGATCGCCGAAGTGGACGTGCCCACGGGCGACAATCAATTGACGTTTCACAATCTGCCGCTCTCGCTCGATCCCGCCTCCTTGCGCATCGAAGCCGAGGGCTCGTCGGCAATGACGATCGGCGCGGTCGATACGGCGGTTGCGCCGGTCGATGCGAAGACGCCGGCGCCCGCGCTCGAGGCGAAGCTGACGAGCTTGCATGACGAGCGGGACGCCTGGCAGACGACGATCGACGCCCTGCAAGCCAAGCGCGCGATGATCGTGCGCTATTCGCAGGCGACGCCTGACAAGCTCTCGCCTGAATCGAAGCCGCTTGAAGTGGGTCAATGGAATAATGCGTGGGACACAGTCGGCAACGCGCTGGCCAAGATCGGCGATGAACTGCGCGCGGCGCTGGCCAAGGCAAAAACGCTCGACGAGGAGATCAAGGCGCTTGAGGCGCAGCGCCAGCGCCCGGCCGACCCGCAGGGCGCCAAGCGCAACGCCGTGGTTGCGATCAGCGCTGCGGCGCCGGGCAACGCCAAGGTGCGGCTCTCGTATCGCATCGCTGGGGTGGGCTGGAGTCCGGCCTATGACGCGGCTCTCGCGACTTTGACCGAGCCCAAGGCGTTGACGCTGGCAAGACGCGCGTTGATCGCGCAGCGCACCGGCGAAGACTGGAGCGATGTCGCGCTGACCGTCTCGACGAGCCGCGTCGCGCGCGCGTCCGGTGTTGCGGATGTGCAGCCGATGCGCATCGATTTCTGGCAGCCGCCGATCGTCTATTCGGAACCTGCCAGCGCGGCGGCCGCGAACGCGCCAGTCACGAAAATGCAGAGGTCAGCGCCGATGGCCGCCGACAATTACGCGACGGCGGAGGCGCCGGCTCCGCTTCCAGCGGTCAAAGCCGTCGACGAAAAATCAAAACTTGAATCCGGCGCCTATACCGCCGAGTTCAAGACCCCCGGCCGCGTCAGCCTCGCCAGCGACGGGACGCAAAAATCCTTTGTGCTCGATCAACTCACCGTGCAGCCGACGCTGCTGGTGAAGACCGCGCCGGGCTTCGACCAGACCGCCTATCTGCAAGCGCATATTGTCGACACCGAGGATGCGCCGCTGCTTGCCGGCGATGTCTCGCTGCATCGCGACGGCGCCTTTGTCGGGCAGAGCCGGATCAAATTTGTCGCTCCGGGCGATGCGCTCGATCTCGGCTTTGGCGCCGATGACAAGATCAAGGTGCAGCGCGCGCCGGTCAATCGCAAGGAAAACGAGCCGACCTGGTTCAACCAGAGCAAGATCGAAACGCGCGAGTTCAAGACTACGGTGAAGAACCTGCACGCCTTCCCCGTGAAGGTTCAGGTGATCGATCAATTGCCGGTGTCGGAGAACACGGCGATCACCGTCGAGCTGTCGCCTGTGACAACAGCGCCGACGGAGAAACAGGTCGGCGACAAGCGCGGCGTGATGAGCTGGACGCTTGATCTCGCGCCCGGCGAAGCCAAGGATATTCGTTTCGCCTACCGGCTGAAATGGCCGGCCGACCACGACATCGCGATCGACGGCGCGCCGATCGGTCCAGCATCGCGTTAAGCGCGCGGCTCAGGCCGACTTGGCGGAGGCCGCGCGCTCCGCTGCTTTCTCCAACGGCTTGGCGGCGGCTCGGCTCGGCGTCGATGCGGCGGTGGGATCGAGTTGTGGCGCATAGCGCGTGCGCGTCGCCGCCTGCGCGCCCGCCATCGCGCCGATCAACCGCCGCGCCGCCGCTGGGCTCAACGCATCCTTGAGCCGGATCAGCGCGCTGATGCGCTTGAAGTTGGCGCCCGATCGCTGATCGCCGGAAAGCAGAATGCGCACCGCCACCTCGCGTGAAATCTCAAGCGCCGCCAGCGCGACAGTGAGCGCCTCGCTGGAAGGTTCTTCGGCGATCTTCCTGGCGAGTTCCTCGGAGCAGCGCAGGCCCAGGCTCAATGCCGAAACGAACATGTCCTCTTGGCCCGACAGCGCCAGGCCTTCGAGCATCGTCACGGCTTCGCGCACGCCGTGCGGACCGGGCGCCAAGCGCGGCTGGGCGAGTTCGGCGCGCTGCGCGGCGGCCAGCAGCGCGAGGCGTTGATCGGGTGTCGCGACAAAAAACAACGGCGCCTGATCGAGGCTTGCGGTCGCGCGCGCCAGCAGCGCTTGCGCCAGCTCCACGTCCCGCATGGCGGTCGGGGTCCAACGCAGCAGAATGCCAGCCTCAAGCGGCGCCGAAGGATTTTTCGTCAGCGCCAGCGCGATGGCGCGTTCGTTGCGCTCAACCAGAATGGCGACAAGTTCGGCGTCGAGATCGTTGCGTCGCGCAACAGCCAGCGCTTTCGCCGTTTCGCCTGCCGCCGCGGCCTGCAATCGCTGGCGCGAAAGAGCGCGCGCCTGCGACAACACAAGGATCTCCGCTTCGCCGCCAAGCCCGGCGATCCGCTCGAGAATTTGCGTGGGCGGCGTCGCATGCGCGCAGAGTTTTCGCGCCGCGCTCAAGCGCGCCCCAGCGTCGCATTCGGCGATCAGCGAACCAATCTCGTTTTCGAATCGACTTATCGCCGCCGGGACATGCTCGGCGCGCGCCATGAACTGATCGACCGCGATCCGCAGAACCAGCCACCGCGTTTCGCTGTCGCGGCTCGTCGCCAGACCGTAAAGGAACGGCAGCCGTGTTGGTTCCGATTCAAACATGGCGACGAAGCGCTCCGTTAACGACATTTTCAATTCCTACAATTACGGGCATTTCGTTGACCAAGTATTAACCTTCGCGCAGCGTAATCATGGAGTGGAGGCGGGAGAATCGGGGCGCCTCTCGGAGTTACGGGCATGGGCGAATTAATTCAGTTTCACGCATATGGCGGTGTCGAACGTTCAAAGCCGGCGCCGGCGGATACAAAAGGCGCGACCATCATATTTTTTACCGGCGTGCGTTATCAGCGCCACGAGCAAGCTGACTTACCGGAGCCGGCCACCGACACAGGCGCTCCGCCGAAGGGCGGCATGGACGGCGCCGGCCGCGGCAAACGAAGGCGTCGGGGCTAGGTCAGCGCTGCGTTGAATTTGCGCAACAGCGCGGCGGATTTTTAGCTCCGCCGCAAATATTTCTTGACCGTCATGCTTCCCTCGCGTATTCGCAGCGACGGGACACCTCTCCCCAACGAGAGGCGCTCATCTGAAAGGATGGCACATGACGACGAATGCTCCGGCATTGCGCCCGCAGAACGCGCGTTTTTCTTCTGGCCCCTGCGCCAAACGGCCCGGCTGGACCCCCCAAGCTCTCGAAGACGCCGCCCTGGGGCGCTCGCATCGCGCCAAGCTCGGCAAAGCCAAGCTTAAACAAGCGATCGATATGACGCGCGAAGTGCTCGGCGTACCCGCCGGCTATCGCATCGGCATCACCGCCGGCTCGGATACGGGCGCCGTCGAAATGGCGCTTTGGTCGATGCTCGGCGCGCGCGGCGTCGACGTGCTGGCGTGGGAGAGCTTTGGCGAGGGCTGGGTCTCCGACATCGTCAAGGAGTTGAAGCTTGCAGACGTGCGCGCGCTGCGCGCGCCTTACGGCGAATTGCCCGATCTTGCGACCGTCGATTTCGATCGCGATGTCGTCTTCACCTGGAACGGCACGACGTCCGGCGTGCGCGTCGCAAACGGCGACTGGATCGCCGCAGACCGCAAGGGCCTGACGATCTGCGACGCAACCTCCGCCGCCTTCGCGCAAGCATTCGACTGGCAAAAACTCGATGTCGTCACCTTCTCGTGGCAAAAGGCGCTGGGCGGCGAAGCGGGGCATGGCATGATCGTGCTGGGCCCGCGCGCCGTTGAGCGGCTTGAGACGTACAAGCCCGCGTGGCCGTTGCCGAAATTGTTCCGCATGACCAAGGGCGGCAAGATCGTCGAGGGCATTTTTGAAGGCGAGACGATCAACACGCCGTCGATGCTGTGCGTCGAGGACTACATCGATGCGCTGAACTGGGCGAAGAAGCTTGGCGGCCTGCCCGCGTTGATCACCCGCGCCGACGCCAACTATAGAGCGATCGCCGATTGGGTCGCCCGATCGCCGTGGATCGATTTCCTCGCCCGCGTCCCCGCGACGCGCTCCAACACCAGCGTATGCCTGAAGGTCATCGATCCCGCGATCACGGCGCTCAGCACCGATGCGCAGGCGGCCTTCGCCAAGGCGCTCGCCGCACTGCTTGAAAAAGAGAAGGTCGCGCTCGACATCGGCGCCTATCGCGACGCCCCTCCCGGCTTGCGCATCTGGTGCGGCGCGACTGTCGAGACAAGCGATGTCGAGGCGCTGACGCACTGGCTCGACTTCGCCTTCGCGCAAGAGAAAGCCAAGCTGGCGAAAGCGGCGTGAGGCCGATCGGCATCTCGGCGTCTTGGCCGGGCTTGTCCCGGCCATCCACGTCTTTACACGCGCGCGCAACCGGCCGGTAACACCTCCCCGCCCGGCCATGACGGCAACAAACGCTCCCTCCCACAACGAGACCTCCCCATGCCCCGCGTTCTCATCTCCGATAAACTTTCTCCCGCCGCCGTCGCCATCTTCAAGGAACGCGGCGTCGAAGTCGACGTGAAGCCCGGCCTCGACAAGGACGAGCTCGCGAAAATCATTGGCGCCTACGACGGTCTGGCGATTCGCTCCGCCACCAAGGTCACCGCCAAACTGCTGGAAAAGGCGACGAAGCTGAAAGTCGTTGGCCGCGCCGGCATCGGCGTCGACAATGTCGACATTCCCGCCGCGACGGCGCGCGGCGTCATCGTCATGAACACGCCATTCGGCAACTCGATCACGACAGCCGAACACGCCATCGCGCTGATGTTCGCGCTCGCCCGCCAGATCCCCTCGGCCGACGCCTCGACGCAGGCCGGCAAGTGGGAAAAGAACCGCTTCATGGGCGTCGAGCTCACCGGCAAAATTCTCGGCATTATCGGCTGCGGCAACATCGGCTCGATCGTCGCCGAGCGCGGCCTCGGCCTGAAGATGCGCGTCATCGCGTTCGATCCGTTCCTCAGCCCGGAGCGGGCTGAACAGATCGGCGTCGAGAAGGTTGAGCTCGACGATTTGTTGAAGCGCGCCGATGTCATCACGTTGCACACGCCGATGACGGCGCAGACGAAGAATATCCTCTCCGCCGAAAACATCGCCAAGACCAAGAAAGGCGTGCGCATCATCAATTGCGCGCGCGGCGGCCTTGTCGATGAAGCCGCTCTACGCGCCGCGCTCGACAGCGGCCACGTCGCCGGCGCCGCTTTCGACGTTTTCATCGAAGAGCCCGCCACCGCCAATCCGCTGTTCGGCCATCCAAACGTCGTCGCCACGCCGCATCTGGGCGCCTCGACCAACGAGGCGCAAGAGAATGTCGCGCTGCAGGTCGCCGAACAAATGTCGGACTATCTGATGCGCGGCGCGATTTCCAACGCCGTCAATTTCCCCTCGATCACCGCCGAGGAGGCGCCGCGCCTGAAGCCGTTCATCGCGCTGGCGGAGAAGCTCGGTTCGTTCGCCGGGCAATTGACCGATGCGCCGATACTCAAGATCGCCGTGACCTACGAAGGCGCCGTCGCGGCGCTGAAAATCAAGGCGCTGACATCGGCGGCCGTCGCCGGCCTGCTGCGTCCCTCGCTCGCCGACGTCAATGTCGTATCGGCGCCCTCGGTCGCCGCGCATCGCGGCATCGTCATCGAGGAAATGACGCGCGCGGCGGAAGGCGACTACGAAAGCTTCATCACCTTGAGCGTGACGACGGCGGACCAGGAGCGCTCGGTCGGCGGCACCGTGTTCCATGACGGCAAGCCGCGCATTCTCGCGATCAAGGGCATCAAGGTCGACGCGGAATTCACGCCGTCGATGATCTATGTGACCAACGACGACAAGCCTGGCTTCATCGGCCGCTTCGCCGGCCTGCTTGGCGAGGCCGGCATCAACATCGCGACGTTCGCGCTCGGTCGCGACAAGCCGGGCGGCTCGGCGATCGCGCTGGTGGCGATCGACGGTCCGGCGGCTAACGGCGTGCTGAGCAGAATCGCGAATATTCCCGGCGTCATGCAGGCGAGGGCGCTGCAATTCTGAAAACATTCGGGAGGGACGAAGAGGCGGCGTTCTTGCCAAGCGCGGCAAGTTTGGCGACAATCGCGCATGATCAACACGCGCCGCTTCATCCAACTCGCCGTCATGACATCGTGTCTCGCGTTGCCAACAGGCGCTGCGAGCGCGGCGGCAATGAATTCGCCGGCGCCAGCGCAGAACGAAACACCAGCGCCGGCTGAGACGCTCGCGCCGACGCCGCCTTCAGCGGAGCAGCTTTCGCTGCAGGGGTTCGGTTTGCAGAACGCGAGTTGTCTCGAATGGAGCGATTTGTGTACGATCTGCGCGCGCGATGAAGGCGGCGCGATGAAGTGCTCGACGCCGGGCATCGCCTGCCAACCCGAAGCGATTGTCTGTCGCCGGGAGAAAGCCAAATAGGCTCTGCAATGCTTTGGGTCGGCGACCTCCTACGTTTCTGGTTTGAAGACCTCAAGCCTGACGACTGGTTCAGCGGTTCGGTGGCTATCGACCGGCGGATCGGCGCGCGATTTTCCGGCCTGCGCGAGGCGCTGAAACAAAGCCCGCCCGCGATAGGGGCGCTTGACGCCGACGGGCACGTCGCGACCATCATCGTTTTCGATCAATTTTCGCGCAATCTTTTTCGTGGGCAGGCCGAAGCGTTCGCGACCGATCGCCTCGCGCTTGATTATGCGACAAATGCAATCGCGCTTGGGCTGGACGCGACGATGCAGCCGCCGCATCAGCATTTTCTCTATTTGCCGTTCATGCACGCCGAGGACCCGGCGTTGCAGGATCGCTCGGCAGACCTGTTCGCCAAGCTCGGTCCGGACCTGCTGAAATATGCGATCGAGCATCGCCGCGTGATCGAGCGCTTCGGCCGGTTTCCCGGCCGCAACGAGGCTTTGGGGCGCACTACGACGCAAGCCGAGCACGAGTATCTCGAGTCGCTCAAGAACATGGACAGCTAGGCTCGTTGAGCGCGCGCCTGTGTGCTATTCTGCCGTCGTGCTTTCTAGCAGGGACATATGCCGATGGATCCGTCTGAACCCGCGCCGCTTCCGGTCCCGACATCGGGCGAGCCGACGCGCGTCGATCCGCGACTGCTGGAAATACTGGTTTGCCCGGTGACGCGCGCGACCTTGAGTTACGATGCCGCGCGCCAGGAATTGATTTCCCGCGCTGCGAAACTCGCCTATCCCATTCGCGACGGCATTCCGATCATGCTTCCCGAAGAAGCGCGTCGGCTTGAAGATTAGGCGTTAACCCCCTCTCCCCGCTCGCGGGGAATAGCGAGCGCGCAGCTTATTGACCAGACGCTTTGCCGCCTCGCGCAAGCCCAAACGCAATTCTTCTCCCTTGAGCCACAGCGACAGACCGGTCGCGGCGCCCGGTTTCGTCGCGATGACGCAATCGATCAGCTCGAGCCGCGCCGGCCACAACCGGTCGATCATCGGATGGTCGGAGATTGCGCACGAATCGGTCAGCGCGATGAAGGCGTCGCGCTCGAGCGCGCGCGACAGATCGAGCGTCAGCTGCACGCCGGGCGAATAGGCAGCGAATGTTTCGTCGTAGGCGGTCTTCCAATAGAACGCGCGGCGGTCTCCGCGCAGCACAACGCCGATCGCAACCGGCGTCCCCGCGCGATCCAGCCGGTGAATCGCCAGTCGCCCGCTTGCGGCGAAATTTTGCAGCATCGTTCGCGTGAACAGCGCGAGCGCCGGATCGGCGCTGAGCGCGGTCCCGCGCGCGCCCTTCCAGCCTTGCGCCTCAAGCGCGAGAAACGGCTCGATGCCGCTTGCGTCCGAGGATATCGCGAACGTCAGCGCGCCACCCTCGGCGAGGCGCCGGCGCAGACGCGCCCATTCTTTCGTGCGCTTTTTTTCGAGCCTCGCGTCGATGCCTTGCGCCGCGAATTTCGCCGGGGCGAGGGCAGCGCGCTGGCGCGGATGGTGCGTGCTAAGGGCAAGGTTGGCGCGCCTCGCAACGGCTTGCAGCGCGCTCGCAGCGGGACCGGCTTTCTCAAGCGTCGGCGCCAAGACGCCGGCGATGCGCGGCTGTTCGCGCGCCAGCCCGGCGAGCGCCGCTTGCAGCGCCGCATCAATCGCATCGCGATCGAACATCATCGCCGGCAGGGCGGCCTGATTGCATTGCCAGACGCGCGCGACGCCGAATTCGGACGCGGGCAATCGCAACGCCATCATCCCGATCATCGCGCGCCGCGCCGCGTCGCGCCACACAAACAGAACACACAGCTTGTGTTTGGAGAAACACCGCAAAGCGGGAATGACAAATTCCGGCTCGGCAAAGACGTTCGCCTCGGCGGCGCGCGCGCCCAGATCGCGCCACGCCGCCTCGTGCGTCGCGGCGGCGTCGGGCGCGACAAGCTCGACAAACGGCGCGGCGTCGCCGGTCACGATCAAAGCTTGACCAATCCCGCGCGCAGCTTGTCGGTGAAATCGTTCCCGACCGGCGTATAGGCCCCCGCAACGCGATCGTCGAAGTAAACGGGGTCGCTTATTTTCGCGGCGTCGAAACCTTCGGCGACGAGCGACATCTTTTTCTGCTTGAACGTGCCGGTCATGTCGAGATCGTGACGGAAGCGCAGGAAGACCGGGCGCGCGTAACCGGGCAGTTGCCCGTTGATATGCGCGTGCAACGCCTTGAAGTCGAACGCCGCGATGTCGTCGACAACGAGGGCAGCCATGCCGGCGCGCCCGTCATAGCCCGTAGCCAAGACACCATAGACCGTGACCTCCAGCACGCCAGGAAATGTCGCGATGGCTTCGGACACTTCCGTCGTCGAGACATTCTCGCCCTTCCAGCGGAACGTGTCGCCGATGCGGTCGATAAAGTAATAATAGCCGTGCGCGTCGCGGCGCAGCAGATCGCCGGTGCGAAACCAGCGATCGCCGGGGCGGAAGACGTCAGTCAGGATTTTGGCCTTCGTCGCGGTTGGATCGGCATAGCCGTCGAAACGCGCCGCCGGTTTGTTGGGGTCCTCAAGGATTTCTCCAAGCAATTCGCCGACTTCATCGACACCGCATTCGATGCAGCGCCCCTCGGCGTTGCGCTTGTCGACGTTCTGCTCGACGTCATAGGCGACGATCTTCACCGGGAAACTGCGCGCCGCCCAGCCGGGCATGCGCCCGACAGCGCCTGGCCAGGAATCGAAATTGAACAGCGCGACATTGCCTTCCGTCGCGCCATAGAATTCGAGAATATCCTTGATGCCGAAACGGTTGTGGAAAGCCGCGAAAATGTCTGGCCGCAATCCGTTGCCGACGCACAGCCGGATGCTATGGGCGCGGTCCGATGGGCTCGGCGGCGCGTTGAGAAGATAGCGGCAGAGTTCGCCGACATAGATGAATAGCGTGCATTCGTGCGCGATGATCTCGCTCCAGAATTCCTTCGCCGAGAAGCGCTCGCGAATGAAGCACGAGCCGCCAACCGACAGCACGGCGCCGGGCGCGAGGATGCCGCCATTGCTGTGATACATCGGCAGGCACTGGTACATGCGATCATCGGGCTTGGCGTTGGTCGCGGCGGCGAAGCCGTACATGATGCGCTGCATGCGCGAATGCGTGATGCGCGCCGCCTTCGGCAGCCCGGTCGTACCCGAAGTGTAGACGTACAGCGCGCCGTCCTGGATGTTGAGCGGCACGCGCTCCGACGGGCTCAGCGGCGCGTCGCCAAATCCCTCGACGATTTCGTCGAGCCGCGGCGTCTCCGCGGAATCGCCGGCTACCGCGCCATGCAGCAGGATTTCAGGCGCGCCGGCGAATTGAGCGCTGGCGCTTTTCAGTTGCGCGACCAGCGAGGCCTCGACGATCAAGGCCTTGGCGTTGGTGATGTTGACGCTATGCGCCAGGCCGGCGCCGGATAGATTGGTGTTGATCAGCGCCGTTGTCAGGCCGGCGCGGGCGAGGCCGAGCCAGATCGACAGGTATTCGGGGCGATTGGGCATCAGCAGGCAGACGACGTCGCCCTTTTTGTAGCCTTTCGAGAGAGCCCAGCGTGCATAACGATTGGCGCGGCCGTTCCACACGGCATACGAAAACGTCTCGCGATCGCTCATCAACGCGATGTGATCGCCGTATTTGGCGGCAAGCTCCTCGGCGAGATCGCAGAAGGTGCGCGTCGGATTTTTACCGATCGGCGTGGTGCGCGACAAGGCGCGGCGGATGCCGTTGAAATAAGCGATTTCGCTTTTCAGCCGCGCCAGCATTTCCGCCCGTCCCATCATTGCGTTCATCGACCGCTCGATAATAAATGAACGCCTTGGTTAAAATAACAAGCGAATATTGGAGGCGATTGCGTGGCTGGTTTAACGCCGGATCAACCTGATAGCAGCGGCGCCGGCCCGGCGCGGACGCAGCTCGACTTGGTCGGCCTCAAATGCCCGCTGCCCGCGCTTAAAACCCAGGCGGCGCTTGCCCGAATGCGGCCCGGCGAGGTGCTGGAAGTCGCCGCCTCCGACCCCCTGGCGGCAATCGACATCCCGCACGCGGTGAGCACAGGCGGGCATGAGCTGCTCGACTCGCACCGCGTCGAGGGAATCATTCATTTCAGGATTCGTCGAGGCGGGCGCTAGCCAAGCAGGCCGCCGCGCGGCGTGCTGAGCGGGCTCCGGGTCAGCGCCGCCATGTCGGGCGCGTCGATCGCCGGTGCGCGCGTCAACGCCGCCCACAATCGGTCAATTGTCGCTGCCGGCACGCCTTCGACGATCATCACGATCCGCGTTGTGCGGTCGCTATCCGGCCATTGCGCGAGGCGGCGCGGCGGATGAAACACATGCTGCGCGCCGTGCAGCACGAGCGGCGAAGCGGGATCGTCGGCCAGTGCGATTAGGCCCTTGATGCGCAGCAGTTTTGGCCCGAGCAGGCCGCCGAGCAGATCCAGAAAATCGGCGAAAGTCGCCGGGTCGAGCGGGCGCGCCGCGCGGAAACTCCGCGTCTTGATCCAGGAATTATGCATCGGCGTCGCCGGCAGGCTTTCGAGTTCGCGCGCATCGTGCAAGTTGACGCTCTGCTCCAGGGCGACGAATTCGCCGACGCCAAACCCGCCCGACGCGATATCGACAAGTGGCGCGGCGGGGTTTTGCGCGCGCAGAGTCTCTCGCAATTCGTGGAGGCTTGCCCCGCGCTTTGCTGGGTCGAGCAGATCGCTCTTGGAAATCCCCACCACGTCGGCGAGCGCCACCTGACGCGCGGCGACGCGATGATTGGCGATGGTCGTGGCGCCATTGACCGCATCGACCAGCGTTACGATGCCGGCGAGGCGCAACCGCCGCGCGAGCTCTGCGTCGGACAATAGGGCATGCATGATCGGCGAAGGGTCCGCCAGTCCCGTGGTCTCGATGATGATGCGCTCGAAACGCGCGGTGTCCCCGGAATCGCGCCGTTCGAGACAATCGCGCAAGGCGTCGACGAGATCGCCGCGCAGGGTGCAGCACAGGCAGCCGGAGCTGAGCAGAATGACATCGCCATCGACCTTCTCGATCAAGAGATGATCGAGGCCGACCTCGCCCCATTCGTTGATGAGGACAAGCGAAGCGGCCATCTCCGGCGCGCGCAACAAAGCGTTGAGCAGGCTGGTTTTGCCCACGCCGAGAAAGCCGGTGACGATCGTCACCGGGATTGTCGCGGCCTCGCTCACTGGCCGGTCGGGATCAATTTACCGACGAACACCGGCGGACCGGAGGGCTTGCC
>JAYUFK010000408.1:0-7665 GCA_043739325.1 Methylocapsa sp. | reverse complement strand
CAAGCCGCGCGCCGATTGTGCGAAAGTCGATCTCCTCGACATAGCCTTCGATCTTCGCAATGCGGATATGATCGAGCACCGGCCCGGCGACGCGCGCGGTGCGCAGGCCCATCGCGAGAAATCCCGCGCATAACGCCATTGCGCCGACCGCCAGCCCGAACGGCATTGGCCGCGCACGCGTCAGCCACGCCAGCAGGCCGAACAGCGCGACCATGAGCGCTGGCAGCCAAAGCACCGGCTCGCGGTCGGCAGCGATATTGAGCGCGACGCCGCCCATCGCCGCGACAGGAATCCACAGGAAGAAGCGACGCTCGGCGACTTCGATCGCCAGCGCGGCGGAGACAGCGCCTCACCAATCGCGCGAGGCGGCTGCGGCGCGGGCGATGCCGGAAGCGCCGGCAAGAGCGCCAGCGCGCGCGAAAAGGGACATACTGTGGAGCTAAGCACGCAATGCGATCAGGGGAAAGCGCGAGTCCTTCCCCAGCGAAGCTGGGGGTGGCCTGACCTCGTCCTGCTTTGGCGCCGCACGCGCCTTATGTTACAGCGGCGCGCGGGGCTGGCTGGCGGAGTTGCTTCCCAGCGTTGCCCCTCCCCTAATTGAGCGGAACTGAACCTGCCCATGTCCCCTATCGTCACGCGTTTCGCACCCTCCCCAACCGGGTTCCTGCATATCGGCGGCGCGCGCACCGCGCTGTTCAACTGGCTTTACGCAAAGCGGTTCGGCGGAACTTTTCAACTGCGCATCGAGGACACCGACCGCGAGCGCTCCACCGAAGCGGCGGTGACGGCGATCATCGACGGTCTGAACTGGCTCGGCCTCAAATGGGACGGCGAGGCGATCAGCCAGTTTCAGCGCGCCGCGCGCCATCGCGAAGTCGCGCAGATGATGCTGGCCTCGGGCAACGCCTATCGCTGCTACGCCAGCACCGAGGAGCTTGAGGCGATGCGCGCCAAGGCGCGCGCCGAGGGCAAGCCGATGCGCTATGACGGGCGCTGGCGCGACCGCGATCCCTCCGAGGCGCCCCTTGGGGTCGCGCCGGTCATTCGCCTGCGCGCCAAGCAGGAAGGCGAGACGATCGTCGATGACAAGGTTCAGGGCAAGGTGACGTTCGCCAATTCGGAGCTCGACGATCTTGTGCTGCTGCGCTCGGACGGCAACCCGACCTACATGCTCGCCGTCGTTGTCGACGATCACGACATGGGCGTCACGCACGTCATTCGCGGCGACGATCATCTGACCAACGCGGCGCGCCAGATGCAGATCTATCGGGCGCTCGGCTGGGATGTGCCTGTCATGGCGCATATCCCGCTGATCCACGGGCCCGACGGCGCCAAATTGTCGAAGCGCCACGGCGCGCTCGGCGTCGATGCTTATCGCGGGCTCGGCTACCTCCCTTCGGCGCTGCGCAATTATCTGGTGCGCCTGGGCTGGAGCCAGGGCGACCGCGAATTTTTTTCCACCGACGAACTGATCGCCGCGTTCGATCTTTCCGCCATCGGGCGCTCTCCGTCGCGGTTCGATTTCGCCAAGCTCGAGAACATAAACGGACACTACATGCGCGCGATGCCGGACATTGAATTGTTCGACGCACTGATCTCCAGCCTGCCTTATCTGCCCGGCGGACCCGAAGTCGCCGCCAAACTCGACGCGCCGACGCGCGCCAAACTCGCAGCCGCGATGCCGGGCCTGAAGGAGCGCGCCAAGACGCTGATCGAGTTGCTCGACGGCGCGAAGTTCCTGTTCGCGCGGCGCCCGCTGCCGATGGACGCCAAGGCCGGCGAGATCATCCGCAATGGCGGGCGCGATCATCTGGGCGCGCTGCTGCCCCGGCTGGAGGCGCTGAACGAATGGAACTCCGCCTCGACCGAGCGCGTCGTGCGCGAATACGCCGAGGAGAAGGGCGCCAAGCTTGGTCAGATCGCCCAGCCGCTGCGCGCCGCGATGACCGGACGCTCGACTTCGCCGGGAATTTTCGATGTGCTTGCGGTGCTGGGCCGCGAGGAAAGCCTCGGGCGGTTGGCGGATCAGGCGGGGGCGGGCTGAGCGGTCGGCGCTTGCCACGACCTTGCCTGGAGCGCGTCACGCTATCGTCACAGGCATTCGTCAGAGGTCGATAAACACCAGTCTGGACGCAAGCGCCGCGGAATGCCGCGGCGCTCGATTTTTGTGTTGCCTTATCCCTGCCAAATGTGGTTCCCAAAGGCCTCCTTCGTGCCCGCTCGTCCCGCTCCAGCCAGGTTCAATCGATGTCGAGAATGACGACCATCGCCTCGGTCGGGCGACGCGCCTTGCCCAATCATTGGGATGTCGTCGCGCTCGCGGCGGTGATGGCGGCGCTGGTCGGCATTGTGCAGGCGTTTCACGGCATGGCCGTCCCCCTTCCCGGCGCCAGCGCCACTGCGATCAGCTTGAAATACAGCGCGTTGCCCTATTACGCGATGCGCACGACGCTGCGGATGTTCGCGGCGCTCGCCGCCTCGCTGGCATTCACGTTCACTTATGCGACGCTGGCGGCAAAAAGCCGGCGCGCCGAAATCGTGTTGATCCCGGTGCTCGACATTCTCCAGTCGGTGCCGATCCTGGGTTTTCTGTCGTTCACCGTGACGTTCTTCCTCGGCCTGTTTCCCGGTAGCATCCTCGGCGCCGAATGCGCGGCGATCTTCGCGATCTTCACCAGCCAGGCCTGGAACATGGCGTTTTCGTTCTATCAATCGTTGCGCACGGTGCCGCGCGATCTCGACGAGGTTTCGCGCGGCTTCCGCCTGACCGGCTGGCAGAAGTTCTGGCAGCTTGAGGCGCCCTTCGCCGTCCCCGGCCTCATCTGGAACATGATGATGTCGATGTCGGGCGGCTGGTTCTTCGTCGTCGCCGCCGAAGCGATCACCGTTGGCGATACGACGATCACCCTGCCCGGCATCGGCTCCTACATCGCCGCCGCCAACGATCAAGGGCGCTGGGACGCGGTATTCGCCGCCGTGATCGCGATGGGCGTCGTGATCCTGCTCTACGATCAACTGATGTTCCGCCCGATCATCGCGTGGGCGGGAAAATTCCGCGTCGAGCTGTCGGTGGGCCAGAACGTCGAGAGTTCGTGGGTGCTCAATCTCCTGCAACGCACTTACTGGATCCGGCTCGGCTTCCGACCGGTATTCGCCACGCTGCGTTCGGTCGGCCTGTGGCGGATCGTCTTTCCCGCGAGCTGGCGCGTGAAGGCGAGCACACCCTCGCCGCCAACATCGCGCCTGATCGACGCGATCTGGATTCTGGCGATCATCGCCGTTTCCGTCTGGGGCGTCTGGAGCGTCGTCTCCTATATCGGCACGGAATTAGGTTGGTCCGACGTTCTCGATGTCTGCATCCTGACCTTCTACACGTTGCTGCGCGTTACCGTGCTGATGGCGCTGGCGACGCTCGTCTGGGTGCCGATCAGCGTCTGGATCGGCCTGCGCCCGCGCGTCGCCGAACGACTCCAGCCGCTGGCGCAATTTCTGGCGGCGTTCCCGGTCAATCTGCTGTTCGGCGGCGCGGTCAGCATCGTGCTGTATTTCAATCTCAATCCCGATATCTGGCTCAGCCTGCTGATTGTCTTCGGCACGCAATGGTACATCGTCTTCAACGTCATCGCCGGCGCGACGGCGTTTCCCAACGACCTGCGCGAAGTCGCCTCCAATTTTCGCATCAAGGGCTGGAACTGGTGGAAGAACGTCATCCTTCCCGGCATCATGCCGTATTACTTTACCGGCGCGATCACCGCGTCGGGCGGCTCATGGAACGCCTCGATCGTCGCGGAATACGTGAAGTGGAAAGACCAGACCGTTGCCGCGCACGGCGTCGGCTCCTACATCGCGCGGGCGACCGAGAAAGGCGACTTTCCCAAAATCGTGCTCGGCGTGACGATCATGTCGATCGTCGTGACGATGTTCAACCGGCTGTTCTGGCGCCAGCTCTATGCCTATGCTGAACGCCGCCTGCGTCTCTAAGAATCTTGATCCGAGGAGCCACCATGCTCGACAAAGTTCTCCCGGCCCTCCTCAACGTGAGCCACGTCAGCCAAAGCTACAACAAGAGCTCGGGCGAAGCCGGGGCGCCAGTGCTGGACGACGTTTCGCTGACCCTCAAGGAGGGCGAGATTGTCGCGCTGCTCGGTCGCTCGGGTTGCGGCAAGTCGACGTTGCTGCGCCTGATCGCCGGCCTCGCGCATCCCACCAAAGGCGAAGTCACGTTTGCTGGCAAGCCGGTCGACGGACCCTGCGAAGGCGTCGCGATGGTGTTCCAGAGTTTTGCGCTGTTTCCCTGGCTGTCGGTTCTCGATAACGTCGAGATCGGCCTGCGGGCGCAAGGCGCGGCGCCCGACGAGACGCGCAAGCGCGCGCTGGCCGCCATCGACGTCATCGGCCTCGACGGTTTCGAATCGGCCTATCCCAAGGAGCTTTCGGGCGGCATGCGCCAGCGCGTCGGCTTCGCCCGGGCGCTCGTCGTGCAGCCCCAAATCCTGCTGATGGACGAGCCGTTCTCGGCGCTTGACGTGCTCACCGCCGAAACGCTGCGCACCGACCTGCTCGATCTGTGGTCGGAAGGCCGCATGCCGATCAAGTCGATCCTGATGGTCACGCATAATATCGAGGAGGCGGTGCTGATGTGCGACCGTGTCGTCGTGCTCGCCTCCAACCCCGGCCGCATCGCGGCGGAAATCAAGATCCCGCTGATCCATCCGCGCAACCGGCTCGATCCTGATTTTCGCCAACTGGTCGATAAAATCTACGCCTTGATGACCCAGCGTCCCGAGGCCAAGCCGGTCGTTGGGCGCGAAGGCGGCGTCCCCGGCATGGGGCTCGGCATGGCGTTGCCGCGCGTCTCCACCAACTCGCTCGCCGGCATGCTCGAGGAACTCGCGGCGCCGCCCTACAACGGGCGCGCCGACCTGCCGCATCTCGCCGATTCCTTGCAACTCGAAATCGACGATCTGTTCCCGCTCGGCGAAATGCTGCAACTGCTGCGCCTCGCCGAGTTCGAGGACGCCGACATGAAGCTGACCCCGGCGGGCAAGCGCTTCGTCGACATGGATGTCGATCAGCGCAAGAAGCTGTTCGGCGATCATCTGCTTTCCTATGTGCCGCTGGCGGCGCACATCAAGCGCGTTCTCGACGAGCGCCCGAGCCACCGCGCGCCGGCCACACGTTTTCGTGAAGAGCTCGAAGATTACATGTCCGAGGATTACGCCGAGCGCACCCTGCGCTCGGTCATCAATCTTGGTCGATACGGCGAAGTCTTTGCGTATGATGAGAACGCCCAGGCGTTCAGCTATGAAGACCCACACTGACGACAAGGCCCGGGTCAGGCCTGGGCCGTTTTATCGCCTTGTGGCCTGTACGCCGATCAGCTAGTTTTATTGCGCCGCACAATATCGACGGCTGAACCGCTCGTCCGGGTTAGGTAGAGCGTTATCGGCGGAATTTGAATGGGAGAACGTGGATGGCTGTGACGCCGGCGACAGTAAAAATTGGTGAAAAGGCGGTTGACTTGCCGGTTATGCAGGGCACAATCGGTCCCGATGTCATCGATATCGGCAAGCTTTACGCGCAGACCGGCATGTTCACCTACGATCCCGGTTTCTCCTCGACCGCCAGCACCGAATCCAAGATCACCTATATCGACGGCGACGAGGGCGTGCTGCTGTATCGCGGCTACCCGATCGAGCAGCTCGCCGAGTACGGCGATTTCCTCGAAACCTGCTATCTCCTGCTGTACGGGCAATTGCCGACGAACGCGCAAAAGGCCGACTTTGACTATCGCGTCACGCGCCACACCATGGTGCACGAGCAGATGGCGCGCTTCCTGCAAGGTTTCCGTCGCGACGCGCATCCGATGGCGGTGATGGTCGCCTCCGTCGGCGCGCTCGCGGCGTTCTACAACGACTCCATCGATATTTCCGACGAGCGCCAGCGCATGATCGCCTCGATGCGGATGATCGCCAAGGTGCCGACGCTGGCGGCAATGGCGTTCAAATATTCGATCGGGCAGCCGTTCATCTACCCGAAAAATGAGCTCGACTATTCCTCAAACTTCCTGCGCATGTGTTTCGCCGTGCCGTGCGAGGAATACAAGGTCAATCCAGTGCTGTCGCGCGCCCTCGACCGCATTTTCATCCTGCACGCCGATCACGAACAGAACGCCTCGACCTCAACGGTGCGGCTCGCCGGCTCGTCGGGCGCCAATCCGTTCGCCTGCATCGCCGCCGGCATCGCCTGCCTGTGGGGACCGGCACACGGCGGCGCCAACGAAGCGGCGCTGAAAATGCTTGGCGAAATCGGTAAGGTCGAAAACATTCCCAAATTTATCGCGAAAGCCAAGGACAAGAACGATCCGTTCCGCCTGATGGGCTTTGGCCATCGCGTCTACAAAAACTACGATCCGCGCGCCAAGATCATGCAGAAGACCGCGCATGACGTGCTGAACGAACTCGGCATCAAGGACGACCCGCTGCTCGATGTCGCGATGGAACTCGAGCGCATCGCGCTGCACGACGAATACTTCATCGAGAAGAAGCTCTATCCCAATATTGATTTCTATTCAGGCATCACGCTGAAGGCTATGGGCTTCCCCACCGACATGTTCACCGTACTGTTCGCCGTGGCCCGCACTGTCGGCTGGATCGCCCAGTGGAAGGAAATGATCGAGGACCCGCACCAGAAGATCGGGCGGCCAAGGCAGCTTTATACGGGGGAGAAGCGAAGGGATTATGTGCCGACGACGAATAGGTAGAGGCGAGGGCAATAGCAAAACGTCCGACCGATAGTCACGACCCGGGTGGTTAGAGCGTAGCGGATCAACCGACTATTGCTCGTGAATTTGCATTGGCCATTCTGGCGGGGGGAGCGTTGGACGCCCAGACCATTGCTCCAGCGCGCTGTGCAATTCTGGATCGATGCTTTTAAGAATAGGTCCGGCTGGCACAATGTAGCGTTGATGATATCGCGATGAGTAATTATTAACCGCATCGCGAAGGAATGTTTGCGCAAATCGGGCGGATGTAGTTGCGGGCCTGTTCCATTGAGTTTGCGATTCAGGCTGCACGTAGAGTGCGGACATGCGGATTTGATGGCGTGCGTTAGGCGTTCGCTTCCGCTTCGATTCCACCATCTGATCCAGCGTGGAGTTCGCCTCCTGCCATTCCATGCTTTGCGGATCGGATCCCATAGCACTTAAGAGTTTACCTACGCCCGACGGGTTGTCTCCAGACAATGCTGTGCTCAGCATTCCTTTCTTCTGCTTGGTTTCGTGGTCTTTACAAAGAGCCTTTATTTGCTCCAGGGGGAAACTCTTCCCAGCCAGAATAGCCCTCCTCAAATCAAACAGAATAGTTGAACGTCCCAGTTCCTCTCGTGCAAATGCGGCGAGCACCACAGTGCTGGAAAAAGAACCTCCGCGAAAAAGAATATTTGCGTCACGCAATAGTAGCCCACATTGTTCAAGCGCGTATGAAGCGCCTTCAAGCAGATAGGTGTGTGTGACGGACGAAGACATTTCTTATCCTATATGAGCTCTCGGGAAGGTGTGCCACCGATTCTAAGAGCCTGACTCGAAATTCATGCCGCAGGCATTTTTAGTGAAATCGGCCCACAGCGTCGGCCCGAAATTGCTCAAACTGACCCGATCGTGGCCCC
>JAYUFK010000407.1:0-2765 GCA_043739325.1 Methylocapsa sp. | reverse complement strand
ACAGGACGAGCCGACAGCAGGATTTCGCCGGTTGGCGTTTGATGCTGGCGCGAACCGACAAGGCCGGCTATCTCGCGGCTTGCGGCGCGCTTCGCGCGGCCGACCTTCGCCCCTTCTGTCGAGAGATCCGCGTTCCCACCCTCTGCGTCGTTGGCGAGGAGGACAGCTCGACGCCCGTAGCGCTGGTGCGCGAACTTGCCGAGTCGATAACGCACGCGCGTTTCGAAATCGTCGCCAACGCCGGCCATCTGCCGAATCTCGAACAGCCGAGGACGATCTCGTCGTTGATTGGAACTTTTCTTCAGTCGCTGCCGCAATAAATCTGCCCGACACCGGCATTCGCGGTCGCAACTCTTCAGCGCGCGACAGCACGCCCGCCCTGCGGCCCGATAAGGCGTCAATTTCAACGGATTCTGAATAGCCTCCGACCATCGTCGCTGAAAATCATATTTGACGTGTTGGCGTTTTGACGCGATCTTTGATCGGAAAGGCAAAATATTCATGCCGGAGGTTGGATTTCGCTTTGACATCGACGGGAGACCATAACTTCGCGCTGTTTTCGTCCGGCGCCGGGCCCGTCGTCGGCGAGGCGCTGGGCGCGATCGCCCAATTGCCGGGCCGCTCGACGGTATTGGCCGTCACCGACCAGCCTCTGGCATGGGAGAAGCGGCCTGGGGATAAACTACGGGGATCGAGCGCCAAGACAACGCCCACGGCGCTTCGCCTGGGATTTGATGAGGCCGGTTTCCTGGAAACGCCGCTGTCGTTCAAGACGACGCTGATCCGCGTCAGCGCCTGGGTCAAGGCCGCCGCCCCCGATCTGGATAACCAGACCAAGGTCTTGCTGACGGATATGAGCTGGGTTCTCGCCACCAATTCCGCGACCGCCAATTTCGAGACCTGGATGGAAATCGCCGAGAGGCTGGCGGATGGCCTCGGGTTTCCCGTCATCTCGCTTTACAATCGTCGGTTGATGATCGACGAGCAAATGCTGACCGCCCTGCGCGGCCATCCCCGGATTTTGACGACGGGCGGCGTGCATCAAAATCCGCACTGGCTGCCGGCTCGCTTACTGACTCGAGGCACGCTTCGCCAGCAGGTCGATCATTGGCTCAACGCAATTTCTCCCGAATTCGCGCCGCCGTCCGAAGGGGCGGAAATTCACGCGGCCGAAGGCGCGGACCCGATGTGGCTGCTGCGCAAGACGACGCAGGAGCCGACCATCGCCGGCTTCGAGGCGCGCGACCGCTGGAAGATCCGCTGCTTCGGACGCTTGCGCGTCTATCGCAACGACGGCTCGCAAATCGTCTGGGACGCCCCGGGGGGCGCGACGCGCAAGACCAAGACGTTGTTCGCCTATCTGCTGCATAAGGGCGGCGACGGCGCTACGACGGACGAACTCGCCGATCTGCTGTGGCCGGACGCGGAAAGCGCTGAAGCCGCGTGCAACCGGCTTTATCACACGGTTCGCTATCTGCGCGCAGCCCTGGGACAAGGCGCCGAGACGCGGCGCCCGGCCTATCTCATCCGGGATTCGTCGCGCTATGTGCTCGTGCCGCCCGACAAGAGCTGGCTCGACATTTCCACCTTCGAACAGCTTTGTCGTCAATCGACGCTGCACATGAAAGTCGGCGCCTATGACGAGGCGATGATCTGCCTGCAGGCCGGCAATCGGCTCTATACAGGCGATCTCTTCGCCGATATTCCCGCTGAATATACGGACGACAACCAACGCGACTGGTGCTGGTCGAAGCGCTATTGGCTGCGCGAAATGTTTTTCAAGGTGCAGCAGAATGCAGCAAGCATCTATCGCCAGCGACAGGACTATTCCGCCGCCCTGGTGCATTGCCAGAAGGCGCTGGAGATAGATCCGTTGTGCGAAATCGCCCACGAGGAGGCGATGCGGGTGTTCGCCGCGCAGGGCCGCGCGGAGGCGATCGACCGCCAATTCAATCTCTACGTCAACTCGGTCTCGCATTTCGACGACCGGCCCAAGAGCGCCGGGCTCAAGGCGACCTATCAGGCGCTCAAGGCGGGTAAACTCGCCTGAATGGGGCGCCTGACGACGACCCCGCTGCGAGAACTCGGCCAAAGAAAAACCAAAGGTTAGGGGTCTAGCCTGTGATCAACAAAATAAATCGGCAAGGGAGAGCGGCCATGAGCGTTGCGCTGAATGCGGATTCGACGCCCGCGTTCGACCCCTACGATCTCAACGCGCCGCACGCGATCTGGCGCCAGTTTCGCGAAGAACGGCCGGTGTTTTTCCATGCCCCGACCGGCTATTTCGTCGTCAGCCGCCACGCCGACATCAAGGCCGTATTCGACGACTGGCGCACGTTTTCCTCGGAGAACGCGCAGGCTCCGATGCGCCCCCTTTGCGAAGAGGGCCGTCGCATCATGCGCGAGGGCGGCTTCACCGCCTATTCCGGCCTCTCAGCCCGCGTGCCGCCCGACCACACCCGCATCCGCAAAATAGTGCAGGGCGCGTTCGGGCCGCGCCGGTTCAAGGCGATTGAGCCGCAAATCGAGGCCATCGTCGATCGCGCCCTTTCCCTGATCGCGCCGAAAGGCAAGGCGGACTTCTTTCGCGACGTCGCCTACGAAGTCCCGGCGTTGGTGCTTTTCGCACTGATCGGCGTGCCGGACGAAGACGTGCCGAAGGTGAAGGACTGGGCCGCCAGCCGGGCGCTGCTCACCTGGGGCCATTTGTCGGACGACGAGCAGATCCCGCACGCCCGCAAGATGGTCGACTACTGGGCCTATTG
>JAYUFK010000406.1:0-20571 GCA_043739325.1 Methylocapsa sp. | reverse complement strand
TGCTCCATGAGAATCACGCACCCGACAGTGAATCACAACCGATTCATCCGAATCAACAAGTTCTTGGATCGGCTCTAAGTCCGACAGGCTGCTAGGCGGCCAACTTGTAATTTGATGGATCGGAGCCATCAATTACGATCGGAGGCGTCTCGGCGCTTGGGACGCACCATCCAGCGATCTCCCTGACATCAGGACTGTCGGGCAGCTTTAGCGCCTGAATAGCGTACAGGCGCACGACAGCCTCTGCATTAGCGTCCAGCGGGCATTCGCCACGCTCCCATCGACTGACAGCTAACGGTTCACGGTGAAGCATTTCCGCAAGCTGTGCCTGTGTCATTCCCATTTCAGTGCGAATGAACCGCAATTCACGACCACTCATGCTGCCTCGGCGCATGACGATTCCATGAGCAATTGTCTTGTGCAGGGCATTGATGTTGGGGATCGACAGGCACTCCTCGCCGGCATCGTCAGCAAGGAAGTTAACTCCCTCAATTATGACATTGTCCAGCCCGCTATCGGTGTAACGGTAAGCGCTCACGGCATATCTCCACAGTATAAATTCACATTTCCAAAGGATACTGATTCCTAGTCAACCCACATCACAGTGACGATTTTGATGTGTCCTCTGTCTGGATCGGGGATCGTGATAATCCTGACGGTTCGGTTCCCCGAATTTGGCGATCGACTTTGAATTGCATACTTGTAAAATCCTGCTCTAGTCGATTCAACGGCGTCGCCCAAGACGAAGCCATGTTTCAGTACATATAGCGTGTCGCCCGTGAATAGGTCCCGTTCGCCCATCTGGTCGCGCGCGTGCTGGGTCAAGACCAACAATAGATTTTCACTTGCGGCGATTCGGCGGATTTCATCGGTAGCGTCTGCGGGTTTCTATGGCTGAGGCAGTGCCAAACAGACCTCGTCGAGGTTCGCGGTAACTTATCATCATGATAAGTCTTCGACCACACTTAATAAGGTGCTACGGTTAATTCAAGGTGTGCGTTGCCGGATTGACACGCCTCATTTCCTTACGGTCCTTGCAGACGAGTGATGCCCGTGAGGACAATCCTCCCATCAACTTCAGATGTTCACGAGCATTCTGAGGGCCCCTCACCGCCCCCTCGCCGTCACGCCCAGCAGCCCGCCCAGCGCGTCCAGCGATACCCGCAGCCGGTCACACGAAATCGCGTCGGCGCGCCAATCGGTCTGCACCTCAACAATTAGCGTGCGGCAGTCCCGCACGCCGCCACCCTGGATCACAACGCGTTCGAGGATCGGCCATGCGGGCACCCCCGCCATTTGTTCGGCGGCGCGCAGTTTATCCCGCGCGTGCAGCGCCATTTCCGATTCCGGCAGCCCCGATCTCGGCCCAAAACCGGTGCTTCCGACGCGTTCGAGATCGATCGTGCGCAGCGAATTCAGGCTGGCGCGCTGATGCAGGCGGCGCAGGGCGTCGCCGATCAGCCAGCGTATGTCGTTGAGCCTTGAATCGTGCGGCGCCAGCACGCGATTGGCGCGCATCACGTCGAACGGATCGGAGAGGCGGCGCACGCGCTCGATGCGCTCGCTCGCCTGGCCGCTTTCCCTGGCTCGCGCCAGCCGCTCGGGCGTCGCGTCGAGGCGGGAGAGTTCCTCGGCGCTGATCATGCGGGGTGTGGAGGGGGCGCGTCTGGTTTTCATTCGGCAAGCTCCGCGCAGAGTTGCGCCGGCGAAGTGCAAAACGACGCCCACGGCTCGGGGTCGATGCGGCGGGGGATCGAACGAGAGGCGATGACGAGATCGGGCGGCGGCGCCGATTGCGCCCGGCGCAAATCCTTCAGATGCAGCCGGCAGGCCTTTTCGCCCGCGTCCCGCGCCGTATCGGCAGAGGACGCGCGTCGTCGAGACGGGGAAAGGCCCATCGAATACTCCCGTGTTTTGCTGGAGGCACGCCAATCCGGCGCGGAGGTAATCTTTTGTTCTTGTTATGTTCTATTCAATCGAAGCTCTTGTCAAGTAAGTTTCTGAAATTCTCTATTGCATTCGTTCGGAAAACTCGAATAATGAGAGTATGACAGTCGACTGGATACGCCAAGCGCTCAAGGAAACCGGCAAAACCCGCAGCGGCCTCGCGAGGGCGCTGGGACGTTCGCCCTCCGCCGTCACCGATCTCCTCAACGGCTCGCGCCGTCTGCGCGCCGACGAAATCGCGCTCGCGGCGGATTACCTCGGCGTCGAGCCGCCGCGCCTCATCGGCGGCGGGCGCGAACCGCCGCGCAAAACCAAAGTGCCGCTGGTCGGCTATGTCGGCGCAGGCGCGGTCGCGCATTTTTACGCCGACGGCCAGGGCCCGTTCGATGAAGTGCCCGCGCCCGACGCGGCCAGCGCCGCCACCGTCGCCGTGCAGATACGCGGCCATTCGCTCGGCGCATTGTTCGATTCCTGGCTGGTGTTTTACGACGAAGTGCGCGATCCCCCCGGCGAAGATCTCGTCGGGCGGATGTGCGTGTGCGGCCTCGCCGACGGGCGCGTGCTGATCAAGGCGCTGAAGCGCAGCCAGGCGCCCGGCCTGTGGATTCTGTTGTCGAACATCGAGGCGCCGATCTACGATGTGGCGCTCGACTGGGCGGCGGTCGTGCGGGAAATGCGGCCGCGTTAGGCCGGCGCGATGGACCCTCGTTCAGCAGTCGAAATTACCCGCCGCCTCATCGCCTGCCGCTCGGTCACGCCCGAGGATGGCGGCGCGCTGAGCTATTTGCGCGACCTGCTTGCCGGCGCCGGCTTTGCCGCCGAGATCGTATCCTTCAGCGCGCAGGACACGCCGACGATCGGCAATCTCTATGCGCGTCTCGGCAAGGACGCGCCCAACATCGCCTTCGCCGGCCACACCGACGTCGTGCCATCAGGCGATGCGGCGCAATGGCGCTTCGATCCGTTCAGCGGCGAAATCGCGGACGGTTTTATCTGGGGACGCGGCGCCTGCGACATGAAAAGCGGCGTGGCGGCTTCCGTCGCCGCCGCGCTGAATTTCGCCGCGCGCAAAACCTTCAACGGGTCAATCAGCTTTCTCATCACCGGCGATGAGGAAGGGCCGGCGGTCAACGGCACGGTGAAATTGCTGGAATGGACTGAGGCCAAGGGAGAGCGCTTCGACCATTGCATCCTCGGCGAGCCGACAAGCCGCACAGCGCTCGGCGACACAATGAAGAACGGCCGGCGCGGTTCGCTCACCGGCCGCCTGCGGCTGATCGGCAAGCAGGGCCACGTCGCCTACCCACATCTCGCCGACAATCCGCTGCGCGTTCTCGCGCCGGTGATCGCCGCGCTGTACGCGCCGGCGCTCGACAAGGGCACGCCGGACTTCGACGCCTCCAATCTAGAAATCGTCAGCGTCGATGTCGGCAATGCCGCGGCGAATGTGATTCCGGGCGAGGCGCGGCTGATGTTCAACGTGCGCTTCAACGATCTTTGGTCGCCGCAAACTCTCGCCGCCGAGATCGAAAGCCGCGTGAGCGCCGCTGCCGGCGCGGGACGGTTCGCGCTGCATTTCGACCCGACCAACGCGGTGGCGTTCCTGACGCCGCGCGGGTCCTTCACCGATCTCCTCAGCGACGCTGTCGAGGCGATTGCGGGGCGCAGGCCAGCGCTCTCCACTGGCGGCGGAACGTCCGACGCGCGCTTCATCAAGACCTATTGCCCGGTGGTCGAGCTCGGCCTCGTCGGACAGACGATGCACGCCATCGACGAGCGCGCCGCGATCGCCGAGATCGAGGCGCTCCAGCGCATCTATGAGCGCGCGCTGGAGCTTTATTTCAAGACGTAGCGCGGCGCTCTACATCTCCGGCATCGGCATGATTTCAATGATCTCCACCCAGGCGCCCGGCATCATTTGCAGATGCGGATGGTCCTTGCCGATGAGCTTTGCCGCCGCCTCATGCGAATCGGCCTGCACCACCGAATAGCCGCCAATGCCGTTTTTGGCGTCCGAGAGGCCCTTGGCGTCGAGGCGCTTGGTCTTTCCCAAGGGCGCGCCGCCATCGACGATGGATTTCTTGGAGCCATTCATCCATTTCATCCACGCCTCCATCCCCTTCTTCTGTTGCTCGGGGGTGGAAGTCTTCATCATCTTCTCGAAGTCAGCCGGGGTGGCCATATACAGCACCATGAATTTTTTCACGGAATCCTCCCTTGACGTGCCGGTCAACGAACGCGCGGGCCGCTGTTGGCGCCGGCGAAGAGCACGTTTAATAAACTGAAGCCAGACTGTGTCGCGTGTCAATTGCTCCGATCCGGCGGTCGAAAATCCGTCAGGAATAATCCACCCGCGCGAGATAAAGCCCACAGGCCGGCGCCACCTGGCCGCAGCGGCGCCGGTCGGCGGCCTCGAGCGCCGCGACAAGATCTAGGGCGTTCCAATAGCCCGCGCCGACGTGTTCGAGCGAGCCGACCATCGAGCGCACCTGCCGATGCAGGAACGACAGCGCGCTGATGCGCATCTCGATGAGATCGCCGCGCTCGTCGACATCGAAGCTGGTCAAGGTGCGCACCGGGCTCGCCGCTTGACATTGCGAATCGCGAAACGTCGAGAAATCGTGACGCCCGAGCAATCCCCGCGCGGCCTCGCGCATCGCGAGCGCGTCGAGACGGCGCTTCACATGCCAGGCCCGGCCGCGCTCAATCGTCAATGGCGCGCGGCGGTTGATGAGACGATAGACATAATGACGCATCACGGCCGAGTGGCGCGCGTCGAAATCGTCTGCGACCTTTTCGGCCATGAGCACCGCGATGGGATACGGGACAAGATGCGCGTTGAGCGCCTCGCGCAGGCGATAGCCGTCCCAATCGCGCGCCAGATCGACATGCGCGACCTGACCGCTGGCGTGAACGCCTGCGTCGGTCCGCCCCGCGCCATGCGCGACGATCGGCTCGCCGCACAGCGCGAGCAGCGCGGCTTCAAGCGCGCCCTGAACCGACAGGCCGTTGGCCTGAACCTGCCAGCCGACAAACGGCGATCCATCATATTCGAGCGTCAGTTTGTAGCGCGGCATGACCCGGGGATTTCGCCAAAGGGAGCGGTGACGAGCGCCGCGCGGCGCGGATTGTCAAGCCCGCGAAAAGCCCCCTCTCCCGCGAGCGGGAGAGGGCCGGGGTGAGGGCGTTTGGCGCAAGAGCCCCTCATCCGGCGCTGCGCGCCATCTTGCTCCCGCAAGCTGGAGAAAGGTTACCCCTACTTCGTGTGCGCTAACGCCAACGCGATGACGAGAAACGTCATGCAGAGGATCGTTGGCATCAAATGACAACGCCAATCACCAACGAAAAGATGGAACTCCCGGGAAGTCTTCGACCGTTGTTCTACCTTCGGGATCGACGCTTCCGGCCGTGCGACTGCCGTCGAGCTCAATCACCGCGTGCTGCCCCGGCGCGGCGCGTTTGAGAGTATCAACCACGTCGGCGAGTCTGGAAGCGATCGTCGCGCGTCTATTCGTTGGCAGCGCGACCACCGCGACCTTCCTGCCTTTGAGGCTCTGTTGACTTGCCATGTTTTTGTCGTTCGTTAGCAGGACGCCGAAGCCGTCCGCTTCAACGGCAGCGATCAAGCCGCTGTTAGTGATACCCTTCCAGACGCGCTTGAACGGATGGGCATCGAAACCGGCTTCCCGGAGGGCTGCCACCAATTGCCGCGGCACGCCCTCATCAACCACTATTCTCAAGCGGCCCTCGGACGGGCGAGTGTGCTCGAGGTCAGTTCAAGAACGCGCACAACGTCGTCCCGGTCAAGAGTATCGTATTGATCGAGAATCTCGTCGATGGACATCCCGTCGGCGAGATTTTCGAAGAGAACCTCAACCGGCACGCGCGTGCCTCTAAACACGCGGCGACCGCCAAGCACTTGCGGATCGGATGTGATCAGATCCTCCAAGGTCAGAATTGGCAGCGGGTCGTTCGCCATGTCGACACCTTATCCCTTTCGGCCTGAAGATAGCGATTTCGTGGCTCAAAGAAAAGGCTGGCGCCCACCTCCGCCGTCAGTTTGGCCGCCCTCCGAAAAGCGCGGCCAAACTCCGCGAAACGAACCTCTCCCCTAGATATGCGCCTCCTCGAAGGCGCGCGTCCACATCGCGCAGATGCCGGAGCGCACGATATCGGCGAGGCCGAATTCGATCACCGGCACCGGCAGGTTGCGCGACCTGATAAGATCGAGCACGGTGCGCAGGCCAGAGTTCTCGGTCAGATCGCACTGGCTGATGTCGCCGTTGACGACGACCTTGCAGTCCTCGCCGATGCGGGTGAGGAAGGTTTTCATTTGCGCGGCGTTGGTGTTCTGCGCTTCGTCGAGAATGACGAAGGCTTCCTTCCATGAGCGCCCGCGCATGACCTCGAACGGCACCATTTCAATATCGCCGCGCCTCAGCGCGATGTCATACGCCGCTTCGCCGATCCGCTCCTTAATCGCATCGGTGATCGGCGCCGCCCAGGGCGCGAATTTTTCTTCCATCGATCCGGGAAAGAACCCGAGCGAGCGCCCGCAGGGAACATTGGGGCGGGTGAGAATGATCTTGCCGATGCGGCGCTTTCGATAGAGGTCCGCGGCATAGGTGGCGGCGATCCAGGTTTTTCCGGTGCCAGCCGGCCCCATGACAACGACTTGCGAATGCCGCGCCAGGGCGTCGAGATAATCCGACTGATTGGCGTTGAGCGCCTTGATCGGCGCCAGCGTGCGCTCAACCTCGAATTTCGGTTTGTGCAATTCAATAATCTCAGCGGTGGGAAGCGAACGGGTGTTGCGGCGTTTCAGCTTTTCAACGCGTTTGCTCAAGGCCCGATTCCTTTTCTGATGTCGACGCGCGCATTGACGCCCTCGCATCGCGTCGAAACGCGGGGGCGCTGTAAACTGGCCGGATTGGCGGGAAGCAGAGTGCAGACAAAGCGGGAAGCGTACGGCGGGGATCTCGAAAATATGAGAATGCCGTCTGCCTCATAAGCGCTTCATCTCCGCGACTCCTAGGGGGATGCTGGGTGATTCGTGTGACAGTTTAACGCAAATGCTGGCGCTGAAAAGCCGCGCCTTGAGCGGGCGGTCGAATGGATCACGCGATGAAGCGATCGGGTCCAAACGCAAAGCTCCGTCACACGAGTCATGGACGCAAGGAAGCTTGCAATTAGTGGACCACGACTTCTCCAACAACGCGTTAACACTGGCCTCAGTTGCAGCGTTTCACGTCTAATTGATCGGGTTTTCTTGCCTCAGACCGTTAAAACGATCTTGCCAAAATGCGCCGAACTCTCCATTCGCGCATGCGCGCCGGCGGCGTCGGCGAGAGGGAAGGTCGAATCGATCACCGGCTTGCAACGCCCCGCCGCCAACAGCGGCCAGACTTTTGCACGCAAAGCGTCAGCTATCCCGGCCTTTTCCACGACACTGCGCGGGCGCAATGTCGAACCAGTATGGACCAGACGCTTGACCATCAGCGGGCGCAAATCCAGCGTTGCCTGCGAGCCCCTGAGGAACGCGATCTGCACGATCCGGCCGCCGACGGCAGCGGCGGCGTAGTTGCGCGCGACATAATCGCCGCCGACCATATCGAGGATGACGTCCGCCCCGTGCTTGCTGGTGGCGGCCATCGTCGCGGCGACGAAATCGTCCTTGTTGTAGTCGATACCGACATCCGCGCCGTGTTTGACGCAGGCGTCGGCCTTGGCGCGCGTGCCGGCCGTCGCGATGACAAAAGCGCCGAACGCCTTGGCGAGCGCGATCGCCGTCGTGCCGATGCCCGAGGCGCCGCCGTGGACAAGCAGCGTCTCGCCGGCTTTCAGCCCGCCGCGTTCGAAGACGTTGGTCCAGACCGTGAAGAAAGTTTCGGGGATCGCGGCGGCCTCGACAAGGGAAAGCCCAGCGGGAATCGGCAGCGCGTTGCGCTCGTCGGCGAGGCAATATTGCGCGTAGCCGCCGCCGGGCACCAGGGCGAGGACGCGTTCGCCGACGGCATAGTGCGATGCGGCCGGGCCGCGCGCGACGATCTCGCCGGCGATCTCCAGCCCGAGAATTTCAGGCGCGCCCGGCGGGGGCGGATACAGGCCCTGGCGCTGCAACAGATCGGGCCGGTTGACGCCCGCCGCGGCGACCTTGATCAGCAACTCGCGCTCGCGCGGCTCCGGGCGGGCCGCCTCGCCAAGGCGCAGCACATCCGGTCCGCCCGCGCCGGTCGCGACAATCGCTTGCATCGTCTGAGCTGTTTGCGTCATGGCGACCTCTTTTGGAAGCTTGCGGCCGGGCGTCAGCGCGCCGGCGCCTTCACGCCGTCGATCGGCGGCGCAGCGAGAAATTCCGGCAGCGCCTCGGCGCTCGCCGAGAATTCGGCGATCGCTTGATAGCGCGCTTTGTCGACGATATCGGCGAGCAAGATCTGAGTGAAGCCGAAGGCGCAGGCGAGCGTGATGTCGGCCAAGGTCATTTCTGGCCCGCACAGCCAGCCTTCGCAGACCGCGACGTCTTTCTCCAGCAGCGCCAGCGCTTCGTGCAATTGCTGGTGGACGCGGGCGCGCCACGGCTCGTGCTGCTTTTCCGCCGGGCGCAACACGCGTTCATAGTGCGCCTGCACGGCTTTTTCGCAGACCAGCAGCGACAGACCAAGCGACCTCAGCGCCGCAAGTCTTGCCGCGGCGCCCGCCGGCATCAGGCTGCGGCCCGGCGCGAGCGAGGCGAGGTGCTCGATGATGAGCGTCGAATCCATCAGCATCGTGCCGTCGTCGGCGATCAGCGTCGGCGCTTTCAGCAGCGGATTGTAGCCCTTGAACTCGTCGATATGGCGAAACAGCGATATCGGGCGATGCTCGAACGGCAGCCCGAGCCGCAACAGGACGATCGCCACGCGTCGGACATAGGGCGAGTCGAGCATTCCGATCAGTTGCAACGCGGACCTCCCCGGTTTGAACGTGCGCAACGAGTTAATATTTCTTATAGTGCAACTACCGGGAAAGAGGGAGACAAAGCGATGGCCGGATTTGACGAGGAGAATATTTTCGCCAAGCCGCGCCCGGCCGGGCCGCATCACGAGATCGGTGGGAATATCGACCTTCTATCCGCGCCAGAGCTCAACGAGCGCATTCAGTTGCTGCGGTCGGAGATCGAGCGGCTGGAAGCGGCGATCAAGGCCCGCAAGGCGACACAGCAGGCGGCGAGCGCGTTCTTCAAATCCTGATCTTTTGACGATTAACCAGCCGTTACAATTTGGGGCTGTTGGCCCGATTTCGCGCGTCCCGAAACAAGACGGCCGGTTAATGAACGGCGATTCCCATCAATGATTAAGTCTTAATTAACGATTATCAATTATGAAGATTACTAACCCATTTGTCGGGTTCTGAATGGCTCCTGTCCGTTCTGTTCTATGCCTCCCGTTTTCCAACTCAAAGGCCGCCTCCGGGCGGCTTTTTTTTGCATTTGAACCATTTCGTTAGCAATTCGTTAACCCTACCAAAAAGTAAACGAGCGCCAAATGCCAAGCGGCGCTATTCTTGCTGGCATGGGGTGGGCACGACGCCGGGGACGATCTCCCGCCGCCGCGCCGAACTTAAGTACCGCCAGGCGGAGTTGCGGCAATGGGTCGTCATTTTGACAATTCGAGTTTCGAAACTACCCGAAATATCGCCTCCGCGGCGCCGCCGGTTTCGTTCATCCACAAGTTAACGAGTTCGGAGTCGTTCCGCGCCTTCTTCAAGGAAGGCATGGCGCTGGTCGAGGAATCGGCCGCTTATCTCGACGGCGCTGGCCGCGAGGAATCGCGCCGGCTACGTCGTCCCGTCGCCCTCGCCTACGCCACCGAGAGCATGCGTTTGACGACGCGCCTGATGCAGGTTGCCTCGTGGCTGCTGCTGCAACGGGCGGTCAACGAAGGCGAGCTGACCCCCGTGCAAGCCGCGTCGGAAAAGCATCGCGTGCGCCTCAGCCGCCAGGGTATCGCTTGTACGCAGGAGATGTTCGACGAATTGCCGGCGGCGTTGCAGCGGCTCACATTCAAGTCCATGCGGCTGCAGGAACGCGTCATGCATTTCGACCAGTCGATCGCCGCGGCGCGCGCGCCTGAAATGGCGAACGCGCCGAGCGTCGTGGCGAGCCAGGTCGAACGCCTGCGCATGGCGTTCGCCTCGTAAGGCCGCCGACTAGCGCCTTGCTTCGCTCTCGTTTTGCCTGCATTGGTCGCTTCGCATTTCTTAACCCTCGCGAAGACGTCCATGTCACCCAAGCGATCGACCAGCCTTTATTTGTTCACGCCGGCCCTGACAGCGGCCAGCCTTGGCGCGTTCGCCCCGGCGCTGGCTGAAGCGCTTGCGGGCGGCGAGGTGGCGTCCGTGCTCGTGCGCCTCGCGCCCAATACCGAAGGCGACGCCAAGAAGATCATCGCCCGGCTGCTTGAGATCACCGCGCCGACAGACACCGCGCTTCTGGTGGAAAACGACGCCCGGCTCGCGGCGCGGGCCGGGGCCGACGGCGTTCACGTCAGCGGCGCGGGCGCGGCGCTCACCGAAGCGCTGACCAGCCTCAAGCCCGAGCGCATCGTTGGCGCCGGCCTGCTGCGCAGCCGCGACGACGCCATGACCGCCGGCGAGGCGGGCGCCGATTATGTGATGTTTGGCGAGCCGCGCACGGACGGGTTCACCCCTCCGGCGGACGAGACGCTGGACCGCGTCGCCTGGTGGGCGGAAATATTCGAGCCGGCCTGCGTCGGGTTCGCCGCGAGCCTGGGGCAGGTTGCGCCGCTCGCCGCCGCGCGAGCCGACTTTGTCGCGCTTGGCGACGCGGTCTGGCTCGCCCCATCGCCGCGCGCCGCGCTGTCCCAAGCGGTCGCCGCGCTGGTCATTCCAGAGGGGTGATGCGCCATGGCGTTTCCCGCGCTCCAGATTGCGACGATCCTTGGTTTGCTGGCGACGCCGGCTCTCGCGCAGGCGCCAATATCGCCGCCGGCCGAAGGCGTCGCCTTGCCGCCGCAGGCCGGCGGGCCGCCAGCGCCAACTCCGGTCGCGGCGGCGAGCGTCAATGTCGATCTCGCCTTTGGCGCCTACCAGCGCGGGCTCTTCTATACCGCGCTGAAAGAGGCGACGGCTCGCGTCTCGATCGATCCAAGGGACGCCCCGGCGATGACGCTGATCGGCGAGATCTATCGCGACGGCGTATCGGTCAAGCGCGACTTCGCCGAAGCGGCGCGCTGGTATCGGCTGGCCGCCAACCTCGGCAATCGCGCGGCGCAGTTCCAGCTCGGAATGATGTTGCTGCGCGGCGCGGAGGGCGTCGAAATCGACCGCGCCGGCGCGAAAGCCCCGCTCGAGCAAGCCGCGGCGCAGGGCCATGCCGGGGCGCTTTACAATCTCGCGATCATCGCGCTCGAGGGCGAGGGTTACAACAAGCCGGACTTTGCCAGGGCCGCGGACTTGTTTCATCGCGCCGCCGACGCGGGCGACGACAATGCGGCCTATTCGTATGGCGTCTTGCTGCGCGAGGGGCGCGGCGTTCCGCTCGATATCAGCGCCGCCGCAGGCTGGCTGAAGCGCGCCGCCGTCGCGGGCGTCGTCGCGGGCGAAGTCGAATACGGCATCATGCTGTTCAACGGCATCGGCGTCGAGAAGGACGAGGCGGGCGCCGCGAGATTTTTCGCCAACGCGGCCGGCCAAAACAATCCCATCGCGCAAAATCGCCTCGCCCATCTTTATGCGACCGGCCGCGGCGTGCCCAAGGATCTCGTTCAGGCCGCCACATGGCAGCGCTTCGCAAGCGCGGCGGGGATCGACGACAAGCAACTTGACGACGCGTTGACCGGCCTGTCGCCCGACGATGAAGCCAAAGTCGAACAACGCGTGCGCAGTCAGGTCTTGCGCTAGCCGCTTCGTGTGGAAATCGCGGGTCCGCGCCGCGCCAGCGCCAGGGCGCTGGAAAAGCGCGCGGCGAATTCCGCCTTTTGCTCGGGCCCAAGGAAACGGCCGACTTCAAGGCTGCGCCCGCGACTGATGAGCGAAAGGCGCTGCGCGCCAAACTCGGGATGGTCGATGCGTTCGAACCGCACCCACGACGGATTGAAGCGCCATTCGCGCCGCCCGCCACGCGCGCTGACGCGGGCGAACAGCAGTTCCAGAGACGTCAGGCGCAGGTCCTCGTAAGCCCGCGCGGCGCGGTAATTGGCGCGAAACGCGATGTAAACCCCCAGCACGTCGAGACCAAGAAAGCCAACGACCGGCCAGGCGCCCATCAGGTAGAACGGCAGGCTGAACAACGCGCTGACGATAAATGTCGCCGCCATCAGCCGCCGAAACGCTTTGACCTGCAGCGATCGGTGCGGATGGAGCCTTATATCGAGGATCGGCGCCTCGTAGCCGTTGACGTCTTCGCTCATGAAGCGATCCCGAAATTGCGGACAGCTTGGCGCTCGCGCGCCCCGCCACTATAAGATGCGTATGGCGCCGACGAAACCCCCAAAAACCAATCCCTCCAAGTCAGCCGCCGCGCGGCGCTCGCCGGCCCACAAGGCCCGCATCGAGGCGATTTTCGCGCGCCTCGCGAGCCTCAATCCGGAGCCCAGGGGCGAATTGGAATACCGCAACAATTTCACTCTGCTTGTCGCGGTCGTGCTTTCGGCCCAGGCGACCGACTTGGGCGTCAACAAAGCGACGCGCGCATTGTTCGCGATCGCCGATACGCCGCAAAAGATGCTGGATCTTGGCGAAGCCGCGCTGACGCAAAAGATCAAGACGATCGGCCTGTACAAGACCAAGGCGAAGAATGTCCTCGCCCTGTCCGCCGCCTTGCTGCGCGATCACGGCGGCGAGGTTCCCGATCGTCTCGAAGACTTGCAGGCGCTGCCGGGCGTTGGCCGCAAGACGGCGAATGTCGTGCTGAACAATGCGTTTGGGCATTCGACAATCGCCGTCGACACCCATGTTTTTCGTGTTTCGAACCGCCTCCCGATCGCTCGCGGCAAGAGTCCGGAAGAGGTCGAGCGCGGCCTGATGCGCGTCGTTCCCTCGGCCTATGTGCGCCATGCGCATCATTGGCTGATCTTGCACGGGCGTTACATCTGCAAGGCCCGGGCGCCGCTGTGCAGGACTTGCCCGATCGCCGATCTGTGCCAATTCGAGGCGAAGACGAACTCACCTTCCGCGGCGAATTGATCCCAAGTCGAGCAATTGTTCGGGAAATCCGCAGTTCTCGGCGACGCGATCCCTAGCGGAAGATTACCATTCACACCCACAAACCTTCAGTCGCCTTAATTGGCCGGCAAGCCGCTGCTGCTAGGAAAGAGTGCCCTTTGATGATTCCTGATCGACAGCCGGGATGTCGTTAGAGCGCGAAATTGGAGCCATAGGAGCAACAAATGACCAGTCTGTTTCGTGACCTGCTTAAGGATGAAAACGGCGCGACCGCGATTGAATACAGCTTGTTGGCGGCGATCCTCAGCGTCGCGATCATCGCGGCGATACAGACGGTCGCCACGCAAATGAACACAGTGTTCAGCGAAGTTTCGTCCGCAATGAAATAAGCGTCCCTGGCTGGCGACAGAGCGGTCGCCAGCCGCGCGTTGACGTTTTCATCATCCCGAGAGGGATGCGGCCGCTCGCCCTTCGCATTTGACCGAAGGTGGGCGAGAATTCGCATTGAGTGATGCGATGAAGGAGCAAGGCCCGGCGAAACCTGTCGCTGCCGGTCAAGCTAACGCGTCGGCTTAAGAAATGCAGTCGCGATCAAAGCGCCGATGGTACCGCCACCCCGGCTTGAACGGGGGACCTCTAGATCCACAATCTAGCGCTCTAACCAACTGAGCTATGGCGGCAGGACCAATCGCGGCGGAAACTAGTGTCAAAGCCACGCCAACGCAAGCCCGCGAGATACCGGGCCAATACACGCGTTTACGCGCAAAAAAGCGCCGCCCCAACTGGGGGCGGCGCGACGACGTCGGGCGAGGGAGGAGAACGCTCGGCGCCGAATATCGGTATCGATCAGATCGCGATCTTGAACGACTTGGCGACCTGGTCCTTGATCGGGGCCGTTGAGTCATTGGCCACTTTCTGCGCCAGGGCGCTGAACTCCTTGGCCTGGCCTGTGACGGCTTCGATCTGCTTGCGGCTGAATTCGGTCTGCAAGGTCACGTAATCGTTCATCGACTTGGAGCCGATCAGCGATTGCACGAAGTCGAAATTCGCGGCGACATGGGCGCGCATCGCGTCGAGCGCCTTGGTGTTGATTTCGGCAATGCCGGTCTTGGCGGCGGCAAAGCTGTGTTCCAAAGCGCCGGCGGCTTCTTCGGCGGCAATCTTGGCCTTGGCATAAGCCTCGCGAGCGTCGGCGACGCTCTTCTCGACGACCTTGCGAACGTTTTCCTGCATTTCGGCGACGGGCGCCGAAGCAGCCTCAACCGCCTTGTTGAATTCGGGAGCCGTGAAGGCCGGCATTTCAGCGGCCTTGGCGGGAGCCAAGGTCTCGACAATCGTTGGTTTCTTGGGAGCGGTAGCCATGATGATTTTCCTTAATCGGGGTTAAAATTTCGGCAACAATGCCGGATCGATATTTACTTTGAACCGGGGGTGGCGTTCTTCTGGATCAGCGCGCCAAGCTCCTTGGCTTGCGTCTGCAACGAGTTGAGCTGGGCCTTGAGGAATTCGCTCTGGACGGCGAGCGCTTCCTGCGGGTCCTTGGCCTGAACGAGCTTGTGAGCAAGGTCGAATGCCGCGTTGACGTTCTGCTCGGTGTAGCTAAGAATCTGCGCGCCTACGGTCTTCACGCCAGTCTGGGCTGTGGTGGCGGCGCCTTCGGCCGTGCCGACAGTCTTCTGCGCGACGCTGACGAAGCCTTCAAACGCTTTACGCGCCTGATCGACGCTGCGTTCGGCGAAATCGCGTAGTTCGTTGGGAATCTCAAACGGGGCGTTGGCCAATTTCATCTCCACAATGCAGCCGCCGACCGCGGCGTTTCTCTGAACGTCGGGAGCCTATAGCTGATCTTATGCTGCATTGCAACATAATATTGCGCCGCACCACAAAATTTTAACCCTTCCCGAAAGAGAGGGCGGCGATGGGATGGACGAAATGCCAGCCAAAGCATTAAGGTTTTGGTAAGTATTTTCCGATGCTGGGTTGCCGCGTTCTCCCGGCTAGGCGGTCTGGCCGTCGTCCGATAGGAACCTCTGGAAGTCGCGCCGCTGATGAATGAGCAAGAACCTATGGCGCAACCTCGGGAGATCGCCCATCTCCTGGACGCCTCGCCTTTCGCGGGGCCTCACCGAAACGGTCAACCAATCCTGGTTCTGGGCGGAGATCCGGCGCGTCTCGTCTATGCCAACGCCGCGGCATGCGCGCTGTTTGGCGCTGACGAGCCGACCAAACTTTTCGCCACTATTCTAACCGGCGACAGCCAAGGGGCGCAACGGCTGCGCCACCTTGCCGCATCGCCGCCCGAGGGGCCTCCGCGGTTCGAATTGTTGCGATTCTTCGCGGCAAGAATGCCGCTCCAGATTGGCCTGATTTGCGCGCGCCTTATCGACTCGCGCGGGGAAACGCTTCTTGCCGCCGCGACGCCGCCGCTGTGGGCGCGACTGCTTGAGGAAGCCGCCGCGCCCGCGGTTCCTCAACCCGAACAGGATTTGCCGGCCGCCGCGCCGCCGCATTTAGCGCCCGTGCGCTTTGTTTGGTCGAGCGATGCCGACGATCGCTTCGCGTCGCCCTCGCCGGCTTTGGTCGAACGGGTCGGCGGCCACGCGCCCAATGTCGGCGAAACGCTTGCCCAGTTGCGTGCGCGCGCAGCGGCGGGAAGGTTCGACGAACTCGTCAGCGCGATCGCCGGTCGCGCCACATTTCAGTCGGTGCGCCTGCTCTGGCCAAATGCCGAGGGGGGTCGAAACCTCGTGGCGACGCTGTCAGGCTCGCCGCTGTTCGACAAGCAGCGCCAATTCGCGGGCTTTCGCGGCTTTGGAGTTTTCACCGGCGAATTCGAACCGATCGCCGCGCCCGTCAAGCCGATGGAAGCGGAGCCGGCTCCAGCGTCGGCTCCCAAACTCGAACGGCTCATCGCCGAAATTGCTCCCGAGCGCGGCGATCCGGATGTTCCAGAGGTCGCCGACGAGGCGCCGGAGCACTCGGCGCTACAGCCCGCAAGCGAGCGCAGCGCCGAAATCGTCACGTTGCGCCCGGGCCTCGCCAGCCCGCCAAGCCGCCCGAACGTCGTACCGATCCGGCCGGGTTCGATGCGCGTCCTGACATCGGAAAGTCCGGGACGCAACAACGGCGGCGATAGTATCGCGCTGACGACGGACGAGCGCGACGCGTTTCGCGAAATCGCCATGGCGCTGGGCGCCAGAATGCGGGTTCGTGAAGACAAGGTTATCGCGCCGGCGCAGTCGGACGCGAATGAGAACGCGCCCGAAACGGGCAATCGCCAACGCGATCTGATCGACCTCGGCGCCGAGCAAGGCGGAAGCGAGCCAACGAGCGATTCAACGGCTGTCGCGACCGCGCCAGACGGCGCCGCCATCGGCGCCCAAGACGCGCGGCAATTGCTCGACACCGTGCCGATCGGCGTGCTTGTGACGCGCGGCGAGGAAGCGCTTTATCTCAATCGCACGCTACTCGACCTACTTGGCTATCGCGACATCGAGACGTTTCGCCAGGCGGATGGTCTGGCGCATATGTTCAAGGGTCGCGAGCCGGAACAGGCAACCCCTGCGGGCATCGGCGGCCCCTTGTCGCTCGTCGCCGCCAACGGCGATTTGATCGCCGTCGATGGTCAACCGCAGACGATCGAATGGAGCGGCGCGCCGGCAACCCTCATCTCCCTCCGGCGCTCGCTCGAAGCCGAATATCGCAGCAAACTGCAAGCGCTTGAGAACGAAGTTTCACGTCATCAAGCGCAAACCCATGAAGCTTTCGCCCTGCTCGACAAAACCAGCGATGGCGTCGTCGGGATCGATCGCGATGGCAGGATCCTTTCGCTCAGCCATCGCGCAGAAGCGCTGCTCGGCATCGAGCAACGCGAGATTATCGGAGAAAATTTCGCCCGCCTGCTCGCCGCTGAAAGCCGCGAGGCGGCTGGGGCCTGTTTCGAATCGATCCTCGGCGCCTCGCCCGACGCGGCTGTCCAGCCCGGCCTTGAAGTTGTCGCCCGCGAACGGCGCGGCCATGCGCCCGATCTGCTAATGACGTTGCACCCAGCCGGGCCGGCGCGCGCCAACGAATATTATGCCGTGCTGCGCGATCTGACGGCGACGAAATCCGCGCGGCGAGACTCGGAAAAAGCCCGCGCCGAGGCCGAAAAGACCAGCGCGCTCAAATCCGACATGCTGTCCGCCATCAGTCATGAAATTCGCACGCCGCTCAATGCAATTCTCGGCTTTACCGAAGTCATGCGCGAGGAGCGCTTCGGACCGATCGGCAGCGATCGCTACAAGCAGTACATCAACGACATCCATCTCTCGGGCCAGCATGTGCTGAGCCTGGTCAACGATCTGCTCGATCTGTCGAAGATCGAGGCGGGGAAATTCGAACTCAATTTCGCGCCGCTCGACGCCAATCGCGTCATTCAGGAATGCGTCGCGCTGATCCAGCCGCATGCGACGCGCGAGCGCATCATCGTGCGCCTGTCGCTCTACGATAAGCTGCCATCGGTTTTCGCCGACGAGCGATCGTTGCGGCAGATCGTCCTCAACCTGCTGTCGAACGCGGTGAAGTTCAACGAGCCGGGCGGACAGGTGATCGTGTCTAGCGCCCTGAGCGAAGCCAATCAGGCGGTGATCCGCATCCGAGACACCGGCATCGGTATGAGCGAAAACGAATTAACCGCCGCGCTCGAACCCTTCCGCCAGGTATCAAAGGGGCGCCGCGCCGGCGGAACCGGCCTCGGCCTGCCGCTGACCAAGGCGCTCGTCGAAGCCAACAAGGCGGGGTTTTCGATCAACAGCCGCAAGGAGCAAGGCACGTTGGTCGAGCTGACATTCCCGATCGCGCATGCACAGGCGGCGCAATAGGCCACTGCGGTCAGACATACCGTCGCGACTCCCGAATGTTCGCGCGCCCTCCCCGACTACTTCACCCTGGTCCACGTGAGCGACTTGCAGATCAGGCCGCCCAGGACGCAGCCCGCCGTTGTCAGCCTGCTGCCCGACAGCGACATCTTGCCGGAATATTCCTTGCCGTTCTCAGGGTTGAAGGCGGTGCCTCGCCACACGCTATCACCCTCAAGCTTCATACCGAAGAACACTTGCTGGCCGATCTTGCCATGATCGTCGGGGCCATTTTTCGCGGTGATGAATCCGCACACCGCGTCGCCGCATTGGGAGAAACGCACTTTGCCCGGTCCGTCGTCGCGCACCCATTCACCCAGCGCGTCGCCGGCGAAAGCCGCGGTAATCGGCGTGAGCGTCAACGCGAAGGCCAGTAATATGCGAGGCGACATGTCTTCACTCCCAATTGCTTTGAGAATAAATTCGTTTTGTCGCTATCGACGACGATAATAAATCACTTGGTGCGCTTCAGCAAAATCAGCGCGGGCAGCCCTTGATTGTCTCCGCCTTTCCGATGACGGCGGCATTGCGGCGCTCGATCGGATTGAGGTGAAGGTTGTCGGCATTTTCAATCGTGCAACCGTCATTGCCAAACGTAGTGATCGCCTTCTCCGTCTTGAAGCAATAGCCGTGCGCACGGTAAATCTCGTTGCGCATCGTGTAGAGAAAGTCGCAGTTCGGGCCGTTCAACAGATCGTCAAGCCGGAACGCAGCGCGATCGCTACAGCCGAACACATCGTAGCATTCGGCGAAAGCCGGAGCGGAACTTAGACAACCCACGACAGCGGCGAGCGCCAACGTCAGTAGGATTCCACGCATCGCCGCATCCTCAGCGAGAGGGCGTGCAATAACGAATGCGGCAGACAAAACCGCGCGGCGTGTTGACCGCGCAATTGTTCAGCGCGATCGACGCGGCGCCGCCGCGATAATACGCCTGCCCCCAGCCCCAGCCGCCGGTTGGGCTCCCAGCGCGGCAGTACCAGGCGGACGCCTCGCTTGGAATCAGGCCGGCCAGGACGAGCAATACAAGAAACGGCAGCGTATTCTTCATGACGACGTCTCCAATCTTGGTTTGACCGGGCATCGCCCTGTATAGTTGGCGCCTCTACCAGCATCGCCTTTCCGCTTGTTCTTGACAAGGGTCAATAATGGGAATTTTGCCCAGAGCGGCGAATAGCCCGCTTGCAGGACTTTGACGATCGCCAGCGGCGTGACGCATAAAGCAGCGCCGCTGCGCGGTCGTTTGCGCGGCGCGCCGTATCCTTCATCGGTCCATTGCAGCAACGCATCTCCACGCACTGCGAAGGCGCAATTTTCCAGCGCGACCATCGATCCATCCGGCAGGCTCTCCAACGCTACTTCATGCAAGCGCTTGCGCGCGCCATCGAGTCTTTCGCTGTGCAGGATCGCGTCCATCTCGGGCGCGCTCACGCGACGCCCGTCTGCAAAGGCCAGACGGAACGCTTCCGCGTCGGCGCGGCGGCACTCTAAGCACGGACGATGCCCGGCCGCCAAGGCGGTGACTTCGTCGAGAAAGAACAGCTCCGTATAGCCCGCGCCCCAAACCGCGCGATGACGCCCCTTGAACGCGCCGACGCAAGCGATCCATTGCTTCGATGCCCAGCGGCGGCGACCGAGCGATAGATCAGGGCGATGAAATTTCCCGCCGCGATTGCCCATCAGCAGGCCGCGCGCCGGCGTCGCGTAAAGCTCGCCAAACGGATCGACGCGGTTAGGTAGTGGGGTAAGCCGGCTCACTGCACGGGCGATGCGAGGGCTGGCTCCGGCGGCGCGGGCAAGGCGTTGGCGGCGGCGATCGTCGCGCTATCGAGGTCGTAGACGTCGTTGCGAAAATTGACGCCGTCGCCGTTCGACCACCCCGTCAGATAGACCCAGGTCACCGGCACGCTTTGCGCCAGCTTGATGTCCTCGCGAACGCCCTCTTTCACCCTTGCCGTCAATGCATTCTTGTCCCACCCGCCCGGCGTGCCCTGCAACAGCCATTCGGCGAGATTGTAGACACCCTGCACGCGCACGCAGCCGTGCGAGAGGAAGCGGTAGTCCGCGCTAAACAGCCCCTTCGACGGCGTGTCGTGCATGTACACCGACAGCTTGTTGGGCATGCCGATACGGATCGAGCCGAGCGAATTGCCGACGCCAGAGTCCTGGCGCAACGTGTAGGTGACAGCGCGCTGGGTGTTCCAGTCGACGCTGCGCGGATCGACCTCGTTGCCGGCGCCATCGAGAATGCGAATCTTGGCGCGCGTGAGATAGCCGGGATCGCGCTGCATCTTCGGGATGATTTCTTTTCTGATGATCGAGGTCGGCACGGTCCACGTCGGATTGAGATTGATGACCTGAACATGCGCCGTAATTTCCGGGCTCATATGTTCGACGCCGCCGACGATCGCGACATAGCGATGCGCGATGCGGCCGCCCTCGACCGCCTCGACCGACAGCGAGGGAATATTGACCACGACGTAACGATCGCCAAATTCAAACGTCATCCCTGCGAGGCGCTGTACGCTCGCCGCGAGCTCGGAGACGCGCTCGCTGGCGGAGA
>JAYUFK010000405.1:0-2772 GCA_043739325.1 Methylocapsa sp. | reverse complement strand
CGCACGCCCAAATCCCGGATCAGGCGCCAGAAATCCTGTCCCTCGCGCAACCGCGCCGCCTCGCGCCGCAGCGACACGGTGACGATCCCCGCCCCGCTCGCCTTGACCGCCTCGGCCAGGATCGCGGGCGAGGGATATTGCGAGGTGCCCAGCAGCAGGCGGGAGCCAACGGGCCGGCCGTAGAATTCCAGCATGCGGATTTCCTTCAACCCGTTCTGTGCGAAAAACTCAGCTTCATTCAACCATAGGCGGGCCTTCGACGCCCTGCGCTTCTGTGAACTGGGTGAATCTAGATTCAATGTAGGGCCGTTGCTCGGCCGTCACCTCGATTTGCAAACCTTCGCGTAATTTCAATCGCTCTCGATCTTCCCGGGTCAATCGATCCGAAAGTACGATCCGGCCATTTGGAGCGACGCCGAGGAGATGCGTGTCGAACGCCACATGTAGATGAACGGCAAGACAGAGTCCGTTGTTAGGGTCCATCCGCTCATCGTCGCTGGCTTCCACCCAAGGTTTGATGTGGCAGGCCTGCAAAAGCTCGACGGCTTCAACCCCTGAAACGACGCAACGGCGACCATAGCGCGCGAAAACGTCTTGCGCGAAGCGAGCTTGACCAATCCGCGCTAGTGCAATGATCTCGCGTTGCGTTTCGACGTTTTCAGGACCATTTTCCGGCGTAGCGGCGGGCGCGGGTTGCCCAACAGCCTCTTCGTTGAAATCGGTAGAAAAAAGAGCGTCTATAAATTTCGGCATATGAAAACGTTGCCAACCAAACTGCAACCGCCCGCCACGCATAAGGTCTAGATTCAATATTCGTACTGCGCGCAACATCCACTGAGAATTAAATACGTTGGCAATATCATCAAGGGTCGCGTCGAACGTTAGCGCCACGACGTCACGCTCGTAACCCTTCAATGTCGTCTGCTCGATTGCAAACCCATGCGGCAATATTATACCTTGCGCATGCTCCCTCTCGACTGTCTCTTTGTCAATATAAAAAGCGCCAAAACCTTTCGCTTTGCCCGCCTCATCAGCGCGGAAATCAACTGTCACTGCGTATTGGCGGTTGACGCTTATCTGAACGCGACCGGCCTTGTTTCCTACCGTTATGTTCCACCACCCGATGCTGTTTGCACTCGGTTGAGTGTCGAAAGGTTTCGGGATACCATTCAGAATGTACCCCCGCAGGAACGCCGCGAACTCCAGCCATTCGGCCGACCCCAACAAAAGCGCAAGCCGGTCGTCGTAAGGGTCGTCAGCCAAAATGGGCGGCGGTCGAATCGGCGGCTCATCCAAAAGCAGCGGGCTATCGGTCCAAGAAGTCTGTTCTGAGACCGGAATAATTGCATCTAGGAGACTAGCTTTCGCCATGAATCACCCCCCCTGTCGCGGCGCGACGATTTCAACGCGATCGCCCGGCGCGAGCGGCGTCTCGGCCCGCTTGCGTTGGGGCACGAATTCGCCGTTGAGCGCCGTCGCCACGATGGCGTCGGCGTAATCGAGCGCAGCCAGCGCCTCGGCGAGATTGCCGGCGGCGAGATCGCGCGGCTCGCCGTTGACGTAAATGAAACGCGTCACTGTTTCCACGGATCAACCAGATCGATCGCCAATCTTTCGAAATGGCGGAGATTCCGCGTGGCGAGCCGCGCGGAAATTGAAACTGCGGTCGCTGCAATAAGTGCGTCGGGCGCATCGAGCTTGAACCCAGACCTCGCCTCGCCCGCGCGCAAGCGACCCGCGATTTCTGCGATATCGACATCGACGAAAACCGTTCGACTTCGATAATGTTTGCGAAAGGTATCGATCCCCGCGCTCAGCCTAGCTCGCTTCGAGCCCGCCGCCATCATCTCAACGCCATAGGCGAGTTCGTGAAAGACGATCGCGCTCACAAGGGGATTTTCCAGCCCTTCGACGAAGGCGCGCACGCGCACCTCGCCCTGCGGCCTCAGGAGCTCTGACAACACGTTTGTGTCGAGGAGGGTCGCTCGTGCTTTCAAGTTGACGACCGATCCAACGCCGCCCAATCTTCATCCGTCCAGTCGGCAAACGGAATCGGTCGGTTATCCTCGCGCGGCGGCAGTTCGATCTCGCCGAGGCCGGCCAGATTTTCGACGAGCCATTTGCCCGGATGCGGCTCCTCCGAACGGGCGGTGAGACGCTTGTACTCGTCCAAAGAAATGACCACACAGGGCTCTTGCGCGCCGATGACCTGCGCCTCGCCGGCGCGCGCGCGCTGCAGCACCTGCGAGAGTTTCGCCTTGGCTTCCTGCACTGTCCACATTTTCCCGCACCCTTTCCGGGAACATTCTAGTCTGGTCCAGACTAGTCTACAAGCTTGACCGCCATTTCCGCCGCCCGCGCCGCCATGTCAGGCGCGAGCAGGAAGCCGTGCCGGTAGGCGCCGTTGACGAAGATGCGCCCGTCGCGCGCGATCACGCGCGGCTCGTTGTCGGCGTAAGCCGGCCGCACGGCCGCGCGCATTTCGAGGATTTCGGCCTCGCCGAAAGCCGGATGCAGCGCGAACGCCGCGCTCAGGAGTTCGATCGCAGAACGCGCCGTGACGCCGCCCTTCTCCGCGCTCTCGACCATGGTCGCGCCGATCATGAACACGCCGCCCGCGCGCGGGACGATGTAGAGCGGGATGCGGGGATGCAGCAACCGAACGGGGCGCGACAGCCGCACCTCGTCGGTGCGCAGCAGCAGCATCTCGCCGCGCACGCCGCGCAGTTCCGGCAAGCTGTCGCGGGCGGCGAAGCCCCGGCAATCGACGAC
>JAYUFK010000404.1:0-7687 GCA_043739325.1 Methylocapsa sp. | reverse complement strand
GGCCACGATCGGGTCAGTTTGAGCAATTTCGGGCCGACGCTGTGGGCCGATTTCACTAAAAATGCCTGCGGCATGAATTTCGAGTCAGGCTCTAAGCCGGATTCATTGGCGAAGACCTGAAGCTCACGCTCCCACAGCCGAACACGAGCCCGGTTGCTGCCGCCGCATTCGGCGGTGATGAGCAGGCTGGCGGAACCACGATAGCAGCTCTTTCCTAAGGCGTTCCACCAGCGTCGAATGCTCTCTACAGCGAAGGCGCCGGTGTCGTGATCGATGCCAACATTCACCCATCCCGAATTGTAGGCGATGTCGTAGACGCCGTAAGGCGCTACCTTGCCGAGTTCGGGGATCTTGAAATCGTGAACGCGCCGACTTCTGGTACACGAACGAGTATTACACGCAGAACAGCCCGATCTTCAATTATCTGTGGAGCACGGCGATCGGCTCGTTCACGGTGGGCGGCGGAGTCACAATCGCCGATTTCAGCCTCGCAGCGCCTCCCACGCTTACGGTTGCGAGGGGCTCGAGCGCGATGACCACGGTGACCGTCACGGACGCCAGAGGCGGGAGCGCCAAATTCAGCCCGAACCCCGTCGTCTCGAACAGCACTACGACCCCCGCCACCTCAACCCTGACGATAACGGCGGGCTCGAAGACGCGAAGCGGAACTTACCTGTGGGAGGCACGATAATGGTAGGCGCGAGTGGGTCCTGACCGCTGCGGACAGCCGTGTAACCGATCACGTCCGTACAGGTGCCCGCACCGCCGCAATGGCGCGCGAGAACTAGTTTTCTTTTCTATATTTTCCCGGTTGCTGGCGACGAATGATGACGTAGTTCACGGCGCGAAACGTCGTCACGCCGGACGGCATTCACATGAACGCTTTTGGTAACCAGTGGGCGTCCGCTGCGGTCACGAATGCAGGCGCGACGTGCCTTGCGCCGTCTTGTGCGGGGCGATGCTGACACGGCCAGTTACGGCTTTGGCGTCGGGCTTGGCTCCGCCGTCGGGAGCGGCGTAGCGGTAACTGCCGCCGGACTGGGCTTCTGGATGCCAGGGACGCTGTTTACGAGTCCGTAGGCAACCACCGCCCCGAAAGCGACCATCATCAATGCCAGTAGGACGCGCCTTTTGAGAATGCTTCCCATAGTCCGCTTAGACATTTCGATCACCTTGTTCGCAGCGGGCAAACATGGAGGAGGCTGGACGGTGGAGCGGACTGCCGGAATGGCACGGAGTCAAGCCCCGGTCGGTCAACGCCCAATCGACGCGAGCCGGCATTCCACACGCTGGCCAAGTGGGTCACGACGAAATCAGCACTCAATCTTGTATGCTGCTAACAACATGAAATCAATGAACAATTCTTGATTTCATCTTGCGGACTGTTGGCGAAGCTGAAACGATTGCCCGCGATTCGACGGAGGACAAGATGGTCTCAGCTGACTTTCGCCGCCAGCTCGAAGGTTTTGGTCTGACCACCGCCAATATTCTGTATAGGATGCCAGATCATCCGGGCATCTTGCAGAGCTATGTCTGGCAACTTTACGACCTGCATCCTCACTTTCCCGAATTGCGGAAATTTCTGCACTTCTGGTCGCGCGATATCGACGGTCTGCTGCATTCGGTCACCGTTGCCCACGCGGATCTGATCAAGCCAGCGGAATTCAAGGCCATCAGCGGAGAGTTTCGGCTGAACTGAGCGCGCCTCCACGATGGATCGGGCCGCCACCTCAAAGGAAGACGAGGGCTCCGCCGCGCTCGCGCGCACGCTCATTTTCTCGCCAAGTTGTCAGCTGAAGCGCGAAAGGTCAGGAAAGGAGCCGCATTGCTGCCGCCCTCTGCACATCTTGTCAGGCGATCAATAGTCCATTCCACCCATACCACCCATGCCGCCGCCGCCACCTGGCATAGCTGGAGCACTCTTCTTCGGTGTCTCAGCGACCATGGCTTCGGTCGTGATCATGAGACCGGCAATCGAGGCCGCGTCTTGCAGCGCGACCCGCACAACCTTCGCTGGATCAACGATGCCGGCGCTAAGCATGTCGACATATTGCTCGGTCTGGGCGTCGAATCCGAAGGTCGGCGATTTGTTGGCCAAGACCCTGCTCACAACGATCGAGCCTTCCACCCCAGAATTCTCGGCGATCTGACGGATCGGCGATTCGAGAGCCTTGAGCACGATGTTGATGCCGGCCTGGATATCGCCATTCTCATCGCTCAGCTTGCCGATGGCGGCCTTGGCGCGCAATAGCGCGACGCCTCCGCCGGGAACAATCCCCTCCTCGACGGCAGCCTTGGTCGCGTGCATCGCATCGTCGACGCGATCCTTCTTCTCCTTCACCTCGACCTCGGTCGAACCGCCAACGCGGATCACCGCGATGCCGCCGGTGAGCTTGGCGAGACGCTCCTGAAGCTTCTCCTTGTCGTAATCCGAGGTCGTCTCCTCGACCTGCGCCTTCAGCTGAGCGATGCGCGCCTGGATATCCTTCTTATTGCCAGCGCCGTCGATGATCGTGGTGTTCTCCTTTTCAATCCGCACCCTCTTGGCGCGACCCAGCATCTGCAGCGTCACATTCTCAAGCTTGATGCCAAGGTCTTCGGCGATCATGCTGCCAGAGGTCAGCACGGCTATGTCTTCCAGCATGGCCTTGCGGCGATCGCCAAAGCCGGGCGCCTTGACCGCCGCGACTTTGAGGCCGCCGCGCAGCTTGTTGACGACCAGCGTGGCCAGCGCCTCGCCTTCGATATCCTCGGCGACGATCAACAGCGGCTTGCCGCTCTGCACGATCGCTTCGAGGATCGGCAGCATCGCCTGCAATGACGAAAGCTTCTTCTCGTGTATGAGGATATAGGGGTCTTCGAGCTCAGCCACCATCTTCTCGGCATTGGTGATGAAGTAGGGCGAGAGATAACCGCGATCGAACTGCATTCCCTCGACGACATCGAGTTCGGTCTCGGCGGTCTTCGCCTCCTCGACCGTTATCACGCCCTCGTTACCGACCTTCTTCATCGCTTCGGCGATCATTTTGCCGATGGACTGGTCGCCGTTCGAGGCGATCGTCCCGATCTGGGCGATTTCCTCGGAGGACTGCACCTTCTTCGAGCGGCACTCGACGTCCTTGACCACCGCCGTCACCGCTATGTCGATGCCGCGCTTCAGATCCATCGGGTTCATACCAGCCGCAACGAGCTTGAGGCCCTCCTTCATAATCGAGGCGGCGAGCACCGTCGCGGTGGTGGTGCCATCGCCGGCAAGATCATTGGTTTTCGAGGCAACTTCGCGCACCATCTGAGCGCCCATGTTCTCGAACTTGTCCTCGAGCTCGATCTCCTTGGCGACGGTGACGCCGTCCTTGGTGATGCGCGGCGCGCCATATGATTTGTCGAGGATAACGTTGCGGCCTTTGGGACCGAGCGTCACCTTGACGGCGTTATTGAGGATGTCGACTCCGCGCAGCATCCTGTCGCGCGCATCGCTGGAAAATCTGACGTCTTTGGCAGACATGGCGTTCAACTCCCGTGCTGACTGTGAGGAACTTTTTGTTCTTAGGCCGCCTTCTTGACGGCGACTCTGCCCTCGATCACGCCCATAATGTCGGACTCTTTCATGATCAGGAGATCTTGACCGTCGATCTTGACTTCGGTCCCCGACCATTTGCCGAACAGCACGAGGTCGCCGGCCTTGAGATCGAGGGGAATGAGCTTGCCGCTCTCATCGCGGGCTCCGGGGCCAATTGAAACGACCTCGCCCTCCTGCGGCTTCTCCTTGACGGTGTCGGGTATGATGATGCCGCCCTTCGTCTTCTCCTCGCCTTCAAGGCGACGGATGACGACGCGGTCGTGCAGTGGACGAAATTTCATGGGGCTCGTTTCCGGTCAGCGCGCAAAAGCCGGCTCAAGGCAAATGCCTATAGGTACTGCGCAGATTTGACCTGATGCTCACATGGTCCTCGTTAGCACTCGTTACAAGAGAGTGCCAACGCGTATTTAAGAACGGCTTAGAAGGAAGACTAACTACATCAGCGCGGCGGCGATCCCCTGACGACCAATTTTGGCGTTGAAATAACGGACAACCAAAATTCTCTCAAATCCGGGGAACGCAGGCCGAGCTTGCTCGAAGACTTCGTGCTACGCGAAAAGTTCCATCAATTATAGAAGCGCCGTTGCGCCGCCCTGGAGCAAAGGAAACTGTTTCTGCGGGTGCGATGCGCTCGATATGGGAGCGGGAATTACCGGCTCGCTTGTCGTTCAACTCCTCACAAGCCTTGGCTATCGCGTCTGTGTCGTTGACCACGAGAATCCAGGGTTTGCAAGCATGGCCGCTAGTACGGCATCGCTACCAGAACTGAAATATTTCCATGAATTTAAGCGCGCATCGGCATATTGCCGAAAAAGCCTGCGCGCCGTGGACGGACTAAAATAGCTGGTATGCATCCGCTGCGTGAATGCGTAGTAACACGGTCATCCGGGGTGCGGAGCACGCTAGCCTACCCCGCGACCAACTTTGCCTCAGACAACGGAGGCGCTCGCGAAACGGGTTTTGACGAGCCGTTGTGATCGACACAGAATGAGACAGCCTCCCGAAGCGTGTTAATCGTCGCATCGGCTCGCGCCGACTCCGCCAGTGCAGTGAGATCGGCGTTGCCCCAAAGGCAAACCGCGACGGGTATCGTGGGAAATTTTCGGCGAAGCCGGCGAACCGAGTATCGAATCGAAGCCATGCTGCGATGGTCCAGGTAGAAGATGCAAATGGCGCGGACATTTCTAGCATCCAGTCCAAAGATACCGCCTGAAGTGAGGGCAGCGGGACCCTGAAAAGTTGCCGATAGTCCTTGACGATCGAGAAGCTGCGTGACGATCGCACAAGCTGCCTGATCGAGAGGCGTAAGCCCCGCCAAGCAAAGAACCGAATGGGCGAGTGTTGGTGCGGCGTCAGGAGACGGGGCAACCGTTAATTGATCGCCCTCTGACTCTTGCGTAGCCGAAGAATCGGGATCAACATGGTCAGCAAGATCATCCACGACCCGTTCGACGCACGCGCAGACTTCGCTCTGCCGATTGATGTCGAGAACACCTCGGGATACATCGACTTGCGCAAGGGCAAGGGCGGGCATCGCGACCTCCTCGTAATAGTCGAGGAGCGGCTTTTCATAAAGAAAAGCTTCTGCTTGAAAGGCGACCTCATCGGGGTCCGATGCGAGGATACGCTGATAGAAACTTTGCACTGGAGACAGCGCGGGCTTATCACCAAGCAGCAATTCGATGAAATTGAGATTCTCGACATGGCGCCCAAGAACCACCAAACACGCCGTTATCGGTGTGGAAAGAAGCAGCCCTGGCGGGCCCCAGATCAAGGTCCAAAACGCAGCCGCAATTATTATGGCTAGCGGCGACATGCCGGTCGTGTGCCCGAAGAGCTGCGGTTCAACGACTTGGCCCATGAGTGTTTCAAGGAACAGGAACAACAATGCGGTTTCGACCACCATGCTCCAACCAGGATCGACCGCAGCGGCCAGCGCCAGGGGGAACGCTGCCGCAATGAAGGCGCCGATATAAGGCACGAAGCGCAAAACCGCTCCAACGATGCCCCAGAGGATTGGATTGGGTACCCCAATGAGCGCGAGACCTGCGCCGATCGCGAGCCCAAAAGCCGCATTGATCCCCGTTAGCGCAAGGAAATAGCTGCTCAACCGAGTGGCGGCTTCGTCGAGAGCCTTTGTGGTGCGATTGAGGTCGTGCGCGCCCGTCAGCCCAATAAATCGATCGCGAAGGTCCCCTCTTTGAAGGAGAATGAAAATTACGAATATAACGACGATCGCCGCAGTGGCGAGAGGGGGAAGAAGCGCCGTAAGAATGCTTTGAAGGATTTGAACCGGGCTGGGCGCCGGCTCATGAACCTCTACCGGCAATAAATGTTGGTCGAGAGCGGCAGGCGCGGCGTTCACAGGCGACGGCGCAGTCGTCTCGGCTGGTTTCGTCAATTTGCTATTGAGCCCTTGTAAGGCGTCAGCCGCCTTTTCGACGACGCCCTTGCTAATGTCCGAACTGCGAACCGCCTCCAATTTCTTGGAGATCACAATCTGGTATTGCGGAAGGTTGTCAGAAAGCTGGGCGACTTGTTTGCCGATGATCGCGCCCAGTCCAATAAGGACGCCGATCGCCACGACAACCGCGACGAGGACCGATGCGACTCGACCAATTCGCAGGCGCACCAGCGCGCCGGCAACGGGCGCAAGCACAAAACTCAGCAAGACGGCCAACGCGATCGGAACCAGAACTTCTCGGCCGTATGAAAGCCCAGCAATAACCGCAACGACAATTATGACCGTATCGGTCGCTCGAGCGCGCCTCCCAAGATCGGCGCGCGGGCCGCTGAAAGGACCTTTAATCTCATTAGAAGCCTCAATAGGAACAACGACCATATTGACATCCCTTTTGAAGGAAATAGGTAGTTCCGCAATGATCTAGCTAGCCTGGCGCAATATTTTGCCGCCTAAGGCATTGTTTCACGAATAAGCGCCGCTTTAAGGAGTTTGAGGCCAGATGTCTCTCGGCATCGTTTCTATCTGAAAATCGACGGACGCGTGGTCTATCTTTGGCGAGCCGTTGACGCGGAGGGCGAAGTCCTCGACGTGCTGGTTGAGTCCAAGCGAAACAAATATGCCGCGCTAAAATTGATGCGAAAGCTTTTGAAGAAATACGGCTTCGCACCCGATCGATTGGTCACGGATGACTTGCGGTCATTTGGCGCGGCAGCCCGTCAGCTTCGAATTGATAGTCGCTATGAACGTGGCCGCTGGAAAAACAATCGTGCCTCATCCATGTCGGGGGTAGGCGCCGCCGCCAATCCAAAGACAATCTCGGGTTCGATGCGCGGCTCGGCGAAGTCGCCTAGTGGAACGTCCACGCCCCCTCGGGGAATATCGCGGACCGTGCGGTCATATATATATCCCCACATTGGCGCTTGTATTTGCCCCAGATGGACCGGTTGGTGAAGCCAATCCTGCGTCCGATCGGTCGTTCCCCTCGCATTTCGCGCTTAAGCCGCAACGCAGCGGTTACTCGATACGCGTAATCCAATTCGAGGTCAGGATAGCGCGCAGAAAATGGCGCGACTTGGCGCCCCGTGCCGCTCGGCCAGCAAATCTTCGACATCTCGCAAGCTTAGCATGAACCGAAGATAGAGCCAGATCGACTGATGAATGACCTCAGGCGGAAAGCGAAATCCGGCGTAACCAATCTCAGTCATCGCCGACTCTAACTAACCACCTCGCCGCCGGCAAGCTCACGCCGTGACAATACCCGTCGGCGTCGCAACCCCGCGCCCAGTGAGTGCATGAAGCCGAGGCTTGTCTGCGCAACAGCGTTGTCAAGGGGCGGTCATTGAGCCTCAATGCGTCCTTGGCGGTTATCCAAGGTTGGAGGATCACGACATAACCGGCGCAAATCGCGGGAAGTGCGCTTGAGGCCGCTCTGGAGTAAGATTTCCACACGCCAGATTAATTAGGCGTCAGAAGCAAATACGGAGGAAACGAACATGTCAGCAGAGAGCGAAGTTCGCGCCGCATCCGAGCAATTCTATTCAGCTTTGAACCACATGGCCAAAGGGGACGCCGGTCCGCTGGCGGAGGTGTGGTCTCATGCCGCTACGGTGACGACCATGCACCCAATCGGCGGCAGAGAGGCT
>JAYUFK010000403.1:0-7751 GCA_043739325.1 Methylocapsa sp. | reverse complement strand
CCCCCGGCCGACCGGTTAGCCGACGGCCCGGCGCTGACTGGCGCGAGCGCGCTTTGCAGGGGCGCGCTGAAGCCGAGTTCTGTTTCGATCAACGACTCGCTGATGACGTCCTGCGGGTACAGCGCGGCAAGCCGGCGGGCGAGGTTTTCGAGCTCGCGGATATTGCCGGGCCAAGGATAGCGCCGCAGCCGATCCATCGCCCCGGGATCGAGCGACTTCAGCGATAATCCGTCGGCGACGCCGCGAACGAAGAAATGGCGGATGAGATCGGGGATGTCCTCGGTGCGCTCGCGCAGAGGCGGAAGACGCAGCGGCACGACATTGAGCCGGAAGAACAAATCCTCGCGGAAAGAACCCTGCTGAATGGAGTAACGCAAGTCCTTGTTGGTCGCCGCAACGATGCGCACGTTGGTGCGGATCGGCGTGCGGCCGCCAACCGTCGTATATTCGCCCTGCTGCAGGACGCGCAGCAGGCGCGTCTGCGCCTCCATCGGCATGTCGCCGATCTCGTCGAGGAATAGCGTACCGCCCTCGGCTTGTTCGAACCGCCCGACTGATCGGGCGTTGGCGCCGGTGAAGGCGCCCTTCTCATGGCCGAACAATTCGCTTTCGATGAGATCGCGCGGAATCGCTGCCATATTGATCGCGACAAACGGTCCACTCTTGCGTTTGCCGTAGTCATGCAGCGCCCGCGCGACGAGTTCCTTGCCGGTACCCGACTCGCCGGTGATCATCACCGTCAGGTCAGTCGGCATCAGGCGCGCCAACGAGCGGAAAATGTCCTGCATCGCCGGCGAGCGGCCGATAAGCGGCATGGAATCGCCCGCGAGGCCATTCTCAAGCTCCGCCGGTTTGCGGATTTTGGGCTCGGCCAGCGCCCGCCCGACAATCGCGACAAGTTCGCGCAAATCGAAGGGCTTGGGCAGATATTCGTAAGCGCCGCGTTCGGACGCCTTGATCGCCGTCATAAAGGTGTTCTGCGCGCTCATGACGATGATCGGCAGGTCCGGCCGCAGCCGCTTTATACGCGGCAGCAACTCGAAGGCGTTGTCGTCGGGCATGATTACGTCGGTAATGACGAGGTCGCCCTCGCCCGCTGCGACCCAACGCCAAAGGCCCGCCACCGTCCCCGTCGAGCGCACTTCATACCCGGCGCGCGATAGCGCCTGATTGAGAACGGTGCGGATCGCGACATCGTCGTCGGCAACCAGAATATGCCCGGATGGCATTCACTCTCCTCACGGGCCGCTACGCAAAACGCGAGCGACGCCTAAATTCCCGCTTGTCGATCCCGCGCCGCGGCGGTTTCTACGACGCCCGGGCTCCACGCGAAGCCGCCAACGGCATCAGCACGCGAAACAATGTGCGGCGGGGATGCGACTCAAATTCGATAATTCCGCCGTGATCGCCGATAACCTTGGCAACCAAAGCAAGACCCAGGCCAGTCCCGGAGGACTTGCTAGTCACGAACGGATCGAAGAGATGCGCGGCGAGATCTTGGGGCACGCCAGGGCCATTGTCGCGAATGCAGATTTCGAGCGGCAAACTCACCGGCTCGCCACCGTGACTGGTCTTCAGGCGCACACCGGGGCGATACGCGGTCGTTAGAATAATCTCCCCATCGATCGCTTCATCGCCAATAGCTTCCGCGGCGTTCTTCACGAGATTGAGGAAGACTTGAATCAGCAAATCGCGCGAACCGGAAACATCGGGAAGCGAGGGATCGTAGACCTCGGAGAAGCGGATGTGCTGGGCAAATCCCGCCAGCGCAAGCCGTTTGACGTGGTCGAGCACGGCGTGAATGTTGAGATCTTCGCGCGGAATCGGCCGCTCGTCCGAGAAGGCTTCCATCCTGTCAACCAGCTTAACAATGCGGTCGGTCTCGTCGCAGATGAGGCGCGTCAAAGCGCGATCCTCGTCATTGACGGAACTTTCCAGCAGTTGAGCGGCGCCGCGGATGCCCGAGAGCGGGTTCTTGATCTCATGGGCGAGCATGGCGCCAAGCGCGGTGACCGAACGGGCGGCGCTGCGATGCGTCAATTGCCTGTCCATTTTTTCAGCAATTGACCGTTCTTGCAGCACAAGGGCTACGCCGCCGCCACTTTGCGGCACGGGAGCCACAAATGCGTCCACCAGACGTCCAAGCCCTGTGCGGGGGGTGCTGACGTCCAGTTTGTAGCCGTTGATTGTCGATTGTTGGGCCAACGACTCCGCGACAAGGTCGAGGACAGGCGAGCCAAACGGAATGAGGTCCGAGAGCCGCGAGCGCAACAAGGCCACCCGTCCGGCATCGAAGAAATGCTCCGCCGCTGTGTTGACCTCCTGGATCGAGCCGTCCGGGTCGATCGCCAGCACCGGTTGCGGCAGAGCGTTAAGCAGCCGCATTGCGTCGTCGAACGACCGGGCCTGCGAGGCGTCAATGGGCGGGCGTCGGTTCATGCCGCAACCAGCGTCTGGCCGGTGTCAAAAGCTTGCGCCAGCAGGTCCGCCACGCGCCCGGCTTCGTTGCAGGTTACGAGGGCAAGGCGATGCTCCGCTGGCGCGCCAGCCTTCTCGGCATACGCCGACAAGTGCTTGCGCGCATGGCGTATTCCGGCTTTTATCCCAAACAATTCGAGTAACGTGGCGAAATGCTCCAGCGCCGCCTGGCGTCGTTCGTCGACCGGCGGCTCGCTGACAAGACCGCCGTGCGTCAGCGACCGCGAGATCGCGCCGACCAGCCACGGCGCGCCCACGGCACCGCGTCCGATCATGACTCCCGCCGCGCCCGACGCACCCAGCATGGCTCGCGCGTCCTCAACGCCGCCGCAATCGCCATTGACGACAACCGGAATCTTGACTGCCTCGACAATGCCTCGCACCGCGGTCCAGTCGGCGCGGCCATTGTAAAATTGCGAGCGTGTGCGGCCGTGCACGCTGACCATGGCGACCCCCGCCGCTTCGGCGCGGGCGGCAAGCTCAGCGGCGTTATGGCTCGTCTCGTCCCACCCGAGCCGCATCTTGAGCGTCACCGGGACGCTGACGGCGCTAACGACCGCATCGACGAGCCTGATCGCTTGGTCGAGATCGCGCATCAGCGCGCTTCCGGCCAAACCGCCCGCCACGCGCTTGGCGGGACAGCCCATATTGATGTCGATGATCGCCGCCCCGGCGTCACACGCCCGCCGCGCCGCTTCGCCCATCGCCCTGGCCTCGCGGCCGACGAGTTGCACCACGTGTGGCGACACGCCCACGCCCTCGGCGCGCAGCGTGCTTTCGCTGTCGCCTTCGAGATAGGTCTCGCACGCCACCATCTCAGTGACGACAAGCGCCGCGCCAAAGCGGCGCGCAATGCGGCGCATGCCGACGTCGGTTATGCCTGACATCGGTGCGAGGATGGCGCAGCCGTCAAGTTGCATCGGGCCGATACGCAGCGGCTCTATGCCTATTTTCTGTGCAGACGTCATTGTGCCTATATTCTAATCGAATGCCTTGCTTTCGCAAGGCGATTTCAGACACACATTGACGCAGCGGCAAAAAAGGCGAGAGACACGCGCAACACCCCCGGAGTCGCCATTGCCCTCCCCACCCAGAATTGCTCTCAATATTGTCGCCGCTGGCCGGGGGGAGCGTCTCGGCGCCGACTTGCCAAAGCAATACCGCGCTATGGGCGGGCGCCCGATGCTGTGCGCGACAATCGAAGCGCTGGCGCGCGCCCACAGCTTTTGCGTGACGACGGTGGTTATCCACGCGGATGCGCGCGCCCATTACGAAGGCGTCGTCGCGGCGCTCGATCCCGACTGCGCGGCGACATTGAGCCCCCCGGCACTTGGCGGCGCGACGCGGCAGCAGAGCGTTCTGGCCGGCCTGGAAGCGCAAGTTGAAGCCGCGCCCGACATCGTCCTTATCCACGATGGCGCGCGCCCGTTCGCCTCGACGGCGCTTGTGCGACGCGCCATCGCGGCGGCGCAAGACCACGGCGCGGCGGCCCCCGGCGCCCCGGTAATCGACACGATCAAGCAGATCGACGCCGTCGGTATGATCGTCGCGTCGTTCGACCGCTCGGTCCTGCGCGCGATGCAGACGCCGCAGAGTTTTCGCTTCGAACTTATTCTCGACGTGCACCGGCGCGCCGCAGCCGCTGGAGTATCAGACCTGACGGACGATGCCGCAGTGGCGCAATGGGCCGGCCATCGCGTATTTGTGTTCGAGGGCAATGTGGGGAACTTGAAGATTACGACCTCAGAGGATTTGCGCGCGGCGCAAGCGCGCCTGTTCGACCGGGCGGCGGACATTCGCGTCGGCCAGGGTTTTGACGTGCATGCGTTCGCGAACGGCGACCACGTCTGGCTCGGCGGGGTGAGAGTCGCGCATGATCGCGGCTTGTCGGGACATTCGGACGCCGATGTCGCCCTGCACGCGATCACCGATGCGCTGTTGGGCGCGATCGGAGACGGCGACATTGGCGCACATTTTCCGCCCGGCGATCCGCAATGGCGCGGCGCCAATTCCGCGATCTTTCTCACCGACGCGGCGCGGCGCGTGCGCGCGCTCGGCGGCATCATCGCTAACGTCGATGCGACGCTGATCTGCGAAGCGCCGAAGATCGGCCCGCATCGCGACGCCATGCGCGCCCGGATCGGCGAAATTCTGGGGATTGAAGTAGGCCGCGTCGCGGTCAAGGCGACGACGTCGGAGCGGCTGGGTTTTACGGGGAGGCGCGAAGGTATCGCCTGCATGGCGAGCGCGACGCTCAGGCTGCCTATATAGAAAACGTACTACTGCTGCGGCACGGTCGCGACGTCTGAACTATCCTGCGGTTTATCTTGGCCATCGAAAGCCGACATCGGCGCGCTGCCGAGGAGCCGAGTCAAGGGCGGCAGGAGTGCGTGTCCCGCTGATATCCAACCGGCCGCTAAATTGGGAGCCGGCGGCGTCTCGACCTCACCAGCGCCGCCGCGCGCGCTGATATAAATCGACGCGATCTGACGATCGTCGTCGCTCGCCGTATTGTAGTCCTTGACGAAGAGTTCCTTGATCCAGTCTTCCTTCGGACTTTTGGCGGCGTTCTTAGCGACTGTTAGCCACATCAAGCCGCGACCTCGTTGGCGTGGGACGCCATCGCCGACAAACAGCAGATGGCCGAGTCGGGCTTGGGCGGGATGATGCCGCTTTTCGGCGGCTAGCCCAAGCCAGCGCGCCGCCTGCATATTGTTCTTGGTGAGGCCGGCCGAGCCGTCCATATACATAAGGGCGAGATGGTACTGGGCGTCGGGATCGCCAAAATTGATGGCGGCGAACTGGAACATTTCCATCGCGCGCCCCGCATCCGGCTTTACATCGGAATTGGCAATGCCGTTGAGGCAGTAGACGCCGACTTTGACAAACGCCCTCGATATCGCGCCCAGATCGCGGCGGTTCGGGTCGTCCTCGTTGTAGTTGTCGATCAGTTCCTGAAAGAAATGGTAGGCCTTGACGTCGTCGTGCGGAACGCCCTCGCCGCTTGCGTACATGCTGCCGAGCTTCCATTGCGCCAATACTTGTCCGCCCTCGGCGGCGTAAGTCAGGGCGTCGACCGAGGATTGGGCGTTTCCGGCCTGCAAATCGTCAAGGCCGGCGCGCAGCGCCTGTTCGGCGCTGGCATAGGGCTTCAGCGGTATCTTCTGACCTTCAGGGTGCTGCGAGCCGTCAAGGGCAAGCGCCGACGCAGCGCCCATCATCAACAACGCGGCGGTAAGCGCAACCGCATGACCGCTAAGGCTTGTAAACCGCGAGGACGCGAAAAGCTCGTCACGCGAGGCGCCAGATACACTATCAATTCCGAACGCGAACGCGCTCATGCAAGCTCCGAACGGGTTGGAATGATCTGCATGAGCGCGTAAACCGCGCCAATAACGGACCTAGGCCAACCATGACCCTTAAACCTTTTGTAGCGTGAAAATAGCGCGGGGTTTATGGCGCAATCGCGGCATGGATAAGAAGTTTGCGGGCGGCGCGTGAGTTGCTTTGGCGCTGTTGCGCAATTGCAACGAATTCGCCCGCTAACGCCTTCAAATCTTACCGAAGCGTTCCAGCGCGATCGCCATTTTGGAGATTCTGGCCAACGTCGCCTCGCGCCGCTCATGGTTTTCCGCGACGATCTCCTCCGGCGCCCGCGCAATGAAGTCCGCATTGGCGAGTTTTGCGTCGATCTTAACGATGTCCGCACGCTCCCTGGCGATTTCCTTCTCAAGTCGCGCCCGTTCGGCGGCGATGTCGACAAGGCCGCCAAGCGGCATCGCGACGACGGTTCCGTCGACAAAGAACTGGACGGAGCTGGCCGGCGCGACGGGCGCGAACTCGATTGCCTCGACCCGCGCCATACGCTTGATCGTGTCGCCCCAACGCGTCGCGATTTCCCGCGCGCCAGGATTAGCCTCGACCAGCGTCAACTTCACCTGCGCCCCGGCGGGAACGCCCATTTCCGAGCGGATCGAACGCACTTCCGAAATGAGCGCGATCACCCAGCCGATTTCCGCCTCGGAATCGGAATCAGCGGGATAATCGGCCCGTGGCCATGGACCCAGCGCCAGGACATGCGCGCGCGCCGGACCCGCGCCGACGCTGATCGCCCAAAGCTCCTCGGTCAGGAACGGCATGAAAGGATGCAGCAGGCCGGTAATCTGGTCGAGCACATAGGCGATCGTCGCCTGGGTCTCAGCCTTCCGCGCGCCCTCGACGCCGCCCTGCAGCACCGGCTTGGCGAGTTCGAGATGCCAGTCGCAGAAGACGTTCCAGACAAAGCGATAGGCGGCGTTGGCGGCGTCGTTGAAGCGGAATGCTTCGATGGCGCCGGCGGTCTCGTTGATCGCCCCGGCAGCCTCGCCCAGAATCCAGCGGTTGAGCGGCTCGCGCACTTGTTTAGGATCGAACCCGGCGACACGCACGCAGCCATTGATCTCGGCAAAGCGCGCGGCGTTCCAGAGCTTGGTCGCAAAATTGCGATAGCCCTCGACGCGGTTGGTCGACATCTTGATGTCGCGGCCCTGCGCCGCCATCGCCGCCAGCGTGAAGCGCAAGGCGTCAGCGCCATATTTGTCGACGAGGTCGAGCGGATCGATCACATTGCCTTTCGACTTCGACATTTTCGCACCGCGCTCGTCGCGCACCAGCGCGTGAATGTAGACGTCGCGGAACGGGATTTCGTGTCGGAAGTGCAAGCCCATCATCATCATCCGGGCGACCCAGAAGAAGATGATGTCAAAGCCGGTGACCAGCGTGTCGCCGGGGTAGTAGCGGGCGAGTTCGCGGGTCTGGGTGGGCCAGCCGAGAGTCGAGAACGGCCATAAGGCCGAGCTGAACCAGGTGTCGAGCACGTCTTCGTCTTGCGCCAGCACGCAGGGATTGCCGTAATGCGCGTCGCCGAGGATTTGAGCTTCGGCGGTGGTTTTGGCGACGAAGACATGGCCGTCCGGGCCGTAAAACGCCGGAATGCGGTGACCCCACCTAAGCTGGCGGCTGATGCACCAGGGCTGGATGTCGCGCATCCAGGCGAAGAAGGTGTTTTCCCATTGCTGCGGCACGAATTTGGTGCGGCCTTGTTCAACGGCCTCGATCGCCGGTTTGGCCAGCACTTCGGCGTTGCAATACCATTGCATGGTCAGCAGCGGCTCAATCGGCACGCCGGAGCGGTCTCCATGTGGCACCTGATTGGTGTGCGGTTCGATTTTCTCAAGCAGTTCAAGCCGTTCAAGTTCGGCGACGATCGCGCGGCGCGCGTCGTAGCGATCCTG
>JAYUFK010000402.1:0-20752 GCA_043739325.1 Methylocapsa sp. | reverse complement strand
GCGGCGGAGTTGCTTGGGATCGGCGAGCGGACATTCCGGCGTTGGGTCAAGCGCTTTGAGGATGACGGCGAGGCGGGCTTGCTGGACAGGCGGCTTGGATTCGGGGACAGGATTACGGGGACAGGATACGAATTGCATAATTTATCGGCTCTCGCGGCGTTACGGCGAGGCGGCGACACCTTGCTTAACCCCGCTCTCCCCCCGGCAACGACCCTCCCGGACCGGCCCTTGACTCGCGGTCGGTCAGGGGTGCGAGTCTATCAAGGCTGTACGGCTTAACGGGGACGCCATACCAATTCCCTTTTTTTGTTCGCAATTATGCAATTGATATGGCGTCCCTGTAATTCCGTAATTCCCCGTAATTCCATTCCGCGATTGTAGCGAAAACGGTTAAGGGCGTGAAGGGGATACCCCGTAGACGGAATTCACAGAAGGACACCGCGCCCGCCTGTGGCGCTGGCGCACCAGCCGCCCCGGCACTAACATTCAATTGGATCATGCTGCTGGGGGCCGATCGCCCCCGTTTTGATGAGGATGCGATGACCGAGTTGTATCAAGGCTCCGTTTGGCAGGACGGCATGGAAGCCGCGATAGGGGATACGCCGTTGATAAAGCTGCGGCGCGCGTCAGAGGAGACCGGCTGCATTGTCCTTGGGAAAGCGGAGTTCATGAACCCAGGCGGCTCCGTCAAGGATCGCGCCGGTCTTTACATCATCCGCGACGCGGAGCAGCGCGGTGCGCTGAAACCTGGCGGCGTCATCGTGGAGGGCACGGCAGGCAATACCGGCATCGGCCTCACCTTGGTCGGCAATGCGCGCGGTTATAAATGTGTAATCGTAATGCCTGAGACGCAGAGCCAAGAGAAGATCGATTTTCTACGCATGATCGGCGCGGATTTGCGGTTAGTGCCGGCCAAGCCGTACAGCGACCCCGGAAATTATGTGCACTACTCCCGCCGCCTTGTGGAGGAGATCGGAGCCGTCTGGGCCAACCAGTTCGACAACCTGGCCAATCGGGAAGGGCACCGCGTTTTCACTGGCCCGGAGATCTGGCGGCAGACTGGCGGCAAGGTGGACGCATTCACGTGCTCTTGCGGCACCGGCGGCACCTTGGCCGGCACGGCGCTGGCGCTGAAGGAGAAAAACTCTGCGATACGCATTGTGCTGGCCGATCCAGAGGGCAGCGGGCTGTATGGGTGGGTCAAGAACAACGACTTGAGCATCCAGGGCTCTTCCATCACCGAGGGCATCGGTCAATCGCGCGTTCCCGCCAACTTGGAGGGCGCACCGATCGACGATGCCGAACGCGTCTCGGATGTTGAGGCGCTGGGCTATATTTATGATCTGCTGATCCACGAGGGCTTGTCGGTGGGCACTTCCTCCGGCATCAACATCGCAGCCGCCGTGCGGGTGGCGAAGGCGATGGGGCCGGGCCACACGGTAGTGACGATCCTTTGTGATGGTGGGGCGCGCTATGCGTCGAAGCTATTCAACCCGCCGTTCCTGCGGGAAAAAGGATTGCCTGTCCCAGCTTGGCTCGGTTAGTCAGTCCACACTTGCCACGACCTTCGTCCAAGCATCGATACCACCCTCGATGTGGCGCGCGGTGGCGATGCCCGCATCCTGCGCCGCTTGCACCGCCATCGCTGAACGTTCGCCGAAAGCGCAGTAGAATAGCAGGCGTTTGCCCGATGATTTCGCCAGTTCATGCAATACGCCGCCTTCGCTGATATTCTCCTGCAATTCGGGATAGGGCGAATGCAGCGAGCCAGGAATGAAGCCGTGCCGTTCGCGCTCGGCTTTTTCGCGCAGGTCGATCAGCGCCACATCGGGTCGGCCGATGAGGTCCAAGGCTTCCCGTGCGGAGAAGGCCCAGCCACGGCGTGCGACCTCTTCTTGGTGCAGGCCTTGGCGCATGTTCGCGGGTACCGCAACATCCATCATTTTCGGGTTGGGCAGGTGCAGGCTTTCCATCAGCGTAGCGTATTCGTCGGCGTCTCGGATTTGCAGGCGGGGGTTGAAACGCTTCTCCTCGCCGATCGTGCTCATAGTGTCGCCCTTGTAATCGTGTGCGGGGAAAACCAGGGTCTCTTCGGGCAGGCGCAACAGGCGTTGCAGGCTTTCATATTGCGTGCGCGCGTCGCCGTTCTGGAAGTCGGTGCGCCCTGTGCCGCGGATCAGCAGCGTATCGCCAGTGAACACGCGGTCGCCGAGCACGAAGCTGTATGAGTCGTCCGTATGGCCGGGTGTATACAGCACATCCAGGCTCAGCCCCTCAACACGCAGTCGATCGCCCTCGGCGATCCGCATCGAGACCACGTCGACCTTGCTCTGTTCGCCCATCACCGTAATGCAGTGGGTGCGGTCGCGCAGCGCTCCCAGGCCGGTAATATGGTCGGCGTGCAAATGCGTATCGACCGCCTTGACCAGCCGCAGGTCGAGTTCCTCCATGAGTTTGAGGTAACGGTCGACCTTCTCCAGCACCGGGTCGATTATCAGCGCCTCGCCGCCGTGACGGCTGGCGAGCAAGTAGCTGTAGGTGCCCGAGGCGCTGTCGAACAATTGCCGGAAGATCACTGACGACTCCCAAGACGCGGATTGATGACGCGGAACGACGGGTTCGCGCTATCGACAATGCCCTCGACGATGCGGACCACCGCCAGCGGAGTAGGGACTGTTACGGTTCACACCAATCGCTGAATTCGGTGAACCGCAGGGCCTCGGCGTCAGGACGCGCCCAAGCACTGGATCGACTCATTTCAATCGTGTGGCTGCGCGACGACCCGCAGGTAGGGCTTCAAAGTCTTCCAACCGTTCGGGTATTTTTGCTTGGCCGCATCGTCCGAGACGGAGGTGGGGATGATGACGTCGTCGCCTGGCCGCCAGTTCACCGGCGTCGCCACTGTGTGCTTCGCGGTTATCTGACACGAGTCCAACAACCGCAACACTTCGTCGAAGTTGCGACCGGTGCTCATCGGGTAGTTCAGCATCGCCTTGACCTTCTTATCGGGGCCGATGACGAAGACAGCGCGCACCGTGGCGTTGTCCACGGCGGTACGGCCCTCTGAGCTGTCGCCGGCCTCGGCGGGCAGCATGTCGTAAAGCTTTGCGACTTTGAGTTCGGGATCGCCGATCATCGGGTAGTTGACCGCGTGGCCTTGGGTTTCCTCGATGTCCTTCGCCCAGCGCGAATGATTGCCCACCGGATCGACGCTGAGGCCGATAATCTTGGTGTTGCGCTTGTCGAATTCCGGCTTAAGCCTCGCCATGTAGCCAAGCTCAGTCGTGCAGACTGGAGTAAAGTCCTTGGGGTGGCTGAAAAGGATGGCCCAGCCGCTGCCAACCCAGTCGTGGAAGTTGATCGCTCCCTGTGTGGTCTCGGCCGTGAAGTTCGGGGCTTCGGAATTAATCCTAAGTGACATGGCGCTCTCCCTCTGATTTTCCTCACTACACTTTTCTCGTGGCAGTTTTGGGACATTTTTGGTAAAATCATCACTTTCAAGGCTTGGCCGTCAAGCTTCAAAGCGGCGCAACCTGGAGACCTTCCAGCTTCTCGATGACGGCTGCCGCTTCCCTGAAATCCCGACTCCAGCCCGGGTTCCCCAATCATGCATTACGGCATTACGGGGATAGGGACTTACGACTTACGGGGATTACGGGATTACGGGGACAGGGATTACGGGGATTACGGGATTACGGGGACAGGATACGAATTGCATAATTTATCGCCTCTCGCGGCGTTACGGCGAGGCGGCGACACCTTGCTTAACCCCGCTCTCCCCCCGGCGCCGACCCTCCCGGACCAGCCCTTGACTCGCGGTCGGTCACGGGTGCGAGTCTATCAAGGAACGGGGCCGAACCGGGCGGACGGCCGATGGTTTCGGCAGCGCGCGGCTCGGTGATTTGCCGGGGCGCCGCCCAACCGCTCATGTGATTCCGCGGCGTTCCCGAACATTGTGGTTATCGCCTTCTCGAGATCGCTGGGGAAAGCGACAATCACGGCGTGCTGTTTCTTTTCGCCCGCCTACTTCCCTCTCACAATCGTCACATGCGTCGCCTTTTCCCCGGCGACGCTTGCCGTGCAGCGATAGCCGAGCGCCAGCGTATCGATCCCGTCGAACAGGCGCTCCCCGGCGCCAAGCAACACCGGCGAAACGACCAGATGCATTTCGTCGATCTGGCCGGCGCGCAGGTATTGCCGGATCGTCGCCGGGCCGCCGCCGACGCGCACATCGCGGCCTTTGGCGGCTTCCATGGACAGTTTAAGCGCGGCCTCGGCGCCATCCGTGACGAAATGAAAAGTCGTGCCGCCGTTCATTGCGATTGGCGCGCGCGCGTGATGGGTGAGGACGAAGACGGGCGTGTGGTAGGGCGGCGTGTCGCCCCACCAGCCCTTCCATTTGTCGTCCGGCCACGGCCCGCGGATCGGGCCGAACATGTTGCGGCCCAGAATCCACGCGCCGATGTTGTCGAAGCCGCGCGCCGCGAAATCATCGTCAACGCCCGTCTCGCCGCCCTCGCCGCCATGCGTCTTATTGAAGGTGCGGGTCGCGAAAAACCACTCGAACAGGCCGGGGCCGGCGACGCCGAGGGGGTTATTGAGGTCCTGGTTCGGGCCGGCGCTGAAACCGTCGATGGATGTTGCGAAACAGCAGACGCGCAGTTTGGACATGGCGAATTCCCCGTTTCGCCTTCGATAGCATCGAGGCGGCAAGCCGCGCCAGCGCGATGGCGGGATGCTCTACCATTTTGTCGGCGATGCACAGGCAAGGCGCGTTTGCATCGTTGCGCTGCATAACGTTACGCGTTATAAGCGTCTCCATGATCCAGAGCTTTGCCGATGAAGAAACAGCTCTGATCTGGTCGGGCCGGCTGAGCCGCAAATTGCCGCCCGACATGCAGTCTGTGGCGTTGCGAAAGTTGCGCCTGTGGAATCAAGCCCGAGCGATGAGCGACCTTCGCGCGCCGCCCGAAAATCGACTCGAGGCGCTGAAGGGCGGAAGAGATGGGCAATTTTCGATCCGCATCAACGACCAGTGGCGAATCTGTTTCGCATGGCGCGAAGGGAGTTTAGCCGATGTCCAAATCCTCGACTATCATTGAGACAGAGTATTTGCATAACCCATCGCCCGGCGAGATTCTGCTGGAAGAATTTTTGCGCCCGTTGGGACTGAGTCAGACAGCGCTCGCCGGCGCGTTGCATGTCTCGCCGCGCCGGATCAACGAAATCGTTCTCGGCAAGCGGTCGATTACCGCCGACACCGATTTGCGGCTGACCCGATATTTTGGCCTGACCGCAGGGTTTTTCCTCGGGCTACAAGCCGACTATGACCTGATGGCGCGCCGTCGTCAGATCGGCGCCGATCTGGAGGCGATCATCCCGCGCGCCGCCTGATCGCTAGCCCGGCTCACGCCCCGCCGCTCGCCCCCAACAGCAACCCCAACCCCACCGCCAGCACGCCGAACGCCGCCAGCAACTCCAGCCCGCGCGCGATCAGCATCACGCGCGACGCCTCGCCTCTCGCGAACCGCAACGCTGCGGCCTTGGCGAAGACGGCGAGCGAGGCGAGGGCGCCGGTGGTTATCGCGGTGCCGAGCGCCATCGCCAATGTCGCGGCGATTCCGGCGGCGAAGATGCCCTGCGCCAGCGCGAACACCATCACCAGGATAGCGCCCGAACACGGCCGCGCGCCCGCCGCGACGACCGTCGCCGCCGCGCCGCGCCATGAGAAACCATCGCCAAGCGCCGACGGATTGGGCGCGTGCTCGTGGCCGCATTCGGCTTGGCTGACGAACTCCGCGCCCGGCGCCGCGGCGCGAAATTGCGCGCCGCCCGATAGGGCCATCGCCGGTCGCCACGGCGCCTCGGCATAGAGGGCGCCCTGCGCCAGCACCGCGCGATGGCTGCGCGCCAATTGCACCGCGTAGACGAAGGCGCGGCCCTTTTTCCAGATTAGCCACGCGCCGATGCAGGCGATGCCGCAATAGCTCGCGAGTTCGATCAGATTGGCGGCTTGCGTCATCCGCGTCGAAGTGGCGTTGAAGATCAGCGCGGCGATTCCCACGAGCGCGATCGCCACAAGCGCCTGCAGCAGCGCCGCGAGAAACGACAGCGCCATGCCGCGCCGCAGCGCCCGCTCGTTGGCGAGCATATACGAGGCGACGAGCGCCTTGCCGTGCCCCGGCCCGGCCGCGTGGAACACGCCATAGCCGAAGCTCAGCGCGAGCAAGCCCCAGAGCGCCGAGGGATCGCTCTTGATCGCCTTGACGCTTGTCGTCATCGCGTGGCTGAACTGCGCCTGCACCGCCAGCAACCAGCCGGTCAGCCCGCCAGGATTACCGCCGCCTTCGCCGCCCGCCACAGCGAACGGGCGATGCGCGAGCTGCGCGAGGGCCGGTTCGCTGACGAGCGCGATCAAGAGACCGAGCGCGCAAATTGCCGTCAACCGGCGCGCGTTTATTCCCGCGTTCATGGGCACGCGACGATGGCCCGGCTGGCCATCTTGAAGCCGAAATTGGCGCCGGGCGAGAGATTGGTGAAAAACGACTCGTCGAGCTTCTTCTTGTCGTCAGACGCGAGCCCGCCTGGCTTGGTGAGGGAGCTGGAGCAACCCGATGGCGCCGAAACCAGCGTCACCGCGTCATGATCGTCGTACTCGAAATCGATGAAGAACTCGGGGTCGGCCACCAGCAGCGTGAAAAACTTGCCTGGAGCCTCGGGCGTCTTCAGCGGCAGGACGACATGGAAGGTGACGAGATGGTCCGCCCGCTCCTCCATCCAATAGTCGGTGACGCTGCCAAATTCGACCGGCTTGCCATTGATCTTCACCGTGGTGAAATAACCGATGTCGGCGAGGCCGCCGGCGTTCTCCTTGGCCAGCGGCGCGAAATCCTCGCGCCTGGCGAGTTCGCCCGGCTTGGCCAGACCCTGCACCGCGAAAGACGAATACATCTCGTCGAACGTCCAGTCGTGAATGATCGAAGCGACTTTACCGTCCGGCGCGAACGCGATCTGACTGCGCACGGTGACCCAGACATGCGGATGCGCGCTCGCCGGCGCGATACTGGCAAGCGCCGCAAGCACGGCAACAGTCGCGCCGATGGTCTGGCGCCAGCGCGCCTTGCACGATTTGTCCAAAGTCGAGTCCTGCCGAATCCTTGAGGGAAGTATAAGGCGGCTAGCCCATGCAAGCCAATTCGGGCGCGAAGATGGCTGAGCGGAAGGCGCCCCCTCTCCCGCGAGCGGGAGAGGGGCGGGGTGAGGGTTCTTGGTCCAGAAGCCCTCATCCGGCGCTTCGCACTACCCTCTCCCGCAAGCGGGCGAAGGGGCGAACTCCCATCCCTTTAACATTTCTTAAAACAATCCGCGCATTTTGATGCAATGGCGCGTCGCGTATTGCCAACTCTCCTCAGCGCTTTGGCGCTTTTCTCGCTGTCGAGCTGCGGGGTTTTTGAACGCGCCGAGCGCCCGGCGTGGCGCACGCAAGCCGAGAACGCCTGTCTCGCGCGCGGACAAGTCCAGCCCTCGGAATTCATCACGCCGAAGAATTCCATCGATGGGCCGGGGATTTGCGGCATGGTGCATCCGTTCACGGTGTCCGGCCTGAACGGCGGCGCGGTGGCGGTGGAGCAGGCGGTGACGTTGGATTGTTCGATGATCCCCGCGCTGGAGGCGTGGCTGAACGAAGTCGTGCAGCCGATCGCGCAGGCGCGATTTGGCCAGCCAGTCGTCGGCTTGAGCGCGATGGGCGCCTATAGCTGCCGCTCGGTCGACAATATTCACGGCGCGCAATTGTCCGAACATGCGTTCGGCAACGCCATCGATGTCGGCGGCTTCAAGCTGGCGGACGGGCGCCTCATCAGCGTGGTCGGCGACTGGAAGAAGGCGGACACGCAGGAATCGGCGTTCCTGCACGAAGTGCATGCCGGCGCCTGCCAGCATTTCACCACGGTGCTCGGCCCCAGCGCCGACGTGTTTCACTACAATCACATCCACATGGATCTGGCGATGCACGGCCAGACCAACACCGGGCCGCGCCGCTATTGCAAACCGACGCCCGCGCCAAGCCTGCTGCCGACGCCGCAGCCGCAGGACAATCTGCCGCCCGCGCCCGATATCGAGGAACCGATGGACGTTGCGCGCGCGCCCGCCAGCCCGGCCAGCGGAGCGATGGCGATCCACGGTCTTGACGGCGCGCTGCCGCCCGCGCTGAACGCCTATTACGGCGGCGAGCCGCCGCCCCGCGTTGCGCCGCGGGCGAGCGAGGGCAAGCCGGTGGATTGGGATATTACTTCGTCGATCGCGGGCTCGCGGGACGAGTAGGCGGTTCAGGGCGTCGGAAGCGGTCCAACCTTACCGCGAAATGTGAATTTCGCCGGGCGTTTCTCGCCGAATGCTTTTCGGCCCTCGCTGAAATCCTCGCCCAACGCGGCGTGTTCGACCAGCGCGCGAAAGCTCGCGTTCTCCCGATCAAGTCCGTCGGAAATCGCCGCGATGGCGGTCTTGGCGCCGCGGATCGAATGCTGGCTCAGGGCGCTAAGTTCCCCGGCGTAGGTCTTGACGCTCGCCTCGAGATCGCCGGGCGGGACGACGCGGTCCGCCAGCCCGATCGCCAGCGCTTCGGCGGGGAGGATGCGGCGACCGGTGAACAGCAAGTCCTTCGCCCGCGAAGGGCCGACGAGTTCGACAAGCCGCTTGGTCTCGGCAAAGCCGTAGAGCAGGCCGAGCTTGGCCGGCGTGATCGCGAGAAACGCGTCGTTGGCGCAAAACCTGAGATCGCAGGCCATCGCCAGCGCGAGCCCGCCGCCGACGCAATTGCCTTCGATCCTGGCGATGACCGGTCGGTCCAGCATAGCGAGCGCGTTCAGCGCGGTTTGAATGGCGTCGACATAATCATGCGTCGCGGCCGCATCGCGATAGACCTCGCCAAATTCCGAGATATCGGCGCCAACGCAAAAATGCCCGCCGGCGCCTTCAACGATGACGACAAGCGCGTCGCTGGCCGCTTCGATCTTGGCGCAAATCTCCGGCAGCGCGCCCCACATGGCGCGGGACATGGCGTTGCGCCGCCCGGGCCGGTTGAGGCGGATGTGCGCGAAAGGCGCATCAATCTTCACACTGATTTCGTCCATACGGCAGGTTTGGCGCAAACTTGTCGCCCGCGCAAATTTCCCGCCAAACCGCAATCAGTTTCGCACGAATTTGGAGGGCCGCCCGGGCTGTCGTAGGCTATGCCTACTCGCCGCGCCTAAATCACAACAGATGTCATTCCCGCGAAAGCGGGAATCCAGACTTGGGGACAAGAACAGGGGCTTAGCCTGGATTCCCGCGTTCGCGGGAATGACAAAAATTCCGTGCGGCAGAAGGCGCCTTCATGTTGCGCGGCTGAATGACGAGGAAGCGATGACCGGAGACAAATATCCTCGCGACATGATCGGCTATGGCCGCACGCCGCCGTTCGCCGACTGGCCCAATGGCGCCCGCGTGGCGTTGCAATTCGTCATCAATTACGAAGAGGGCGGCGAGAACAATATTTTGCACGGCGACGCCGCCTCGGAGGCTTTCCTGTCGGAAATCGTCGGCGCGTCGCCGTGGCCCGGCCAGCGCCACATGAACATGGAATCGATCTACGAATACGGCTCGCGCGCCGGCTTCTGGCGCCTGCACCGGATGTTCACGCAGCGCGAAATGCCGGTGACAATGTTCAGCATCGCCACCGCGATGGCGCGTAACCCGCAAGCGGTCGCGGCGATGAACGAAGCCGGCTGGGAAATCGCCAGCCACGGCTACAAATGGATCGACTATCGCGACATTGCGCGCGAGGTCGAGGCGAAACATATTACCGAGGCCGTCGCGATTCACACCGCCTGCGCCGGCGAGCGCCCGCTCGGTTTCTATCAAGGCCGCACCTCAATCAATTCGATCCCGCTGGCGATGGAAGAAGGCGGCTTTGTCTACTGCGCCGACTCGTATGCCGACGATCTGCCCTATTGGGCCGACGGACCGAAGGGGCCGCAGCTCATCGTTCCCTATACGCTCGATTCCAACGACATGCGCTTTGCCGCGCCGCAAGGTTTCAATTCCGGCGATCAGTTCTACGCTTACCTGAAAGATTCGTTCGACACGCTTTACGCCGAGGGCGATGTTGCGCCAAAAATGCTGTCGATCGGCTTGCATTGCCGCCTTGTCGGGCGCCCCGGCCGCGCGGCGTCGCTGGCGCGGTTTCTCGACTACGTCGCGGGCCACGACAAGGTCTGGGTCGCGACGCGGCTCGACATCGCGCGCCACTGGATTCGCCGACATGCGCCGGCGGGCGGCTGGAGGCCGTCGGCGCTTGGGCGCACATTGTTCGTCGAGCGGTTTGGCGGCGTCTACGAGCATTCGCCGTGGGTCGCGGCGGCGGCGCATGCGGCCGGGTTTGGCGCCGATGCGGACAGCGCGGCGGGACTGGCGGCGGCGATGGCGCGCGCCATGGCGGGCGGCTCGCAGGACGCCAAGCTGGCGCTTGTCAACGCGCATCCAGACCTTGCCGGCAAGCTCGCGTTATCGAAAAAGCTGACGGCGGAATCGACCGGCGAACAGGCGGGCGCAGGGCTCGATCAACTCAGCGCCGACGAGTTGGCGCGCTTCACTCATCTCAACGATTCCTATCGCGCGCGCTTTGGCTTTCCCTTCATCATGGCGGTCAAGGGCAAGACCAAAGCCGACATTGTCGCTGCTTTTGAACAACGGCTGAACCATGGCAAGGCAACCGAGTTTGAAACCGCGCTTGAGCAAGTGAACAATATCGCGGCGTTGCGTCTGCGGGAGATATTGCCTTGACCGCGGCGCCCGATCGCGTGCTGCGCGGTTGCCTGGTCTGGTTCGCCGACGAGCCGCGCGTCGTCGGCGCCGGCGCGCTCAAATATATCGAGGACGGCGCCATTCTGATGCAAAATGGAATCATCGCGTCGATTGGCGAAGCCGCCGCGATCATCGCGCGCGCGCCTCGGGGCGCTGTTGTCGACGATCACTCGGGCAAGCTCATTTCCCCCGGTTTTATCGACACGCATATCCACTATCCGCAAACCCGCGTCATCGCTTCCTACGGCGCGCAATTGCTCGAATGGCTGCACAAATACACATTTGTCGAAGAGCAGAAACTGCGCGATCCCCGCCATGCCGACATTGTCGCAAAATTCTTTCTCGACGAGCTGACGCGCTGCGGCACGACGACGGCAATGGTGTATTGCACCGTGCATCCCGAATCCGTCGAAGCGTTCTTCGCCGAGAGCGAGAAGCGCGACATGCGGATGATCGCCGGCAAGGCGTTAATGGACCGCAACGCGCCCGAAGCTTTAAGCGACACGCCGCAACGCGGCTATGACGAAAGCAAGGCGCTGATCAAGCGCTGGAACGGACGCGGGCGGCTCGACTACGCCGTGACGCCGCGCTTTGCCGTGACATCGAGCGAAGCGCAGTTAGAAGCTTCCGGCGCGCTGCTGCGCGAAAATCCCGGCGTTTACATGCAGACGCATCTCGACGAGAACCACGCCGAAATCGCGCTGGTCAAACAATTATTTCCATGGACGATGACTTATCTGGAAGTCTACGAACGCTACGGCCTGCTCGGCCCGCGCTCGGTGTTCGGCCATTGCATTCACCTGGAACCCTCGGAGATCGCATCGCTCGCCGAGACGCGCTCGGTCGCCGCGTTCTGTCCGACCTCGAACCTGTTCCTTGGCTCGGGATTGTTCGACATGAAGGGATTGCAGGAACAATCCGTGCGCGTGTCGCTGGCGACCGATGTCGGCGGCGGCACGAGCTATTCGATGCTGCAAACCGCCGCCGAGGGCTACAAAGTGTTGCAACTGCGCGGCCAGACGTGGCCGGCGGCGCAGGCATTTTATCAAATGACGCTTGGCAACGCGCGCGCGCTCGGTTTGCAGGATCGCATCGGCTCGCTGGCTCCTGGGCTTGAAGCCGATATCGTCGTGCTCGATTCGCGCGCGACCGCCGCGATGGCGCATCGGATGGAGAGCGTGCAAGGCGACCTCGCCGAGGAGCTGTTCATCCTGATGATGATGGGCGACGATCGCGCCGTGAGCGAGACCTATGTCGCGGGGCGGGCGGTGAAGAGCGGGCAATAGGAGAGCGCCCCGTCTGCATCGCGGCCAGAAAAACTTCTTGGCTGTCGGGAATACCGACAAAAGCGGCGCGAGTTTTCACCAACCCGCAACCATTCACCCGGCATGATCGCGCTGAACGGCAAGGTCCGTTATTGCGGGGTTGAGAGTTTAATGCCGATTAACGAACGCGCCCGGGCGCTGCGGCGCTCAAGCGTCAGCGAGATCGACAGCCTGACGCGGCTGTTGCGCGCCGCGACGCCGCATGGGGACGAAGCGCTCGAAGCGGCGCCGCGACCGCTTCGGGTCGCCGTGGTTCTGCCCTGCCACAACGAAGCCGCCGCGATCGCCCGCGTCGTCGCCGAGTTTCGCGCCGCGCTGCCCAATGCGCGTATCGTGGTGTTCGACAATGCCTCGACCGACCAGACCGCGCAGATCGCCCGCATCGCGGGCGCCGAGGTTCACAGCGAATCCCGCGCGGGCAAGGGCAATGTCGTGCGCCGCATGTTCGCCGATATCGACGCCGATATTTATCTCATGGCCGACGGCGACGGCACCTACGACGCCGCCTCGGCGCCCAAACTCATCGCCGCGATCGAGAACGACAACATCGACATGGTCGTGGGCGCCCGCGCCAAGGTGATGGAAGACGCGCACCGGCGCGGTCACGCCTTCGGCAATCGCCTGTTCAACAAGCTCTATCGCACGCTGTTCGGCGCCGGCTTCGACGATATCTTTTCGGGCTATCGCGCCTTTTCGCGCCGCTTCGTGAAGAGCTTCCCGGCGCTGTCCTCCGGCTTCGAGATCGAGACCGAGCTTTGCGTTCACGCCAGCCAGCTCAAATTGCCGACGGCTGAAATCTCGCTGCCCTACGGCAAGCGCGAGGAAGGCTCGGCGTCGAAACTGCGCTCGGTCCGCGATGGCGTGCGCATCCTCTCGACTTTCGCGCTGCTGCTCAAAGAGACGCGGCCGGCGGTGTTCTTTGGCACGCTGGCCAGCGCCGCGATGGCGATGGCGATTGTTCTGGCGATCCCGGTTGTTGAAACGTATCTGGCCACCGGCCTCGTGCCCCGCCTGCCCACCGCCGTGCTGGCGACCGGCATGGCGTTGCTGTCGGCGCTGATCGGCTGCTGCGGATTGATCCTCGACAGCGTGGCGCGGGGGCGGGTGGAGCAGAAGCGGATATTGTATCTGACGATCGGGGCGCCGAGGGGGTAAGCGAAACTAGCGCCGATTCTCTCGACCGAAACGCGCAATTATTGAGAGAAGACAAAGGACTTCAAACTTTGTGAGGCGCCTATGGCCCGCTGCCCGGTTCACAATACCCGTCAGGCTTCGAAGCGCCTGCGGCAATCATTTCGTTGAACAGTGTCCACGCCGCGATCCTGGCGCGTTCGGATAGGTCCGCGGCTCTTCCCGTCGAGCCTGAGGCGATTTCCCGCTGTAACAATGTGTTCAGATGATTGATCCTGAGGCAGGAATCAGCCCACGCTGTCAATCGGAATTTGTCGATAATTAATGTCATCGCGAAGCACCCATTTACTCTCGGTCGCGCCTGTGAATGTTTCGGAAAGTCCATGGTGCGGCCTTAACATCAATAACCTGCGGGCTAAGGAAGAACTGAAACGCGCGCCGCAATCGTGTCACGCCGCATGCGCGCTCACCTTCATGCCGAGCGCTTTGAGAACGCCTAGGAAGGTCGAAAGCCGGGGATCGCCGTTCGGCGTGAGCGCTTTATACAACGCTTCGCGCGTCACTCCGGCGTCCCTGGCAAGTTGCGACATGCCTTTGGCGCGGGCGACGGCGCCAAGCGCATGGGTGATCACCGAGGGATCGCCGTCCTCAAAAGCCGCCTCGATATAGGCGACTATCGCCTCCCGGCTGTCGAGGAGTTCGGCAGAATCCCAAAGACTGGTTTCAAGCGTCATCTTTCCACTCCTTCGCAAGCGCCCTCGCCTTGGCGATGTCGGCATCCTGAGTCCCCTTGTCGCCGCCACAAAGCAGCAGGACCAGCGTCGCGCCCCGCTGGGTGAAATAAACCCGGTATCCCGGCCCGTAATCGACGCGCATCTCGCTAATTCCCTCTCCAACCGGCCTCACATCGCCGGGGTTGCCGAGCGATAATCGATCGATGCAGACCTGAACGCGCGCGACCGCCCGCACGTCCCGCAGCGCGCGCAGCCATTCAAGGAACGCGCGTGTTTTGCGAATTTCCATCGGTTGATAACTATAGTTCACATATTTATGTTGTCAACTATAGTTCACAATGCAGTCCAGCGTTCCCCTGCGGAGTCGTTTGTATGCGCACGAAGTTTGACTTCCCCGCTCCCCTTCCCTAAAATCCCGTCCAATCTCGTCAGGTTCGCCCCTTTCGATCCGCCCACCCGCCCCTGAGGCGAGGGGCTCCCGTCCGGCAGCGCGTTGCGCCCCCGGGCGCGTTTTGCATTGGGCGGGGTTGTTGGGATTGGCATACGCCAGTGCTTACGTCATGGCCGGACTTGTTCCGGCCATCCACGTCTTGCTGCGGGTGCGCCGGAGCCGAAGACGTGGATGGCCGGAACAAGCCCGCCCATGACGGCGGCGGCGCGGCGGCGAACGAAAACGAACTGGAGCAACCCATGTTTGAGAGCCTTTCGGAAAAGCTCTCCGGCATATTCGATAAACTGACCGGCCGCGGATTCCTCTCGGAGGAAGACGTCAACGCCGCCATGCGCCAGGTGCGCCTCGCGCTGCTTGAAGCGGACGTGGCGCTCGAAGTGGTGCGCTCGTTTGTCGACAAGGCGCGCGCCAAGGCGGTCGGCGCCGCCGTCGTCAAATCGATCAAGCCCGGCCAGATGGTGGTCAAGATCGTCCATGACGCGCTGGTGGAGACGCTGGGCGGCGAGAGCCAGGCGATCGATCTCAACGCGCCCGCCCCCGTCGGCATCATGCTTGTCGGCTTGCAGGGCGCGGGCAAGACCACCACCGCCGCCAAAATCGCCAAACGCCTGACCGAGCGCCACAAGCGCAAGGTGCTGATGGCTTCGCTCGACGTGAAGCGCCCCGCCGCGCAGGAGCAGCTCGCGGTGCTCGGCCGTCAGGTCGGCGTCGACACGCTGCCGATCATCGCGGGTCAGGGCCCAGTCGAAATCGCGAGGCGCGCCGAAAACGTGGCGCGGCTCAACGGCTATGACGTCGTGCTGTTCGACACCGCCGGGCGCACGCATATCGACGAGCCGCTGATGCAGGAGATGGCGGAGATCAAGGCGGCGTCGAAGCCGCATGAAATCCTGCTGGTCGCCGACGCCCTCACGGGCCAGGACGCCGTCAATCTGGCGAAGAATTTCAACGAACGCGTCGGCGTCACCGGCATCGTGCTGACGCGTATGGATGGCGACGGGCGCGGCGGCGCGGCGCTGTCGATGCGCGCCGTGACGGGGCGGCCGATCAAGCTGCTCGGCATCGGCGAAAAGATGGACGCGCTGGAGGATTTCCATCCCCAGCGTCTCGCCGACCGCATTCTCGGCATGGGCGACATCGTCTCGCTTGTGGAGAAGGCCGCCGAAAATATCGACATGGCGCAAGCGGCCAAGATGGCCGAGAAGATGCGCAAGGGCGTCTTCGATCTCAACGATCTCTCCGACCAGCTCGGGCAGATCGAAAAGCTCGGGGGCATGGGCGGCATCATGGGCATGCTGCCGGGCATGGCGAAGATCAAGGAGCAGGTCTCCGCCGCCAATCTCGACAACAAGATGATCGGCCGTCAGCGCGCCATCATTTCCTCGATGACGCCGAGGGAGAGACGCAACCCGGACCTGCTCAAAGCTTCGCGCAAGAAGCGCATCGCCAGCGGTTCCGGCGTCAAGGTCGAGGATGTCAACCGGCTGCTTAAACAGCACCGCCAGATGGCCGACATGATGAAGTCGATGGGCGCCAGTGCCGGCAAGCGCGGCATGATGGGCAAGCTCGGACAGATGATGGGCACGGGCAGCGGCGCCATGCCGCAGCCGACGCCTGAACAGGTCGAAGCGTTCCAGCGACAGATCGGCGGCGCCGGCGCGCCGTCAGGCATTCCGGATGCGCCGCCTCCTGGCGCGTTCAAACTCCCCCCTTCGTTTCCCGGCCTCCCCGGTCCTGGCGCGCCAAAGCTGCCCGGTCTTGGCGGCGGCCTTCTCGGCGGGCTCAACCCGTTCGGGGGAAAGAAGAAATAAGTCGCACCGATATTTTCAAACCAACACTCAACCTGAAGGAAAAACCAATGTCCCTGAAAATCCGTCTGTCGCGCGGCGGCGCCAAGAAGCGCCCGTTCTACCGCATCGTTGTCGCCGACGCCCGCATGCCGCGCGACGGCCGCTTCGTCGAAAAGATCGGCACGTTCGATCCGGTCAAGGCCAAGGACGACGCGCTGCGCCTCGTGCTTGATGTCGAGAAGGCCAAGGCGTGGCTCGCCAAGGGCGCCCAGCCGACGGACCGCGTGCTGCGTCTGCTCGACAGCCTCGGCATCGCCAAGCGCGAAGCCCACAATAACCCGAAGAAAGCGCTGCCGAAGAAGAAGGCGCAAGAGCGCACCGCCGCCGCGCAAGCGTTGGCCGAGAAGGCCGCCAAGGCCGCGGCTGAAGCTGCGCCTGCGGCGTGAAGCAAGCAGCGCCCCTTCTCCGCGCAGCGGGGAAGGTGGACGGCGAAGCCGGCCGGATGGGGTGTGGAAAGCAAGTCTCGCGTGGACCAGGTTTGGTGCGTAGTCCGCGCAACGCGCCCGGCGCCGCGGCAACGGCCCACACCCCATCCGGCCTCCGGCCACCTTCCCCAGCTTCGCTGGAGAAGGGAGCGTGTCGACGGAGGAATCCGATCCCGTCCCCCCGCCTCATCCTCCTTGGCATTTTCGGCGCGCCGCAGGGCGTGCGGGGGGAAATTCGCGTCAAGTCCTTCACTGGAGAACCCGCCGCGATCGGCCGTTACGGCTCGCTCACCGACAAGACCGGCGCTCGCATTTTCACATTTGAATCCTCGCGCCCGCTCAAGGACGATATGCTCGTGGCGCGCCTCGCCGGCGTCACGCAACGCCAAGCCGCGCAGGCGCTGACCGGCGTCGAACTCTTCGCCAGGCGCGAGCAACTGCCCGCTGCCAGCGAAGATGAATTTTATCACGACGATCTCGTCGGGCTAACGGCGATAACTCAAGACGGCGCGACGCTGGGCCGCGTGATCGGCCTCAGCAATTATGGCGCAGGCGATATCATCGAGATCGCGCCCGAGGACGGCGGCGAGAGCCTGCTGTTGCCGTTCACCAAAGCTGTTGCGCCGACGATCGATTTTGCTGCTGGGCGCATCGTCATCGCGCCGCCTGTGGAAATCGACGGCGAAACGGAAGACGGCGACTGATGTTCGCCGCCACCCTCCTCACGCTATTCCCCGCGATGTTTCCCGGCCCGCTCGGCCAATCGCTTGCTGGCGACGCGTTGGCGCGCGGCCTGTGGTCGTGCGAGACGCGCGACATTCGCGAACACGGCCTTGGCCGTCATCGCGCCGTCGACGACACGCCGGCCGGCGGCGGCCCCGGCATGGTGATGCGCGCCGACGTGCTCGCCGCCAGCCTCGATGCCGCCAGCCCTCCCGGCGATGCGCGACCGCGCTTGCTGATGAGCCCGCGCGGGAAACCCTTCACGCAAGCGATGGCGCGCCAATGGGCTGCGGGACCAGGTCTGGTTATCGTCTGCGCGCGCTTCGAGGGCGTCGACGAACGCTTGATCGAGGCGCGGGGTCTCACCGAGATTTCACTCGGCGATTATATCCTGTCGGGCGGCGAGATTGCGGCGCTCGCGATTCTCGACGCCTGCGTGCGGCTGCTGCCCGGCGTGATGGGAAAAGTGGAATCGGGCGTGTCGGAGAGCTTTGAATCCGGCCTGCTCGAATATCCGCAATATACGCGACCTCGTGAATGGGAGGGGCGCGCGATACCGGGCGTGCTGCTAAACGGCGATCACGCGCGCATCGCGAAGTGGCGGCATGAAGAGGCGCTGCGTTTGACGCGGGAGAGGCGGCCGGATTTGCTGCCGGCGTCATTGCGAACAAAGCTAGGCAATCCAGACTAAGGCCACCGGCGTGCGCGTCAGTGCAGTCCATATCCCCGCGCCATCGCTGCCGCGGCGACGGGGATCAGCAGGAACAATCCCGCCTCGATCCACAAAACTCGTTTGACGCTGCTGACTTCGGCGAGCGTTGGGCGGAACGCCGCGTCAGTGTTCGATTGTCGGCGCCACGCAATGAACTTAAACGTCGGCGGAATCGACAGCGCGGCAATGACGACGAACAGCAACATCTTGGCCCAGAAGACATGGTTGGCGGCGTAATATTCGTAACCCCTGGCGCCGAAGAAAACGCGGGCGACGCCGAACAGGATCACCAATCCTGCCGTGATGCCATAGTGCAGATCGATGCGGCTGAGGCGCGCGATCGTCGTCGCGTTCATCTCATTGCGAATCAGCGTGAACTCGGCGGCGAGAATCGCGGCGAACGAGAACACGGCAACATGATGCAGGCTGGCGAGAACCCAATCGAGAAACATGACGGCGATCCTTTTTTCGCACCAGCTTACTCGGCGGCGGAAGGCAACGCCAATCCGTAGTCGGCTTCCGCCAATGCGTCCGATTGCCGCTCCACCTGAGACCCGAGCGAACGGCGGAACCACGGCGCATAGATCGATGGCCGCACGAACAACGTCAGGAACCTCGCGACCGAAAGACCGCCCATGATCGTCACCGCCATCGGTCCCCAAAAAGCGCTCTCCGACAACGGAATCATCGCCAGGATCGCCGCGAGCGCCGTCAGCGCGACCAGCGGCGCGCGGCGCTGCCTCGCCGAGACGATCGCCTCGCGCCTGGTCAAGCCGAGCTCGCGCACTTCGGTTTCGATCTGGTCGTCGAGGATCACGGTGTTGCGCATATCCATGCCGGCCAGCGCGATCAGCCCGAGCAACGCGACAAATCCGAACGGCATATGCGCCAGATTGAGCGCGATCGAAGCGCCGACAATGCCGAGCGGCGCAGTGAAGAACACTATGGCGAGACGCGCTTTCACGATGCCCGGCAAAACGCACTGCTGCGCGCGAAGCGTAATGCGCCTGGGTGACGAGCACCGGACGCGGCGGGGTTTCCTTCTGGGCTTGGCTTGGCGCATTGCAGGCGCCAAAAGCGAACGCCGGCAGCACAGCGAAAATCGCTGGAGATCGCCGCATGACAAAATCCCTTGTGGCGAGGTTTTGTTCGTGAGCGCGCGCAGGGCGAAAGCGATGATCGCCTCGGCCTCGGCGTTCGGGTCATCGCCCATGCACTGGGCGATCATGGTGGGATGATGGATGATGATTGTCGCTTGCAGCGCCAGCATGCCGAGCATGGCGGGATCGCCGGGCCCGAATTCGCCGGCGTGTTGACCTTCGGCGACCAACCCGCCAATCAACGCCGCGCAGCGTTCGATGAAATCGTCGATTGACGACCATGATTCCGCCATCGCGATATCCACAACTTCATGGACACGCTTTTCGTTGACCATCTGGTCGCGCATGCCGTGATAGAGCATCAGCAACACCGCTCTGATGCGCGCGCTTGCAGATCCCTCAGCGCTGGCGGCCTGCCGGACGCTATCGACGAGCGTGCCGAGGACGCTGGTGCAGACGGCTTCGCTCAGCGACTGCTTTTACGGGAAAAAGCGGTAGATGTTGGCGCTCGACATGCAAAGCCTGCCGGCAATGTCGGCGATGGTGGTGCGATAGCCGAGCTGGCGAAACAGATCCCAGGCGCAGGCGAGGATGCAGGAGCGGGTTTCTTCAGGACTGCGACGGGCGGCGACGTTCATCGGCGCTGCTGATGAGTGAGAAATGATAATTATTGATTTTTATCCCTCGTCAAGAATTCTTCAAGCGCTTTGGCTGGCGGCGCGGTTAAGAATGCGTTAAAATCCGTCTCGAGGAGGCCGCCTCATCGAAGGAGCGATTATGCGCGCGACATTTTTTGGCCTTATGGCCGCAGGCCTTTCTCTTTGCGTTGCGGGCCACGCGAACGCGGGATTTTCAAACCGCGGACAAGGGCTCGAAGTTGGAACTTTTGGCCGCCATGGACATGATGGTTGGCGCCATCATCATCAATTTCCCTTTCCCTATGGGTTTGCGGTCCCCCAGGTCGGGCCTGATTTGATCGGTCCTGCGCCCGCCCCAACGGATTTTGGGCCTGCCGCCTACGACATCCAGATTATCGTCGCGCCCGAATATGTGCCCGCTGCGCCCGCTGCGCGGCGTTCGCACTCCGGCCCGCGCATAATCGAGATCGGCGCGCAGCCCGAAGGCCCCATGCCGGTCGTCATTTATGGCGCCGGGAGAGGGGCCCTCGCGAACTAGCCGTCGCGGGGGCAAAACGCCTGTCATTGCGTTTGACAAGCTCCCTGGCGTTTGACAGGCGCCTTGCCAGACCTTATAGACCGCAGCGCTCCAGCGCGGCTTTTGGCCGCGCTTTTGGTTTTTTTGATCGCATGACGCGATCGGACGAGCGGGGCTTCACCAGCAGGTCACTACTGCAAAGAAGCCGGTCGCGCGTTTTGCCGCGTAGAACCGGATTGAACACGGAGAAAACGATGTTCGCAGTCATCAAGACCGGCGGCAAACAGTACAAGGTCGCCGCCGA
>JAYUFK010000401.1:0-2802 GCA_043739325.1 Methylocapsa sp. | reverse complement strand
AAAGCCCAACCAGGAGCAACCCCCATGTCACAGCGACCTGCAACAATAGAGAGCTTACCGAGAGCGTTCGAGTTGGTGAAGGCGATGCGGGCCGATGGAGTTGATTGGGGCGAGGGATATCGGCCTCTAGCGCGCCAGGCCATCGCCGAGATTATTGAGCGGGAGATCGCGGCGGCGGTCGATCGCCATCTTGAAGCGCGGGACTGTCAGGAATCTTGTGTGCGGGCCCGGTTGCGCCATCACGCTTGAACGAACCGTTGGTGGAACATGATGGCGAATTGGGTGTTTGCCTCGAACCACTCGCGCGGCGGTATTTTCCGCGGCCTGGCGCAAGACAAGAAACAGGAGCTTCGTCGCGGCGTCATCGGTCGGAAAATGACCTCTCGTGCGCACGGCGCGGCGTAGTTTTGCGTTGAGCGCCTCGATGGCGTTGGTGGTGTAGATGATCCGCCGGACGGCCTCCAGAAAGGCGAAGAACGGCATCACCCGCTCCCAATTGCGCCGCCAACTTTGGGCGATGGGCGGGTATTTTTGCCCCCAAGGGCTGGCGTCGAAGGCCTCCAGCGCCGCTTTGGCGGCGTCGGCGTCCTTGGCCCGGTAAATCGTCTTCAGCGCTCCGGCGAGGATTTTTCGGTCTTTCCAGGAAGCAAAATCCATCGAATGACGAATCAGATAAACGATGCAGGTTTGCACGATCGTCTGCGGAAAGACGGCGTTGATCGCCTCCGGAAGGCCCTTCAACCCATCGACTACGGCGATCAGAACGTCGCTGACGCCGCGGTTCTTCAACTCGTTCGTGACGCGCAGCCAGAACTTGGCGCCCTCCGTGTTCTCGATCCAAAGACCCAGGATATCCTTGGTTCCACCCGCCTGGACGCCTAGCGCAATATAGGCCGCCTTGTTGCGCACCAAGTATAAATCGATGGACATGCGGACCGTCCCGATCGGCATTGAGTTGTTCATGGGCCAACATGCCTTTGAATGGAACGAAACGATGGCGGTGAGCGTCCTCGGATTGCTTCCGCTTCCGTATCTGATTGCACAACGCTACTTCCTTGCGGGGATGACCGCGGGCTCTGTAAAGAGCTAAGGTGTTTGATGGCGCATCGTTTTCTCCGGCTTGGAGAAATGCTCCGGGACGGTTTCTTCAAGCAAGCGCCATCGTGAAAGCGGACGGATTGGACCCTGCGACCATCGCTCGGCGACAGGGGGGCCGCACCGTGCGCGATGCGTCCGCGGAAAACGGCGGAATTGGCGAGCGCCTCATGGAGACGCGCGGTCGAGAGGATTCGGCTCGTAACCCGAAGTTATTCGAAACCTCAAACGCACGCCGCGTTTGCGGGAAGGAGGTTTTTCGCTTACGAGGTCTCGCTTTCGCGGCGAAGAGTCGCGCCGGGACGTCGTAATCGGCGGGACGAACGCGACGGCGGTGCGCGCGCCGCCGATGTCGAAACGATGCCAGCCGCAGCGTGGAAATGCATGCGCAAGTGCCGTTGCGGCGAGTGGGAACACGGATCTAATGACGTTGAATCAAGACGTTAGATTTGCCATTGCGCCGATGATGGACTGGACGGACCGGCATTGCCGGGCGTTCCATCGCGTCCTGACACGGCGGGCGCGGCTGTACACCGAGATGGTGACGGCGGATGCGATCGTGTTTGGGCCGCGCGAGCGCCTGCTGGGGTTTGACGCGGCCGAGCATCCGGTCGCGTTGCAGCTCGGCGGCGCCGACCCGCAGCGGCTGGCGCAGGTGGCGCGCATCGGCGCCGACTATGGCTATGATGAAATCAACCTCAACTGCGGCTGCCCTTCGGACCGCGTGCGGAGCGGCCGCTTTGGCGCCTGCCTGATGCGCGAGCCGGCGCTTGTCGCCGATTGCGTGGCCGCGATGGCGGCGGCTGTGGCGATCCCGGTGACGGTGAAATGCCGCATCGGCGTCGACGATCAGGAGCCGCATGAAGCGCTGTTCGGCCTCGTCGCGGCGGTCAAGGCGGCGGGGGCGGGGGCGGTCATCGTGCATGCCCGCAAGGCCTGGCTGGAGGGCTTGAGCCCGAAGGACAACCGGACAATCCCGCCGCTCGACTACGATCTCGTCCATGCGCTGAAGGCCGCGCATCCCGACTTGCCGATCGCCACCAATGGCGGCATCGCCGATCTCCAAGCGGCGCAACGCCAGCTCGCGCATGTCGATGGCGTCATGATGGGGCGCGCCGCCTATCAGTCGCCCGAGCTGCTGCTCGGGGTCGATCCGCTGCTGTTTGGCGAGCCGGCGCCGGTCGCCGACGGGTTCGAGGCGGTGGAGGCCTATCTGCCCTATGTCGAGCGGGCGCTGGAGCGCGGCGTGCGGCTGCACGACATGACGCGCCACATGCTCGGGCTGTTCGCTGGGCGTCCCGGCGCGCGGTCGTACCGGCAGACGCTTGCGACGCTGGCCCCCAGGCACGGCGCCGGCGTTGAAGTGTTGCTTCAGGCCGTCGAGCAGGTGGCTCGCGAGCCGCTGGCGATGGCGGTGTGAGGGCGGCTTCGAGCTGAACGCGCCAAAACCCGCACTGTGGTTGGGGGTTGAATGATTTCAGGGACTTCGGCGCCTTTTGGCGCACGAATTTACGTGGGAGGCCGGTTCCGTCTAAATGTAAAACATTAGTAAAGATATATAAACTATTGTATTATATAAACTATTATGCCGATAATCCCGAGTCATGGCCGGGTTTGACCCACGACTGTCCGGTACGTGTTTTGCTTGCTGCGGCGCACGACATTGATTCTACTGGTTTCCAGAGTTGTGCGACTCAACTGGACACG
>JAYUFK010000400.1:0-2802 GCA_043739325.1 Methylocapsa sp. | reverse complement strand
CCTCCCCCCTTGTGGGGGAGGGCCGGGGAGGGGGGTGGCGCTGCCCTCGTCAGACCAGAGGAAGTGCAATCCAGCGCGGCTCAGGAAATGCAATGATTGTCGGCCTCGGCGCGACCCCCCTCCCTAACTCTCCCCCACAAGGGGGAGGGAATGAGGCAAAGCCATGATCAGCGTCTTCGAACTTTTCAAGATCGGGATTGGCCCTTCGTCGTCGCATACCGTCGGCCCGATGAAGGCCGCGGCGGCGTTTGTCGAGGGGCTGACCGCAGCGCGCCTGAGCAGCCGCGTGGCGCGTGTGACGGCGACGTTGTTCGGTTCGCTGGCGTTCACCGGCAAGGGCCATGCTGTCGACAAGGCGATCGTTCTTGGCCTGTCGGGCAAGATCCCCGCGATCATCGATCCGGACGAGGCGGACGCGATTCTCGCGCAGGTGCGCGGCGAAAAGACGCTGATGCTGGCGGGCCGGCGGCTGATAAAATTCGATCCCGAAACGGATCTACTTTTCGATTTCATCACGACGCCCAAACGCCATCCCAACACGTTGCGATTTGTTGCGAAGGACGGCGATGGCGCGATGCTGCTTGACGAAGCCTGGTGCTCGGTCGGCGGCGGTTTTATCCTGCGCGAGGATCAGCCCGAGAATGCGGCTGGGTCAGGCCCGAGCGTGCCGTATCCCTTCCGCTCCGCCGTCGATTTGCTGGCGCGCGGCAACGAAGCAAAGCTGTCGATCGCGCAGCTCATGCACGCCAACGAATGCGCGTTGCGATCCGACGCGGAAGTCGATGCGCATGTCGTGCTGGTCATCAAGGCGATGCTCGCCTGCGTCGAGCGGGGCCTGTCGATCGACGGTCTGCTGCCCGGCGGATTGAAAGTTAAACGGCGCGCCAGGGCGATCTACGAGCGCCTGCTTGCCGGCCGTGCGCAGAACGTGCGCTCGGCGCATGAAATCATGGACTATGTCAGCGTCTACGCGATGGCGGTCAACGAAGAAAACGCGGCGGGCGGGCGCGTCGTCACCGCGCCGACCAACGGCGCCGCCGGCGTCGTCCCCTCGGTGATGCGCTATTATCGCGATCATTGCCACGAGGCGACGCCGGAAGGCCTCGCGACATTCATCCATACCGCCACCGCGATCGGCGCGCTATTCAAGATGAACGCGTCGATCTCCGGCGCGGAAGTCGGCTGCCAGGGCGAAGTCGGCGTCGCCTGTTCAATGGCGGCGGCGGGGCTCTGCGCCGCGCTGGGCGGCTCCAACGCGCAGATCGAAAACGCCGCCGAAATTGGCATGGAGCATCACCTCGGCATGACCTGCGATCCCGTCGGCGGCCTCGTGCAGATCCCCTGCATCGAGCGCAACGCGTTTGGCGCGGTCAAGGCGATCACCGCCGCTTCGTTGGCCCTGCACGGCGACGGCGGCCACAAGGTTTCACTGGATCAGGTGATCGCCACGATGCGCCAGACCGGCGCGGACATGCAGTCGAAATACAAGGAGACCTCGCTCGGCGGGCTGGCGGTGAATTTCATCGAGTGCTGAAGAGGCGTATATTGTGAACTCCCCGCCTGGCGCGGTCGCGGCCTCCCGACGACCGCAGGGCTCATAATAATCGCGAGGCCAACATGACGCCTACCTATCGCTCAGCTCTCATCGTCGGCGCGGGCGACGGCCTCAGCGCTTCGCTGGCGCGGCAGTTCGCGCGCGATGGCCTCGCCGTCATGCTTGCGGCGCGCAATGTCGCCAAGCTTGAAAAGCTCGCCGCCGAGACGGGCGCGGCGACGTTCGCCTGCGACGCCTCAAAGCTGGGCGATGTCGCAGCGCTGTTCCGCGAAGCCGATAAGCGCGGCGCGCCGGATGTCGTCTGCTACAACGCCAGCGGGCGGGTGCGCGGGCCGCTGATCGAACTCGATCCGCAAGCCGTTCTGCAGTCGCTCGAAGTGAGCGCTTTCGGCGCGTTTCTCGTAGCGCAGGAGGCGGCGCGGCGGATGCTGCCGAACAATCACGGCGCGATTTTGTTCACCGGCGCCTCGGCAGGCGTCAAGGGCTATCCGCGCTCGGCGCCCTTCGCGATGGGGAAGTTCGCCTTGCGTGGCCTCGCGCAAAGCATGGCGCGCGAGTTGCATCCGCAGGGCATTCACGTCGTGCACCTCATCATCGACGGCGCAATCCGCAATCCAGGCCGCGCCGAGCCGGCGGACCGCCCCGATTCCATGCTCGACCCCGACGCCATCGCGCTAGCCTATCGCGATGTGCTGCGTCAGGACCGCAGCGCCTGGTCATGGGAAGTCGAGGTCAGGCCGTGGGTGGAGACTTTCTAATTTCGCGCCGCGCTTGTGTCGTCGGCTGAATTCTCCCCCGCATCAATCGCGGGAATTAATTTCCGGCGCCGAGCCTCGGTCTTGATTTGAACGCCTCGAAGAGAAATAGTCGCAGGGAAAACCCAAAGGCCCGCCATGCCCGAAAACTTACGTGAGACTCTCCTTCGCCAATACGCCGCCGGCGCGATCACCTGGCATGAGCTGCGCGAGCTCGGCTTTGAAGATTACATCGCGGTTCTGGGTGGGCTTGGGGAACTGGGTCTGCGCCCGCCGATCGCCGCGATGACTGGGCCGAATGTCGCGGCGCGCGATCGTGGGCGCGCGATACTTCGCCAAGCGTTGCGCCAAGCGGCGCTGGCAAAGACGTGATCCCCTTCTCCCCTTGCGGGAGAAGGTGGCCGCGTGTCCAGACCGATTAGATTGGTAACACGCTAGACCGGGATGATGGGTGACAGTTTTCTGTCGGCGGGAGGACTGCCGATGCCTTGG
>JAYUFK010000399.1:0-2809 GCA_043739325.1 Methylocapsa sp. | reverse complement strand
GGTTTGTCGGCGACTTCAAAAAAGCGGCGGCGCAGGAGAGCGAGGGCAACTGAACTGCCGCGAAGGCGCGTCGGCGACGACAGTCGGGTAATGGTCTTCAGCGATTACAAAGCGATAGGCGTTGTTTTTGTCCGCGTTTGCGGCGGCGGCTCGACTGGCCTCTACAGCAGCCCGCGCCCACGCTGTTTCCGGCGCGATCGCGGAAATCCTCGTCCCCTTCGTCAGGTTCAAGACAGGCTTTCGAGACGCGCCCTTCGGGCGCTCCTCGGGATGAGGATTTCTTTGTTTTGCCAACACCATAGCCTCATCCTGAGGAGCCGCGAAGCGGCGTCTCGATGGACGAGGCGGCGGCGCGCTCCTGCATCTGGTTTCATTGTCGGGGCGACTTGCCGATTTGTCCAGAAAATGTTGGCGCGTTCATGCCAGAACCAATTATTTATCTTATGATATCAATATCTTAGATAGTCTTCCGTCGACCGCACCGCCGTCTTGCCCGGACTTGTTCCGGGCATCCACGCCGTGACGCGATCTTTCGGTCGACGTTAGGTTGCTCGCGGAGCCGCGTGGATTGGCCGGGACAAGCCCGGCCAAGACGACGATTCCGTTCGATTGGGAAGCGCTCGAGATTGCCGTTTCTTCGCACCATTCTCGCGCGCCAATTTTGAAATCGCTCACCCTACCAGCCGATAATTCTCAAACTTCTTATAGTACGGCCGCGCTTTTTCGGCGATGCCCGTAGAGTGCGGGCACACCCAATAGATACCTATTGAATATTCTTTAGATATCTCCTAGACTGACCACCTGAACCAGCCGCGAGTGAGGCCAGTATGCCCAAGGAAGTGCAAATGTCGATCAAGATGGAGCCGGAGCTTCGCGACCGTTTCATGGCCGCCGCCGCGGCGCGCCATCGGCCGGCCGCCCAGATCATTCGCGACCTGATGCGGCTCTACATCGACGGAAACGAGACGCCCAACGCATTGACGGCGGAAACGATCCGCAAGAGTCGTCTTGGCGAAGATTTGTTCCACGCCTCTAGCGCCGCGGATCTGTTCAGACAGCTCGGCATTTGATGCGCTCGGCAAGCTTCACTGGCCAATTCCGGCGCGATGTGAAGCTTGCTGAAAAGCGCGGCAAGGATATGAACAAACTGCGCGAGATTGTTGACCCGCTGCTTGCCGGAAACCCTTTGCCGCGAGAGCTGCGCGACCACGCCCTGAAAGGCGAATGGACGGCCAACCGCGACCTCCGCATCGAACCGGATTGGGTCCTGATCTATTCGATAGAGGGCGCCAGCGTTCGCTTCGAGCGCACCGGTTCGCACGCCGACCTCTTTGGCCGTTAGGGCAATCATATCGTTAAAATTTTGGCGCGCTGGCTGTGCCCATTGATTCTCCCTGTCCCCCGAGCCGATACTTCTCCAATTTCTCATAAAACGGCCGCGCCTTCTCCGCGATGCGCTTCAACCCATCCGGCAAGTCCTCAAACCCAGCCTCGCGCTGCGGCGGGCCAAAGCCTGTCGATTGCTCCACCGCGCCATACCACGCTGGCGCCCAGACGCCGTCAGTGGCGCGCCGGCCGGGCGGCCACGACAGCATGGCTGCGTCGAACGCGACGCCGAGCGCCGAGCACAGCGCGCTCAAGGTTGCGCGCGGATTGGCGAGCACGTCGGCGCCGCGGATCACCGGCGGCGCTTTGCCAAGCCGCTCAGCCGTGCGCTCGAACAAGGCGAGTTGCGCCGGCAGGCCGATTTCCTCCAGCGTAAAATCGCTGCGCTTTTGTGCATAGGACGCCAGCACCGCCTCGGGCGCGCGAATGAGGAAGGCGTTGGCGACGCCGTCGACCCACTCGAGCCCGAAGCCTGTGAGCATGTGATGCGTCATGTGTTTTTGATACCAGAGCGATTTGCCCCCAGGAATTGGTCCCGTCATCGCGGCGGCGACCTCGCGCCAGTCGGTCGGCTGCGAAGCGATGACTTGATCGCGCATGGGATGATCGAAGCCGGTTCTCCTGAGATAGGCGGCGTAGAACGGCTCGTCGCTCACCGCGCAATCGGCGCGCGCGCCAAACGAGCGCATCATCGCGGTGGAGATATTGCGCGGCCCGGACCACATGCCGATGCGAAGGAGGTTCATCGCCCGCCCCTGCCCTGCGCCTCTTCCGCCTCGAGCGCCTTGTAGAGCGCGCGCAGCTTTTGCGTCACCGGTCCCGACGCGTCGGCGCGTCCCGGCTCTGGCGCATCGCCGATCCGCCGTCCGTCGACGCTGACCACTGGCGTCAATCCGGCGAATGTCCCCGTCACAAAAGCCTCGTCAGCGCCGTAGACGTCGAACAGGGAAAAATCCTTTTCCAGCGCGACAAGCCCGGCGCGGCGGGCGGCGCGCAATACGGCGTCGCGGGTGATGCCGCCAAGGCAATAGCCGCCGGCCGAAGTCCAGACCTCGCCTTTGCGCACGATGAAGAAATGCGTCGAATTGCAGGTCGCGACAAAACCGCGATCGTCCAGCATCAGCGCTTCGTCGGCGCCCGCCTCCATCGCCTGAATGCAGGCGAGGATGCAGTTGAGTTTTGAATGCGAGTTGAGTTTCTGATCCTGCTCCGCCGGTCCGGTGCGGCGGATATGCACGGTGAAGAGACGCAGGCCATCGCGGAGCATTTCCGGTCGCGGCAATTTCCACTCGGGAATGATGACGATCGTCGCGGCCCCGATCGTCAGGCGCGGGTCCTGATAAGGCGAACGCTTCTTGCCGCGCGTCACCATCAGGCGAATATGCACGCCGTCGTGCATCGCGTTGGCGTCGATCACTGTGTA
>JAYUFK010000398.1:0-20897 GCA_043739325.1 Methylocapsa sp. | reverse complement strand
TCTTCACGTTGAAACGCGGCGAGACCTGTCTGCTTTCCATGCGCAATGAAACAGCCTGGGCGCACACCATGCATATCCATGGCTTTAGTCTGTTGATGCTGAAGCGCAACGGCAGCCCCGTGCCGCACCGCCAATGGCAGGACACGATTTTGATGGCACCGACGGACACAGTTGAGTGTGCCTTCGTCGCCGACAACCCCGGCAAATGGCCGATCGAGTCGGCCATCCCGGAGCATCAGGCGGCGGGGGTGTTGAGCTGGTTTGAGGTGAGGTAGGGCGCTGGCCGCGAAAGCCGCACTTTGGTCGTCGCCTTTGTCATTTCAGTCGGTTGGGCGCCAAAGCGCACACGTAATCAATTGGAGGTCGGAATTTCAGGGGCGCATGGCAGTTCGAAATATCTAAATTAATCATTATAAATCAAATATATATAGTCTTTTTGTTGGTGTTTATAGTTAAAATCTTCCGGTGTTGTGATATGGCCTCGTGCTCGGGCTGTGAAGCGTCCCGATCGCGACACAGCGTGCCAGATCCCACAACGGGACCGAGTTGAATACTTCGGCGTAAATCATTGTTCTGCCGATAATAATCCAGAATCTTCGACGCCAATCGAAAGCATAGTTGTCGTTGATCAAACCGCGCAGCCCGCCTACCACCGGCAGCGGCCCAAAAAGAGACAAAACATCCAATCCCCAGTGCGAAGATCACCCGTATGCAAATAAGCGGTAATCGCCTCCTTGTGCGCGGGGTAGAGTACGGCTCACGTGCCCGCCAGCCCCCGCAGCACCTCCGGCAGCGCTTCGGGCAAATCCTCGGCGATCAGCCCGCGCCCGAGCGCCCGCGCGGCGGCGCCGTGCAGCCAGACGGCGCAACTCGCGGCTTCGAAGGCCGGCATGCCCTGCGCCGCGAGACCCGCGATGAAGCCGGCGAGCACATCGCCCGAGCCGGCGGTGGCGAGCGTCGGCGGCGCATCGCAGCCGATCGAGGCGCGCCCGCCCGGCTCCGCGACGACAGTATCCGGCCCCTTCAGCAGGACGGTGGCGCCGAGAAAAGCGGCGGCGGCGCGGGCGCGGGCGAGCTTGTCCGACGCGGCGGCGACCGCGGAAACGCCGCTGAACAGGCGCGCGAACTCGCCCTCATGCGGGGTAATGACGACATTGCGGCCGCCGTGCTTGATCAGCCCAGCCAGGTTTTCCGCCTCCAGCGCGAAGCTGGTCAACGCGTCGGCGTCGAGAACGACGGTTCGCGCGGCGTCGCCATGCGCCAGCGCGGCGGCAACGAGTTGTTTCGTCGCCGGGCCGATCCCGGCCCCCGGCCCCAGCACGATGGCGTTGCGCCTCGCATCGGCGAGCAGTTTTTCGAAACCGGCGACGCCGTCGAACGGCGCGACCATCAAAGCCGTCACATGCGCCGCGTTGACGGCGACCGATTCAGGCGGGCTGGCGAGCGTCGACAGGCCGGCCCCCGCACGCAGCGCCGCGCGCGCCGCGAGCCGGGCTGCGCCGGTGCTATGCGCATTGCCCGACAGCACAAGCGCGGCGCCGCGCGAATATTTGTGACCGTCGGCGCGCAGGGTCGGAAAATGATCGCGCCACAACGCCGGCAGATTGACGAAGGTCTGCGCTGCGATGGTCGGCAGCACGCTTTGGGGAATGCCGATATCGGCGAGGACGAGGCGCCCGCAAAGCGCCCTGCCCGGCTCCAGCAAATGCCCCGGCTTGAGGCGGAAAAACGTCACGCTGGCGCTCGCGTGAACCGCGATGGGCCGCGCCGCGCCGCTCGCCCCGTCGAGCCCCGAGGGCACGTCGACGCTGAGGATCGGCCGCCCGCTGGCGTTCATCGCCTTGATCGCGTGCAGCGCCTCGCCGGCGATATCGCGGTCGAGCCCGGCGCCAAACAACGCGTCGACGATCAAATCGGCCTTGGAATAGTCGGCCTCGGCAATCGCGCCGTCGACTCCGCCGCAGCGCCGCGCGGCCTCCGCCGCATCGCCCTTGAGCCCGCCCAAGGCGCCGAGCAGAACAATCTCGACGCGGTAGCCCCAGCTTTTTAAGAGCCGCGCGGCGATAAACCCGTCGCCGCCATTGTTGCCCGGACCGCAGACGACGAGCACGCATCCCGCCGAGCGCGCCATCCGCGCCGCCTCGCGCGCCACGGCCGCGCCGGCCCGCTCCATCAGATCGATCGAGGCGACCCCGGCCTCGACCGCAAGACGATCCGCCTTGCCCATCTGGGCCGGAATGAGCAGTTCGATGAATTTGCGCCAATCCTGCATCGGGCGATCGTGGCGCAGGGCGCGCCCGCAAACAAGGCAAAAGCGCGCAAGTGCGAAATTCGCGCTTTTCATCGCGGCAAATCATGTTATATGCCCGCTCGCCCGGCATGATCCCCGATAGCTCAGCTGGTAGAGCATTCGACTGTTAATCGAATTGTCGCAGGTTCGAGCCCTGCTCGGGGAGCCAGCGGCGAACGCGCCAAGCGCGTCAACGCTCACAACAGAAACGCCAGCGCCGCCTCGCACGGTTGCTCCACCTTCAGCGAAAACATCGCGTCGGCGCGGGTTCGGCCGAGGTTGACGGCGGCCAGCGGCTTTCCGGTGGAAGCCGCCATATCGACGAAGCGGAAGCCGGAATAGACCATCAGCGAGGAGCCGACGATCAGCATGGCGTCGGCTTGTCGCAGGTGTCGCGCCGCCGCGTCGACCCGCTCGCGCGGAACACTCTCGCCGAAGAACACAACGTCGGGCTTGAGCACGCCGCCGCAGGCCCGGCAGGGCGGGATTGCGAACGAGGAAAAGTCGGCGCTTTCGAGCTCGGCGTCGCCGTCCGGCGCGTCGGCGGCGTCGAGATAGATCCAGTCGGCGTTGAGCCGGGTCAATTCGTCCTGCACCTCGTCGCGCGGCGCCCTGCGCTCGCAAGCCATGCAGCGGACCAGATCGAGCCGCCCGTGCAGGTCGATCACCCGGGCGCTGCCGGCCGCCTGATGCAACCGGTCGACGTTCTGGGTCAGCAGAATCTCGCTGCGGCCCATCGCCTCGAGCCGAGCCAAAGCGCGATGCGTATCGTTCGGCCGAGCCTGGCGAAAGCGCCGCCATCCGATGAGGCTGCGCGCCCAATAGCGCCGGCGCGTCGCTTCCTCGCCCATGAACGCCTGAAACGTCACCGGTTGCACGCGCTTCCATCTGCCGTAGAAGTCGCGATAGTCGGGAATGCCCGAGCTTGTGCTGCAGCCGGCGCCGGTCAGGATGAAGAGATTTCGATACCGCTCGATAAAGTCCTGGAGACTGCTGCGCTGGGTCATGGCATCAACCTAATGCGGCGATGCTGATCCTGCCATATGCGGATCCGCAGCTTCCGTATTTCCGGGATCAATGTCCGGAAGCAGCGCTGGATTCTTCGCGGCGTTGGGGAGGTGCTTCCGGCTGCGCGCGAGACGCTTTTCGCACGTAGCCGGATGTTCCCTATCGCTTACTGCGGCGGCGGTCCATTCTTCGGGTCATTCGGGCAATCGTTAGTATCCTTAAAGGCATAATGACTTGACTTGGCCGCGTCGCCCGAGAAACCCGGGCAACCGTTGGCGACGCTGTTGCACGCGCTCGCCGCCGGGATCGCCCTCAGATAGGCGTAGATCGATTTCAAATCGAAGTCCGTCATGCTGTGATAGGTCGGCCAGGGCATGACTTGAAGCACAGGGGTCGGCGGTCCGAGGGCGCAAATCGGCGCGAGCGGGTTCTTTTCGCAATAAATATCTTCGCCGGTGCGCAACGCCTTGACGAATTCCGCTTCAGTCAGGCCCTCGGGAAGACCATTAGCGTCGGGCGTCAAATTGCGCGCCATGAACGGACCAAAGCATTGGCCGCCGGACAAGTAATGAGACACGTTGAAGTTGGCGACCAAGCGACCCTTGACGCTCTGCGTCGATGGTATGCCTTCATAGGGATCGCCCGCCGCCGGATTGCTGCCGGCCTTGTCGCCTTTCTCAAGATATTGCGGAAACGAGTGGCAGCCGCTGCAGTCGCCTACGGCATTGACCAAATAGCTGCCCCACCCGACCATCACGGGATTGTCGCCCCGCAGACTGAGCTTGGAACGAGGGATCGGCGATATGTCGAACCCTTGTTCGACGCGCGACGAGTCGAACCTCTCCTCTGCAAACGAAACCCCGCTCAAGAACACCATCGACCCGCACGCGAATACGAATTTTCGTGACCAAGTTTTCATGGCGGCACCCTCCCCTCGCGGAGCGTCGACGGCACGCCGCAGCCCCGCTTACAGGTGAAAATCTGGAACGATCCGGGACGCGCGGCAAGCGCAAAAAATAGGCGACCGCTGACGTCGCCGACAAGATTTTTCCGAAGCCGCGCCGGGAAAAGCAGGCTGGGTGGCGGCGGACTAAAGTCCCGCTTGGAGAGCCGGCCGCCCTCGTCCTTCACCCGTCAAAACGCCGCTCGAACCCACCCGTGCGCTCCGACAGATATTGCGCGAAGTCGAAGTTCGGGCGCTCGAGATGGCTGAGATGGCCGGGCTTGGCGGCGCGCGCGCTGAGGCCCCGGAAGACTTTCTCCGTGCAGCCGCGATCCTCGACATTGACCTTGTCAAGCAGGGTTTTCAACTGCGCGAAATGCGTCCGCGCCTCCGGCGAAGTGGCGAATTCCGGCGCCATTCCGCCGCCAAAAACAATCTGCACTTGACCCGGCCCATGCGGATGCAGCGCCAGATACCAGAAATATCCCGGCGTCAGCGTGATCAGCAAGCTCGGGTAGACCGCCAGCAGGAATGTCGTGCGGCGCCGGTCGCCTTGCATCCGCGTGTTGCCGGGATGCGCGAGCGCGATCTTCAACGTGTCGTCCTTCAGGATCGTGTGGTAGTTGAACGACCGTTTGCCCGGCGGGCAGATCATTTCGTTGAGCTTGGAGAGGCCGCCGATCGTCCCGGCGTGACAGACCGGCAGGTGATAGCTCTCCATGAAATTTTCGGCGAGGATTTTCCAGTTGGTGTCCCAGATATGATTCTCGTGGAATGTCTCGACATAGTTTTCCATCTGGTGGTCGTCGATCAGCGCACGCACTTCGCCAAGCTGCGAAGCAACCGACGGCGCATCCTGGTCGAGCGTCACCATCACCCATCCCAGCCATTCCTCGCAGCGGATCCGCGGCAGGCGATAGTCTTCCTTGCAGAAGCCCTGATTGAGCGTCATCGCCGGCGCCGCGCGCAGCGTGCCGTCGAGATTGTAGCTCCAGCCGTGATAGGGGCAGACGATGCCGCGCTTGTTGCCCGAACCTTCGAGCAGCGTCGACATGCGGTGCAGGCAGACATTCGACATGGCGCGCAACGCGCCCTCGTTGTCGCGGATGACCACGATCGGCTGTCCCGCCACTTCATACGTGACGTAGTCGCCTGGGTTCGCCAGCGCGCTGGCGCGGCCGACGCAGACCCATTCGCGCGCGAAGATGTCGGTGAGTTCGCATTTGAGAAACTCGTCGCTGGTATAGACGCTCGGCGGCATCGCCCGCGCCTTTTCGAACGGCGCGCTGACAGTGTCGATCAGCTCGCGCACCGGCTGGTTGATGGTCATGCCCTCGCCTCTATAGGTTGACGGCGCCTCGCACGAGCCGCCGCGACTCAGGCGCTACTTCCGCGCGGTGCGCCAGACGTTCTCGATCAGCAGCGCGGCCAATCCGACAAACAACAGCAAGCCGCAAAGCGCCGGCGAGGCGACGCCGCTCTTGAGCAAGGCGGCGATCAGGCCAATGCAGACGAGCACCCCGATGGCGAGGCTGCCATCGTCGACGAACAGCCCGAACAGATCTTTCGCGATCATGCCAATCAGTTTCATTGCGCCGCCCTCAAGGCATCGCCGCGGCTACGCAACGCGGTTGTGGCGCCAAGCGCCAGAAGTAGAAACCCAAACGCGAACGCCAGGATCGCCAGATCGGCGCCGGGCCAGTCGATGCCAAGGCCCTCGCCAGTCCAGAACGTTCCGAACGATGAAAGCATGATGCCGACGATCAGCTTCAGCGCATTTTCCGGCACGCTCGCCAGCGGCTTGTGCACGACAAGCCCGATGAGGAAGACGAGGACGCACGCGGCGAGCGCGCCCAGGCTCGCCGGGATCAGCAGACCATTGCCAGCGCCCACCGCGATCACGATGAAGACGACCTCGACGCCTTCGAGCACGACGCCCTTGAACGCCGCGAGGCCGGCGATAAAATCGGCGCTGCGGGCGTGGGCGGCGGCCTCGCTGCGTAAAAGATTCGCTTCCTCGAAGAAGGCTTTGTCCTCGTCGTGCAACGCGATGTAACGCGCGCCGCGCAGGATCGCCTTTCGCAGCCAGCGCATCCCGAACAGCAGCAGCAGGATTCCCACAAATATCTGCAGCAGATGGATCGGAATCGCGGTGAACAACGGCCCGAGCGCGACAACAAGGACGATGAGGACGCCAAGCCCCGCCGCGGTCCCAAGCAGCGCCGGGCGCCAGCCGCGCACGCTCGCCGCCGCCAGGATCAGCGTGAACGCCTCGACCACTTCGACGAAGGAGCCAAGAAACGACGCCATAACGGCCGGCGCGGCTTGCGCCCAGTTGATCATGGAGGGCCTTTTTCAGATTGCGACGCCCGACTGCATACAGCAATTATGGCGCTTTACGAAAAACTTGGTTTCGCGGTCTATGGCGTCGAGCCGCGCTCGCTGATGAATGCGATCGGCCTGGCGCACGCGCTTCAGCTTCGTGGTCAGCTTTTCAGGCGCGCCCGGCTCTTCGGCGCTCGGCAACAGTAACCTTACCCGCCGGAGCCGCGACACTTTTCGCTAACCTTGCGATAATTTTGCGCTCCGAAGCTCGGCGTTAACGGCTTTTCGCGAGAGCGTTTCTCAATCCATTAATCGACCTGCGGCAATGTTCAACGAGATAAGCGCGTTATTGCGACGCGCCTATGGAATTAAGCGCGCCGATTGGATGCGCCGGAAAATTGCAAGGGTGTGCGTATGATCCAGTCAGTGAAGAGCTTCATCAAGAACAAGCGCGGCAATGTCGCGATCATGTTTGGCTTCATGGCGGTGCCGATCATCTTCGTCACCGGCATGACGATCGACTACAGCGTCGCCGCCCGCGTCCACACCAAGCTCAACGCCGCCGCCGACTCCGCCGCCCTCGCGGCCGTGACGCCGGCGATGATGGCGCAATCGGATTCCGCCGCGCAAACCGCAGCGAAGAACATGTTCACGGCGCTGATGGTCGGCATGCCGAGCCTCGTCTATGACCCGGCGAATGTGCTCGTTTCCTACACGCACCCCAACGGCAACGCCAGCATTCGCAACGTCACCGTCTCCTACACGGAGCAATCGACGAACATTTTTGCCGGCGTTCTTGGCGCGCCAACGATCACCGTCGCAGGCAGCGCCACGGCCAGCGCCTCGGTGGCGCCCAATCTCGACTTTTATCTGCTGCTCGACGCTTCGGGTTCGATGTTGCTGCCCTCGACGACGGCGGGCATCGCTCAGATGACGGCGCTGACGATCAATCAGACGACGGGCGGCTGCGCGTTTGCCTGCCATGAGGCCAACCCACAAGCCGCCGACATTTCGACCAATCCTTCGGACGGTAAGGGCGGCCATATCGACAATTACACCGTGGCGCGCACCGCCACACCGCCCATCGCCCTGCGCACGGACGAAATCCCGACCGCGGTCAGCGCGCTCATCAGCACCGCACAAGCGGACCAGGCGGGCCTCGCGACGCCGCCGGTCTACCGCATGGCGGTCAATATATTCGACGACGCATCAAGCAACATCATGCCGCTGACCTCGAGCTACGCCAGCGGCTGGTCGAGCGCGAAGTCGAAATATGTCATTAAGACGATGTGGATCAATGACGGCGACTGCAACTCGCAGGCCGCCTGCACCGGGCTTGGGCCCGGCACAGCCGACGCCAAGACGGATTTCGATAACGCGTTCAGCACGGTCAATACGCTGATGCCAAATCCCGGCAACGGCACCAATGTCGCCGGCGACAAGCCGCAGGAAATCCTGTTCCTTGTCAGCGACGGCATGGAAGACGAGAATCAGGCGGCTACCGGCTACAACCGCCTCTGGCAGGCGATCAACACCCCGACCCACGGCCAGAACTGGTGCGACACGATCAAGGCGCGCGGCATCAAGATCGCGGTGCTCTACACTACCTATCTGCCGCTCCAGGATCCATGGTCGGTCGCCAACGTGATGCCAAAACTGCCGCAAGTCGCGCCAGCCATGCAGGCCTGCGCCACGATGGGACTGTATTCGGAAGTCAGCCCCGGGGCTGATATCTCGGCCGCGCTGAGCAAGCTGTTCCAGCTCGCCATCCGGTCCTCGCATTTGACGAACTGAGCAACGCGGCGTCAGCCGCGCCGACTCAAGACCTCAGCCCCGCATTCGGCCTCGCGCCGGTGCGGGGCTTTTTCTTGCGCCGCCGGGCGTTGACAGCGGTCTGTTCAATCGGGGCGACGCGGCTCCGCTCTGTGTTGGCGAAATCCGGTTGCAAGGCAAACTGGATAGACAAGCAGTCGCTTCGAAGCGAACCGCCCGCCGCCCGGACCTACGCGGAAGCCGCGCTGCTGGGAGCGCGGAAACGAAGCAAGCCATAACGCGACTTGCGCTGAGCGGCGGATTGCTTCGCCGCGCTCGCATTGTCGGCGCCGCGAACCAATATCATCCTGCTGTGTCGGCTTGCCGGGCTGGAAAACTCCCGTTGGGCGCAACCGTTGATCGTGTCATTCGAGTCATACGAAATCCGCTTCACAGCTCGTCCTACCGAATCCGCGTTCAAAGGAACGGCGCGCCAATTGCAAATTACCGATCATGCAGATGTCTCCTATTTAGCATAAAATTAATGTTCTATATAATCCCAAAGGGACTGCCGCACTTGCGGTTGCGCGGAAAAATCGCACTCATCGCCCTGAATTCATTGAAAGGCTTTCGCGGATTGTCGGCTTGATAAGGTCCGCGTGTCTGTGCCCCGCGCAACCGCCTTCATATGATGGCCGGCTGACAAGAGCGCCGCCGCTCTCGGCCCAACGCCCCATCGGCCGAAAGACCGAGCCGGAACCAGCATTGGACGATCGGGGCTGAATGCTGGGAGTCTGCTCGCCTGACGAGCGCGTCGCGCACTTGCACGCCCGGCCAAGACGCAATTCCGCCAATGCGGAAGAAGCTATGATTTGAGCAAGCGCCGCCCCGCGCCAGCGTGATCGCCTGGCTGGGCGGTTCGCGATGGCGCCGCTCTCAGGTGCAGTCGGTGCAAGGGATGTTCGATCCCAGCCGCGGACTCATGACACTCGAATCGTGCAGCAGCATCGTGCCGGTTAGGGCGTAGCCAACATAGGGAGTGTCGGAATACTGCACTTCGCCAAAGATCAGCGTCGCGTTCGGCTGAGGGGTTCTTACGGGAAGCGTCAGGGTCGTCCCGATCGCGCGCTTCGAGCCATTGTACGATTGACTCCAGACCACGGTCGCAACGCCAGCCGCGTTCGTTGTCACTTCCGAAACGGTCATCACCAAGTTGGCGCTCGAGTACGGCGCGATGATCGACGCCGAGGCGGCAAGATTGAGCGCCAGGGTCGACGTATTGATCGTCGTGTATTGCGTCACTAGGTCGGTGACCGTGCGGTCGGCCAAGGTGATTTTGCGCTGCATCGAAATGGCGTCGCTGTAGTCGATGCCGCCAACCAGCAGGACAACCGCGATCGGCACAACCAGCGCGAATTCGACGGCGGCAATGCCGCTTTGATCCTTTGCGGCGCGGCGCAACCGCGACAGCTTAGCCCAGTTTCCAAGCCATGCGCGTCCAAATTTCATGATCACAACTCATTCTTGAATACGGCGGTGGACATGATCAGCAAATTGCCATTCGACAGATTCGCGAGGTTCAGGCCGAGCGGCCCGGTGAACAGCGGCCACTGATACATGACGCGAAGCACCATGATGTCGCCGGGGCTCCCGGAATTGAATTGCCAAGTGTTGCTCACATTCCCGCTACCGTCGAACGTCATATTCGGCTCGGAAGTATTGATGTTGGAAAGCGTCGCGGGCTGCAGGTCGATCATCACCTTGGTGCAATCGAACAGCCCATGAATGGCTGGGCAGACCACGTTCGCCTGAAATTGCGACGCATTGTACCCGGCAGCTTGCGTCTGATTGGTCAGGACGTTGCGCGCCGCGTATTCGGTGAGGGTCTCCAACGTTTCCTTGGCGAAGAAGATCAGGCAAATCTGCAGGATGCCGAGCATCATGCCGAGGAAGATCGGCGCGACCAAGGCGAATTCGACCGCCGCCATGCCGCGCTGGCTGCGCGCCAGCCGCCCGAAAACGCTGGACAGGCGGCGGCGCAACGATCGGCCGGGAAGATATTTGAGGTTCAGCATCATATTCTGGCTGTCCACGGTAATAACGCCGCCAACCTGCCATTCAATGATTACGCGCCCGTTACGGCGAAGCGTCGAAACCCGTTAAAGCGCGGCAAGCAATGGCTTTTGCCGGGCTTTTATCGCCTATTTCGCCGCCCGATCCGCGGGATTGGCAATCAAGGTAAACAAGGCCTTGAGCCGGGGCTTGACCAGCCTTGTCATATCAAGAGCGATTTGTTAGACGACGCCCCTGCCCGCGTCGGACTTATTCGCGCGATCTTCTGCGGCCATGGCGGAATTGGTAGACGCGCTAGCTTGAGGTGCTAGTCCTTTAACCGGGGTGGAGGTTCGAGTCCTCTTGGCCGCACCATAAAACAACGACGCCCGAGCGCTTTACAGCGCCGGGACCGCTCTAGCGCTGAGACGCGGCTTCAGGCGGCCGATGACGCGTTCCGTCTCGGATGTCCATCCGGGCGGCGCGTCGCGCGTCGGGCTCGCGCCGGAAGCCGGGACCATGTGAACGACGCGGTATCCCCGCAACTTCAGTTCGCGCAAGAAATCCGGCAGCATGTCGGCCGTCCATTGATGCGTGTCATGGAAGAGAATGATGCCGCGGCCGGTTTTCTCCAGCCGCGCCAGCGTCAGCGCCAGTTCTTCCCGCGGCGTCATCCTGATCCAGTCGGACGCCCAAAGGTCAGCGCCGAAAATTCCGATATTGGCGGCGCCGAGCCAGGTATTCAGCTCCTTCGTGTCGGCAAAGCCGGGAAAGCGGAAGAAGGGGGTATGCGGATGCGGCGTCGCGGGGTCGCTCATTTCGGCGCCCGAGCCGTAAACCGCCTTTTCGTCTGCCGCCATCCCGCGTAGGATGTCTGCCCGCGCCGCCGCGTCGTCCATATAGCGGAGCGTCGATCCCGGGTGGGAATAGGTGTGATGGGCGATCGTATGGCCTTCGCGCGCCTCGCGTTGGGCAAGCTGCGGCAGCGCCTCGGCGTTGCGGCCGATCAGAAAGAACGTCGCGCGCACGCATTGCCGCGCCAGAGCGTCGAGAATTTCAGGCGTTGTGCCGGCCGTCGGCCCATCGTCGAAGGTGAGGATAACTTCATGATCCGCCAGCGCCAGGGTTCTGGGATAGGTTTTCTCGCCAACCTCCAGGCCGCCCTGCGTTCCCAGTCCCATGGTACGCGTTGTGCCGAGCTTATCCGGCCCGCATTCGGCGGCATGCGCCGCGCCTAATGAAGTTGCAAAGATAAAACCGAGGGTAAGCAGTCTCAAATCCGGGCCTTTCCAAATGGACAAAAATTCCAGGCAATTTAACGGATCGTTACCTCCAACGCTTTAAATTGCGCTAAATTTGTCGCTTCAAGCCGGTCTGTTCATGCGCGTTTTTCCGCCAGTCCTCTCTCGCCTTTTCGCCGGCTTCGCGCTCGCGGCGCTGCTTGCCGGCTGCGGCGGCGTTTATGACATGGACGAGAACTATCCGCACCCGCGCGACTATCCTATCCATGGCATCGACGTCTCGAAATATCAGGGCCAGATCGACTGGGGCGCGGTCGCCAATAGCGGCGTGAAATTCGTCTGGATCAAGGCGACCGAAGGCGGCGACCATGCCGACGAGCGCTTTGCCGCCAATTGGGCCGGGGCCAAACTCGCCGGCGTGCCGCATGGGGCCTACCATTTTGTCTACTGGTGCCGCCCGCCGATCGAGGAAGTTTCGTGGTTCGAGCAGAACGTTCCGGTTGAGGACGACGCGCTGCCGCCGGTTCTCGATGTCGAGGCGACGCCGACTTCCTCGACCTGCCACCGCCACCTCGATCGCGACTCCGCAACCGCCGACATGAAGGTGATGCTGGAGGAAATGGAGCGCCATTACGGCCGGCGCCCGGTCATCTACACCAGCGTCGATTTTTATGAAGCGATCCTGTCGGAGGGAGCGTTCTCCGAATATCCGATCTGGGTGCGCTCGACCAAGCACCACCCCGCCGTGCGCTACGGCTCGCGCAAGTGGCATTTCTGGCAGTATCAGTCCGATGGCTTTGTGCCGGGCATCGAGGGCAAGGTCGACCGCAATGCGTTCTACGGCACGCACGAGCAGTGGCAGGCCTTTCTCGGCGGGCCAAAGTAAGCGATCTCGATTAGCAGCCGATCCGTTTCATCGCTCGCTGACTGGCGCGCATCAACTCGATGCCTCCCGGCGTGTGACCGCAGTGGCTTGGGCTTACGTCGATCAGCGCCAGCATTGCGTCGTTGACGTCGAACATCGTCTGCTCGATGCGGCAATCCTCGCCCGCCTGGCGCTGCGCTGGGAGAAGATTTTCAAGCCGGGTCGAAGCGGCGTGCGAGACCGCCGTCTGCTCGGCCACCTTCCTGCACAAGGGATCGGAGAAGACGATTGCAGCCGGTTGCGATGTGACGCAGCGCCGCTCGAAGCGATGCGCCGCGCTTCCCTGCAAGCCTGCCTCGCGGGCATTGGCGGCGCACAGATCGCGCAGCCCGGACGCTTCAGCCGAGGCAGCCGAAACGAGCCCGATGCAGAGCGCGGTCGTGAGGATTGTTGAAAGTTTCATGCGCACTCCAGAGTCTCGGGAGCGACTATGACTGAACGGCCCGACGCGATTCAAGCGCCCGCCGTATCTGACACTTTCGCCCCGTAAGTTCTGTTCTGACAGATAGCTCTACCGCCCCTAGCCTAGCACCGCGCTGGCCAAACTGCACAACCGCAGTTTCCATTACGACGAATTGAGCCGGCTCGGCCGCAAGCGGTCGCGTCCGGTTGCGATCGTGGTCGTCGGCGCCAACGGCTTGGAGGCCGCCAAAGCGATGTTCGGCCACGCGGCGGGCGATGATCTATTGCGGCGCGCCGGTCTTGCACTGCTTGACGAAGGCCCTGAGTTCCTTGTCGGCGAGGCCCTCGGCTTTGGCTTGCTCGCGGCATTGCTGCGCGGCGGCCAGATCGGGCCGCGCCTTGGCGAAGCAACCCTGGACGTCGGCCTTGCGCGCCGGTCCCTTCAGGCCCTTGGCGATGGCTTCATTGCGGCATTGCAGATGCGCTTCTTTTCCGTTTGGCTGCGCGCTCGCGCCGCCGGTGGTATGAGGCGGGGAAGTCGCGGGGGTGGGAATTGGATCCGGCACAGGCGTCGTCGTCTGGGCGAGCGCGGCGGAAAGACCGAGGCAGAGGGCGAGCGCGGCTATTGTGAAATGTTTCATTTCTGCTCCTAGAAACGGTATGCGTACGGGGCGACGCACAGGAAGCCTGTCAGAACCAATGTGAACTGCGATTGAACCGCGTGTTCATCTGCCGGTCACAAGTGTGAACCTGCGCGGATATGTCGTCTCCGTTGAACTTCCGCTTGCGGGGGCCCATTGGTTTCGTCCACATAGCGACAAAAACCGCAGCAGGAATCTTTTATGGCCCGCGATCATTCAGCCGACCTCAAGTCCGATGCGCTGCATTTTCATCGCGAGCCGCGCCCCGGCAAGCTGGAAGTGGTCGCCACCAAGCCGCTGGGCAATCAGCGCGATCTCGCGCTCGCCTATTCGCCCGGCGTCGCCTTCGCCTGCGAAGCCATCGCCGCCAATCCCGACGAAGCGGCGACGCTGACGATCCGCCAGAATCTTGTCGCTGTGCTGACCAACGGCACGGCGGTGCTTGGTCTTGGCGCCATCGGCCCGCTCGCGTCCAAGCCGGTGATGGAAGGCAAGGCGGTTCTGTTCAAGAAATTCGCCGGCATCGATGTGTTCGACATCGAGGTCGCGCAAAACGATGTCGACAAGCTCGTCGACATCATCGTCGCGCTCGAGCCGACGTTCGGCGGCATCAATCTGGAGGACATCAAGGGTCCGGAGTGCTTCGAGGTCGAGGAAAAGGCGAAGGCCCGCATGGGCATTCCCGTGTTCCACGACGATCAGCACGGCACCGCGATCATCGTCTGCGCCGCGGTGACGAACGCGTTGGAGCTGACGGGCAAGAAAATCGCGGACGTGAAGATCGTCGCGTCGGGCGCCGGCGCCGCGGCGCTCGCCTCGCTCAACCTTCTCGTCTCGCTCGGCGCGCGTCGCGAAAACATTTTCGTCACCGATCTCGAAGGCGTCGTCTATGTCGGCCGCGAGAAATTGATGGATCGCTGGAAGGCGGTCTATGCGCAACAAACGGCAGCGCGCAGCCTCGCCGAAGTCATCGACGGCGCCGATATTTTCCTCGGCCTGTCCGCTGCCGGCGTTCTGAAACCCGAACTGCTCAAGCGCATGGCGCGCGATCCGCTGATCCTCGCGCTGGCCAATCCGACGCCGGAGATCATGCCGGAACTGGCGATCGCGGAACGGCCCGACGCGATGATCTGCACCGGACGCTCCGACTATCCCAACCAGGTCAACAATGTCCTGTGCTTTCCCTACATTTTTCGCGGCGCGCTCGATGTCGGCGCGACGACGATCGACGAGGCGATGAAAGTCGCCGCGGTCAAAGCCATCGCCGCATTGGCGCGCGAAACGCCAAGCGAAGTCGTCGCGCGCGCCTATGGCGGCGAGGCGGCGCCATTCGGGCGCTCGTCGTTGATCCCGAGCCCGTTCGATCCGCGCCTGATGTTGCGCATCGCGCCCGCCGTCGCGAAGGCTGCGATGGATAGCGGCGTCGCTCGCCGCCCGATTGCCGATTTTACCGCCTATGGCGATCAGCTCAGCCGGTTCGTCTTCAAGTCCGGCTTCATCATGAAGCCGATCTTCGCCAAGGCGAAGGAATCGATGAAGCGCGTCATCTATTCCGAGGGCGAGGACGAGCGCGTGCTGCGCGCAACGCAGGTCGTGCTGGAGGAAGGCATCGCGCGGCCGATCCTGATCGGGCGTCCCAATGTCATCAAGGAGCGCATCAAGCGCTTTGGACTGACGATGGTCGCGGGACGCGATTTCGAGATCGTCGATCCCGAGGACGATCCGCGCTACCGCGATTATGTCTCGACCTATCTCGAAGTCGCCGGGCGCAAGGGCGTCACTCCGGCCGCCGCCCGCACTGTCGTGCGCACGAGCACCACAGTCATCGGCGCGCTCGCCGTGCATCGCGGCGATGCGGATGCGCTGATCTGCGGCCTCGACGGGCGTTTCCAGTCGCGGCTCAAACACATCAAGGACATCATCGGCCTCGCGCCGGGCGCGCATGACTTCGCCGCCTTATCGTTGGTAATCGCCTCGACCGGCGCGTTCTTTCTCGCCGACACCCATGTGCGCTACGATCCCAACGCCGACGAGATCGCCGAAATGGCGATTGCCTGCGCTCAGCACGTCCGGCGTTTTGGCATCACACCGAAGATCGCGCTCATCAGCCACTCGGATTTCGGCTCGGCTGACACGCCCTCGGCGCTGAAAATGCGGCGAGCATTGGAACTCATCCGCGAGCGCGCGCCCGATCTCGAAGCCGACGGCGAAATGCAGGCCGACTCGGCCTTGCTGCCTATCGCCCGCGCGCGTGTCGTGACCAATTCGCGCCTCAACGGCGAGGCCAACGTGTTGATCTTTCCCAATCTCGATGCCGGCAATACGGCGCTGCAACTTACCCGCGTCATCGCCGGCGCCCTGCCCGTCGGCCCGATCCTGATCGGCCCCGCCAAGCCCGCGCATATCCTGACGCCGTCGGTTACGGCGCGGGGGATTGTCAATATGACGGCGATCGCGGCGGTGGAGGCGGCGGGGTGAGCCCAACCCCCGGACGGCGCGGTACGGCGCCGCATCGCGGGAAAAATCGCGGCACAATGTTGCGTGACACCAGCCTGGAATCTATGCAAGGTAACTGCATAAATGGGAGGGAAGTCCAATGTCTAAGCAGATGAAGCATGGATTATTGCTGGGAGCCGCGTTAATCGGATCGTTCGGCCTCGTTGGCGCGGCCAGCGCCGAAGAAGTAAAGAACGCGGCCTCGATGGCCATGGCGAAGACGGCGGCGGTGACGCCGGTGTCACAGGTTATGCTCGACGGCGCCGCGAAAGACTCGGCGAATTTCCTGCACACCAATGGCAACTACGATCAGACCCGCTTCTATCCGGGCGCCAAGATCAACAAGGGCAACGTCGGACATCTGCATCCCGCGTGGATCTTCCAGACCGAAGTCAAGGAATCGCTCGAGACCTCGCCGATCGTCGTCAACGGCGTGATGTTCGTGACGACCTCGTTCAGCCACGTCTACGCGCTCGACGCCAAGACTGGCGCGGAAATCTGGCATTACAAGCCCAAACTGGGCCCGGTCACGACCTATTGCTGCGGCCCCAACAATCGCGGCGTCGCGGTCTATGACGACAAGGTCTATGTCGCGACGCTCGATGCGAAGATGACGGCGCTCGACGCCAAGACCGGCGCCGTCGTCTGGAGCCAGCAGATCGCCGATCCCGAAGCCGGTTACAGCGAAACCATGGCGCCCACCGCCGTCAAAGGCAAAATCCTGATCGGCACGAACGGCGGCGAATACGGCATCCGCGGTTTCGTCAAGGCCTATGACGCCAAGGACGGTAAGCTGATCTGGACGTTCGACACGGTTCCTGAAAACTCCTCCGGCGTCTGGGCGACCAAGGACGCGACCGGGCGAGACATGCATCGCGACATCGACGCGGAAAAGGCCGCCTACGCCAAGAACGGCGACCCCTACAAGACCTTGGGCGGCGGCGTCTGGCAGAACCCGTCGGTCGATCTCAAGGCCAACCGCATTTACTTCGTCGTCGGCAACCCCTCGCCCGATCTCGACGGCGCGATCCGCCCCGGCGACAATCTCTACACCGACTCGCTGGTCTCGCTCGACCTCGACACCGGCAAATACGTCTGCCACTTCCAGTATATCGCCCATGACGTATGGGATCTCGACTCGGTCAGCCCGACAGTGCTGGTCGACGCGAAGGACAAGAACGGCAAGGTCATTCCCGCCGTCCTGCACGCTGGCAAGACCGGCCATGTCTACGTGCATGATCGCAAGGATTGCAGCCTGATCCGCTTCTCCGACGCGATGGTGCCGCAGGAAAACATGTGGACGCTGCCGACCAAGGAAGGCGCGCGCATGTTGCCGGGCGCCAACGGCGGCGTCGAATGGTCGCCGATCGCCACCGACCCGCGGCTCGGCTATTCCTACGCGATCAACCTGCATCAGCCGATGACCTATCAGGTTGAAACGAGCCCGTATCCGGGCGGCAAACTGTGGCTGGGCGGCGCATTCAAGGGGATACCCGGCGAGGCGGTCGGCGGCAACGTCACCGCGGTCGATTACAACACCGGCAAGATCGCCTGGCAGGTGAAGACGCCCGAGCCAATGATCGGCGGTTCGCTGGCGACGGCCGGCGGTCTGTTGTTTACGGGCGAAGCCAATGGCCGGTTCGAGGCCCTGGATTCGTCCAATGGCAAGATGCTCTGGGACTTCCAGGCCGGCGCCGGCGTCAATGCGCCTCCTTCGGCCTATTCGGTCGGCGGGCAGGAATACGTCGTGGTTGGTGCAGGCGGCAACGTCCAGATCAACTCCAAGCGCGGCAACAGCATCATCGCCTTCACTGTGCAATAAACTGAATTTAATCCGGCCCCTTCCCCTCGCGCGTGCGGGGGGAAGGGTTTTTTTTATGGAACTTTCAATGCTTCGCCCAATCGCCGCCGCCCTGCTGTTGCTCGCCTGCCCCGCCGCATATGCCCAGTCGATCGAGGAGAAGGCCCAGCTCTGCACGGCCTGTCATGGCGAAAGCGGGACGCCAATCGAGAGCGTTATTCCCGGCATCTGGGGTCAGAACGCCGGCTATCTCTATCTGCAATTGCGCGACTTCCAGAAGGGCGCGCGCAAGGACGAGCGCATGTCGCCGGTCGCTGAATCGCTGTCGAAAGAAGACCTGCTGCCGCTGGCCGAATATTTCGCCGCCAAGCCGTGGCCCAGCCTGAAACAGCCTCCCTCCAGCGCGGCCGACACAAAGATCGCCAGGCAGATCGACGCGGAGATCGTCTGCACGAGCTGCCACCTCGACCATTACCAGGGCGACGCCTCAGTGCCGCGCACCGGCGGCCAGCAGCACGACTATCTCATCAAGACGATGCTGGATTTTCGCAACAAGACGCGCGGCAACAATCCGGGCATGACCGACCTGATGAATGCAGCGAGCGAAGATCAGTTGAAGGCGATGGCGGCCTATTTGGCCGGGCTCTGAGGCGCGAGCAAAGCGGCTTTGTCCATCGCGCCATGGGCCGCCAGCATACCGGCGATTTCCTCGTGTTTGAGGGCGCGCGCGATGGCGAGCGCGCTTAATCCGCGGTCCTCCCTCTCATTCAGCGCGACATGTTGGTCGAGCAGAAATCCCAGCACATCCTTGATGTCTTCGACGCCGGCTTCGTCGGCATAGCCGGCGGTCCACATCAGCACAGTCAGCCCATGATCGTATTTGCGATTGAGATCGACGCCCGCTTCAGCAAGCCGGCGCACGACATCGCCATAGCCTTTCGCGGCGGCATAGAGGATCGCCGCCTTGCCGCTGTCGTCGACGGCGTTGGCGTCGGCGTTTGCGGCGAGGAGCGCTTCGACCATCCTGGTCCCGCCGTTGAACGCGGCGGCGGCAAGCGGACGCAGGCCGCCGCGGCCGGGAAGATTCGGATCGGCCTTATGCGCCAGCAGCAACTCAACGGTTGAATTGCGCCCATTCTCAGCCGCCAGAAACAGCGGCGTCGAGCCCGACACGGCGCGCACGTTGATGTCGGCCTTTTCGTCGAGCAGGAATGTCACCATCGCGTCCTGCCCCGCTTCGGCGGCGCGCGACAGCGCCGTCGCGCCAAAGCGGTCGCGCCCCTCGATGACCGCGCCAAGATCGAACATGTGCTTAGCCAGATCGTTGCAGCCGGCGCGCGCCGCCGAAATCAGCAGGGCGTTGGCCTGATAAATATCCTGCGCGCGGAGCGCGGCCGCCTTTTGCGTCAGGGTCATGCAGGGGCGCTCGTTTGCGGCGGTCGCCGCGGCGAACGCGCCATGCGCGGACGCAGCGCTGATTGCCCACGCCGCGGCGCAGATCCACGAGAACTTGCGGGAAAATCGAAGGATTGTGATCATCCGCCTATCTTAATCGATCGCTGCGCGTATCGCCAGAGCCCACGCTTTTCCACATAATGGGCTGCGCGACTCGCGCGTCGTTTGGGGGGCGAAACATGCAGTACGCGATCAACGGCACGATCATGCAGACGGTGGCGATCGATCTGACGCCGGGCGAAACCGTCTACAGCCAGACCAACACGATGGCGTGGATGAACGACAAGGTCAAAATGGACACTCATACAGGCGGCGGCTTTTTTGCCGGACTGAAGCGTTCATTCGCAGGCGGTTCGTTCTTCATCACCGACTTCACCGCGCAGGGCGCCGGCCACGTCGCGTTCGCGCCGCGCTTTCCCGGCACGATAGTCGCGGCGCAATTGCAGCCGGGTCAATCGCTGGTTTGCCGCAAAGAAACATTTCTCGTCGCGCAGAAATCCGTCACGCTGGAACTGGCGTGGCAAAAGAAGATGGGCGCGGGCTTCTTTGGCGGCGACGGTTTCATCCTGCAGAAGGTCACCGGACCCGGCGTTGTCTGGCTCGATCTCTCGGGCGAACTCGTCGAGCGCGATCTAGCGCCGGGCGAGCGCCTGCTCGTCCACGCCGGTCACGTCGGCGTGTTCGAACCGTCAGTTGGCTTCGACATCCAGATGATCCAGGGTTTTAAGAACATCCTGTTCGGCGGCGAAAGCCTGTTTCTCGCGACCCTCACCGGCCCCGGCCACATCTGGCTGCAAAGCATGCCGATCATCAATCTCGCCGAAGAAATCGGCCGCTACATGCCGCGGCGCGGCGGCGATAGCGGCGCCAATTCCACCGCCGGCACGCTCGCGACCGGCGCGACGATCGGCGCTGTGGGCGGATTGCTGGGAGGGTTGTTTGGGGGGAGCGAAAGTTAGGGCTACGCCGCCTGAGGATTGCAGTCTCCAGAAACCCTCCGCGTCTAGACACGCGCTTCTTCGGCGCGCCCAACACCGAGGCGCGACGGTTACTCAACGAGAAGCTATCGCAACAGCTCGCTCGCTCAGTCCGCGACCGGCGCCAGCGACTTCTCAAGACGCGCGCGCAAATGTTCGTGCTGCTTGGGCAATTTCAGCGCTTCGCCCAGATGCGCCGTGTCCTCGTCGCGATTGAAGCCGGGTTCGTTGGTGGCGATCTCGAACAGCACGCCGCCAGGGGTCCGGAAATAGATCGCCCAGAAGTAGTCGCGGTCGATCACCGGCGTCACCATAGTGCCGGTATCCAGCAGCGCCTTGCGGACTTCGAGCTGCTTTTCGCGGTTCTCGACGGAAAAAGCGATGTGGTGCACCGAGCCGGCGCCCTGCCGCGCATGGGCGATGTTGGGCAGCGTTTCGACATCGATGAAATCGGCGCCGTTGCCGCCCTTGATGGCCAAGCGCTTGACGCCCTCTTCGGCAGCTATTTGCTCGTAGCCCATGAATTTAAGCAGCTCCACCGTCGCGCCTTCGTCGCGTAGGCGCAGCGAAGCCGAGTGGAAGCCGCGGA
>JAYUFK010000397.1:0-2832 GCA_043739325.1 Methylocapsa sp. | reverse complement strand
GCGACCGAGACGCTCATCAACCGCCACGGCGACCGCATGAAGGAATTTTTGCGCGAAGCGGCGGAGCGGCTCAACTTGCCGGACAACCGACCATGAACGCGCGTGATCGTTTGATCGTCGCGCTCGACGTCCCCACGGTCGAGGACGCGCGGGCGCTGGTCGCGCGGCTCGGCGACAGCGTGACGTTCTACAAGATCGGCATGGAGCTGATTTACGGTGGCGGCGGGCTGGCGCTGGCGCAAAGCCTGATTGGCGAGGGCGGCCAAGTGTTCATCGACCTGAAACTGCACGACATTCCCCATACGGTGGAGCGTGCTTGCGCCCAGATCGCGCGGCTGGGGGCGACCTTCCTCACCGTGCACGCCTATCCCCAGACGATGCGCGCCGCGCTCGCCGGCGCGGGCGGCTCGGGCCTGCGCGTGCTCGGCGTCTCCGTGCTGACCTCGGCCGACGACGCGGACTTGGCGGAAGCGGGTTACGCCCTCGGGGCGCGCGCGCTGGTGTCGCGCCGCGCCGCGCAGGCGGAGGCGATCGGGCTGGCCGGATTGGTGGCGAGCGCGGCGGAAGTGGCGGGGTTGCGGGCGGAGGGGCGTCGGCTAACGCTGGTCTGCCCCGGCATCCGCCCGGCCGGCGGCGAGGTCGGCGACCAGAAGCGCGTGGCGACGCCGGGACAGGCGATTGCGGATGGGGCGGATTATCTGGTTGTCGGCCGACCGATCACCGCCGCGCCCGACCCGCCGGCGGCGGCGCAGGCGATTGTCGCGGAGATGGGCGGGTAGGGGTTGCAACTAAATTCGATGAACGCCAGCCTCTCAAAAACGAAGGATTCTGGGGCATCCCAAAAGGCTCTCTCGAAATTGCTTCTGAGAGAAATACGAAGAGGTTGCGTATTTTAAAAACGGTCGAGTTCTGAGAAATGTACGCGCGGCGAGCACGGGATGACGAACGCCCGGAATCGACCCGAAGCAGACAAGAATCAATCAGACTGTACGAAAACTCGACGAACGGCGTGATTTCGTCGGCCAGACGCCCAGCTTTCGCGAATTTCTGCGCCCCGAAGGCTGACAGGCCGCGAAATTTGAAGCGGGTCGATGGGCAGCGCGGCAAGCGCGGGAGTTTGCAATAATTATGCACCGAACTCATCGGCCGGCTCACTTGTTGCCTTCGATCTCGTAGTCGAATTCCGTGTTGATGAAATTCCATTCCTCAGGATCGGCATTGTTTACCTGAATGCGCCCAAGATCGATGCCTCGCTTGTCCAAAAATCTCGCGATGAACTTGATCCACGGATATGTCAAAACCGAAAAAGGATCGCCGAGATCCGCAATAGGACCGCTGTTAAGGATCGCCGCCACGTATTCCAACAACTCGCTCGTAGTCGCTAGGCGTTCCGGATAGTCCTGAGGTCGCGTTGATCTCGCCGAGAACGGTTCGATCGAGGCGGTCTTGCTGCGCGGATCACACCGTAGGCGGAGACAATTGAACGGTTGACCGAGTTCAACCAAGCCGGAGATCTGAAAATCTCCGAGCACCGCGGCGACTTCCGCGCTGTGCCTTGCTTTTGCCTCGGCTGCATCGAACCCTGGCTCGAGCATCTCCCTAATCATCCTCTGAGTGCGGTTTCCGATGTTGTCCGTCAGTTCTATGTAGTGGCTCGAGAGCCGGTATAATGTCAGCCCGTGGGCCTGAGTGACATCGATGAGATTGACGAACTCGACCGGTTCCCTGCCCTTGAAGGTCTCTACCAAGCCAACGGCGATCATTTCCGCGAAGGCTCGCGGGGTATAGCTGGTCGGCAGCCGGAACTGCCCTAGATGCCCCCATTTTTTCCGCTTCGCGGCCTGTTCCTCAAGCACGAGCCGCTCGATGATCGGCTGGATAATGATATTGCCACCAACCGAACTATCATGCAGAGCGATCAGAGGAAGAAGGCGCTCAGTCAGTTTTTTTTACGGACTCGCTGACCGCGCCACCGGCTCTCACCTTCCTAATAGTGATCCCTTCCTCGACCTTGGCTCTGCGGACGCGAACTGCAGTTGCGCCAGTAGAGCTGATGTCCGACAGCTTGATGAATTTAGTGATCAGGTCATCGAGATCGACGGCAGCTTCGACCCCGGCCTCCGGTGCATGATCTTGGACAGACCTGATCACATCGGTCGCCGCCTTCCTCGCGGGTGACCGCTTTTCAAGTCCAAGTTCCGCAACCTGCTTGTGCAAGGCCGCCTTGGCGTCGGCGTCACTCGGTTTCGCTTCCAGGCGGCGCACCGTAGACTCGATATGCTCGTTCTTGGTGATCAGCTTTCGGAGCTTGGCATATGCCACCTTAATCGTGTCCTTCGCAGCAACCTTAAGGCCGGCCGCGGCTCCCGACGCCATCGCGCCAACGATGAGGTCCGTCGCGTCAATCATTCGTTCCTCCACTCCGCCCATCCACTAGATGGCAAGATCGCGCAAACAGAATTGATCACATCAGTTTAATCGACGCAAGGGCATTGAAAACTGCCGCGCGTTCTAGTTGAGATGTGGGGAGCGCTTGATATTCAACAACGGTTCAAGGACCCGGATGAGGCCCGGTTGCGGTAACGGGACGTAAATGAATTCGGGCCGCGCAGCGGGGTCAGCAGTATGTAACGCGCGCAAAGCAGCTGCAGAAAAGGTCCGCTCTCCGCCCATTGCGGCCGGTCTCTCTCAAAAAGGAAGGTTTTTGAGAGGCCGGCGTCGGCGGGGACGATCTGTGTGGCCTTGATCGGTAATTGGCACGGTTTTTGATCGCTAAGTGGCACGGCTTCGACGCAAGAATGCCGACAGAACTAATACTGAAGCAACAATGAA
>JAYUFK010000396.1:0-47082 GCA_043739325.1 Methylocapsa sp. | reverse complement strand
TCCACCCCTGAGGCGAGTATCCCAAATCGGCAACGTCCTTTTTGTCCTCTGTATATTCGAGTGATTTCGCGATCGAGTAAAGAAGATCGAGAAACGCGTCGTTTCGGTCCGATACTAAGTCGTTGTGTTCCGGCTTCATCAGGCGAATATATGCTTTATATGCAGCCAATATTTTCTGATCATCATGAAAGTGAACTTGAACAAGATTGAGTGCCGTAACGTGGTCTCTATCGAGGCGAAATTGCCGAGTCTTCATTAAGGCCGCGAATATCTCGCCTTTTTCCCTCAGGCGATTTGCTCTGTTGTCGGCGTCGCGAGCAACGCGCACCGCACGGATTGGGCCATAATATATAGCAACGCACTGAACGATCAAAATTGCGATAGTGATCAAATCCCTTAATTGAAAGTCGGTGAAGGAAGGTGCGGGATTGAGCATAACTATTCAAATCCTCGAATTTTCACTAACTTCACATTGGTTGCGCCAAAGGGTGATTGCAAAGTAATATATGGCAGCTCGGTAAAATTTATAGGAAAATTGATAGGCGTTTCATATGTTAGTCCCTCATCGCCAGCGGTTATCCCATTAATCAGAGAAGCGTTAGGGGGAACGCGCACTTTGACAACTCCGGTAATCATACTGGCCGATGTATTAATTTCGTACGATCCATCGAACAATACGCCAAGAAAGTCTGATCCAGTTATTATTCCGTCCTTTATGACAAACATACCCATTCCGTTGCCTGCTTTCCCAGCAAAATATCCGGTGTAAAAGCCGTTCATTTCGGGCGCTTTCTCGTTCGTTGCGAGCAGGTTATCACGGGCGACACTATAACGGTACTTCTAAGGCCTTTGTGCTTCGCGTAACTCGGGAGCAACGAAATCTGGTCACGCCTTAGAAGTCTATCGGAACTTGCCGCTTCGAATCGTCTGATACTTCGTCTCTAGGTGACGGGCCACATCGTCCTGTCGCCGTCAAGCGGCTGCGCCGCTCCTTCACTTCGTTTCGGTCGCTTCGCGATGACTGCGCCGCGCCGATGCAGCAAAGACCATGGCGGATAACGGCCCGGGGCGAGGGGAGCGGTCAAGGCTCGCGAGCATATAGCCCGTCGAGAGACGGGCGTTCTTCCGAACGCCCTATGGCGAACAACCCGCGAAGCGGGCTTGGCCTTTACGGCGAGCACGGCTCGGGCATCGCCGCGCCAAGCGTGTTACGACGACGCATCGAGCGGTTTCGGAGGAGAAATTAGTTGGCTTAATTGCGACCCTTTATCTTCTCCGTCGCCGCGGTCTGGAACGCCGAAGATTCGCTGTGGAGCGGGCATTGCGAGCAAATACCGGCGAGTTTCAGCGCGCCGACGCTTGATGCGCTGTTCGCCAAGATTTCGCAGACGGCGCTCGATCTGGCGCCGGATAATCACCCGCACATCGATCGCGCCTCGATCTTCATCCACATCAGCGCGTTGCGCGAAGCGGCGTTAGCGGCGGTGTGAATGGTGGTTGGCTGGCCATTGGGGAAGCGCGACACGATACTGATCCACTGAGAAATCAACCATGTCATTCCCGCGAACGCGGGAATCCAGACTTGGGATAGCACGTCGCTTGTGGCTTGGTCTGGATTCCCGCTTTCGCGGGAATGACAAGTGTGGTGGGATAGGCGTGGCGATAGAGAATTCGTTTGCGGTCTACATCATGGCGAGCCGGCGCAATGGCACGCTTTATATCGGTGTGACCAACAATCTCAGCCTGCGGGCGCGTCAGCTCCGGACTGGAACTGGTGGCGCCTTCACCACGAAATATGGAGTGAAGCAACTCGTCTGGTACGAATATTACTCGGACGCCAACGAAGCGATTGCTCGGGAAAAGCAGCTTAAAAAATGGGAGCGCGGCTGGAAGCTGAAGTTGATCGAGGATTTCAATCCGACCTGGGCGGACATGTATGAAAGCCTGAATCAGTGAGGGCCAGCTTGGCATTTCCCTAGGTGTCATTCCCGCGAAAGCGAGAATCCAGATTTGGGCTGACATAGCGGCTTTGGCTTCGTCTGGGTTCCCGCTTTCGCGGGAATGACAGGCCCCCCTCACCCCGCCAGCATCGCCTTCATCGGCTCCCAGTACATATTCGCCCAGCCGCTTTCGAGATGCGCCTTGGCGTCCGCCGGATGGCCGGTCTGGTCGAACACAAGCATCGTACCCTTGCCCTCGGGCGTCAGTTCGAAGCGGGCGATGGAATAATGGCCCTCCGGCCAGTTCTTCGAGCGCCAGGCCTGGACGACGCGCTTGCCTGGGATGAGTTCGACATGGCGGCCGGTGATGTGGCCGTCGAACATTGTGAAAGCGCCGCCCGCTTCGGTGGCGATGCTGGCGGCGCGTCCGCCGGTCATTTTGGCGAAATCCGCCGATGTGGTGAGAACCTTGTAGATCGCGGCGGGACTGGCGGCGATGCTGACTTCCTGATGAATGCTCATGGCGCTCTCCCGTGAGAAGCGGGCCGGGGCGGCGGGATATTGTAGCACTCATCGAGATGTCAGCCACAGGGTTGACGCGACTTGCTATAGAATGGCTCAATCGGCGCCAACGCGCGCGAATCACGCGGCGCGCAGCCGATCAAAGCAGGAGCCCCCGCATGTTGCAGGCCTGGCGCTGGTATGGCCCGTCCGATCCGGTCAGCCTCGACGATATCCGTCAGGCCGGGGCGGACACGATCGTCAACGCGCTGCACGAGCTGCCGCCGGGCGTCGAATGGACGCGCGAAGCCGTCGCGGCGCGCAAGAAGCTGATCGAGGAAGCGCCGGCGGGACGCAGCGCGCTGCATTGGCGGGTCGTCGAGAGCATTCCCGTCGCCGATGAAATCAAGCGGCGCGGCAAGGCGGCTCGGTCCTTGATCGATATGTGGATCGCCAGCATGGAGGCGGTGGCCGAGAACGGCATCAAGACGATCTGTTACAATTTCATGCCGGTGCTGGACTGGACGCGCACCGATCTCGATTGGCTGCTGCCCAATGGCGCCAAGGCGCTGCGCTTCGACATGGCGCGGCTCGCGGCTTTTGATCTGCACCTCCTCAGGCGCAAAGGCGCGGAAGCGGATTATCCGGATGCGTTGCGGGCGCGGGCGCGCCGCCTGATCGAATCGATGAGCCAGACGCAGGCGACAGGCCTGACGCGCAACATCGCCGCCGGCTTGCCGGGAACGACATCGGATTCGCTCGACTTGCACGGCCTGCACGAAAAACTCGCGTCCTATACCGGGATCACTGCGGAGACGCTGCGCGCCAATCTCATCGCGTTCCTGCACGCCGTGCTGCCCGCCGCCGAGGCGCTGGGGGTGAAGCTGACGCTGCATCCCGACGACCCGCCGCGCCCGCTGTTCGGCCTGCCGCGCATTGCCTCAAGCGAGGCGGACTATCAGGCGCTGTTCGACGCCGCGCCGTCGCCATCGAACGGGATTTGCTTTTGCACCGGTTCGCTCGGCGTCGATCCTAACAACGATCTTGTGGGAATCGCCCGGCGGTTCGCTTCGCGCATCCATTTCGCGCATTTGCGCTCGACGCGGCGCGAGGCGGACGGATCGTTTTACGAGGCCGACCATCTCGATGGCGATTTCGACATGATCGCCGTGCTTAGAGAATTGCTGGCCGAGGATCGCAAGCGCGGCGCGGCGGACAAGATCCCGTTCCGCCCCGACCACGGCCACCTGATGCTCGACGATCTCAAGAAGGCGACCAATCCCGGCTATTCCGCGATTGGGCGGCTGAAAGGGCTGGCGGAATTGCGCGGGGCGATCAGGGCGCTGGAGGCGGAGTGACGGGGGTGGGCGTCAGGTGAAGACTTTGCGCTCGACGGCCTCATGCCGGGCTTCCAGATTGGCGAAGCCGGCAAATGTCTTGTTGGCTTTATAGACTTCAGCGAGCACCTGGACTCCGATGCCGCGAACCGCGGTCTTGACGCTCTTGATCTCTGTTTCGAGCGCGGTGAAACGGTCATCAACTGCGGCAAAACGGTTGTCGATCGCGGCAAAATTTTTGGAATTCTCAGCGCGCATAAGGCGTAATTGTTCGAGAACAAGATTTGTGGGTTCTGTTGGCGACTTCGGCATTGCGCGCTCCTGAAGCGAACAACAGCAGAAATTTCCGCGTTTGTGCAGCGAGAGATCGCTTTCGCAACGCCGCCTTGACTCGAAGCTTCCGCGGAGTCCCAATTACGCGATTGCAATGATGCCGGCTCAGGGAGGCCGCGATGGCGAAGAAGGCTCTTGTGCTTGTCGGCACAAAGAAAGGCGCGTTCATCATCGAGAGCAATTCGCGGCGCCAGAAATGGACGTTGCGCGGGCCGTATTGCGAGCATTGGCCGATGAACCACGTTGCCGCCGATCCCGCCACCGGCGCGATCTATGGCGCGGGCGGCAATGAATGGTTCGGGCCGGCGGTATGGAAATCGACCGATCTGGGCAAGACATGGACGCATTCCAGCAAGGGCCTCGCTAACGCCAAGGGCGAGACGCCGGTGAAGACCGTGTGGAGCGTCGCCGCCGGCCATGGCCGGATTTACGCTGGCGTCGAGCCGGCCGGCCTGTTTCGCAGCGACGATGGCGGCGAAACCTGGAAGCACGTTGAAGGTCTGCAAAAGCATCCCTCGCGGCCGCAGTGGCAGCCGGGCGGGGCCGGGCTGATCCTGCATTCGATCGTGCTTGACCCGGAAGACAAGAAGCGCATGTGGATCGGCATTTCGGCCGTCGGGGTGTTTTACACGGGCGATGGCGGCAAGACCTGGGAAACCCGCAATAAGGGCACGCGCGCCGATTTTCTGCCCGAGGGGCAGCGCTATCCCGAGTTCGGTCAGTGCGTGCATTGCCTCGTGATGGCGCCGGGCATGCCGAACCGGCTGTATCAGCAGAACCATTGCGGGATGTATCGCAGCGACGACGGCGGCGCGAACTGGCAGAGCATCGAAAAGGGCCTGCCTTCGACGTTCGGCTTTCCAGCGGCGACGCATCCGCGCGATCCCGACAAACTGTTCCTGTTGCCGCTCAACGGCGCCGATCAGGGGCGCTATCCCCCGAACGCCAAGGTCGCGGTCTGGCGGACGGACGATTGCGGCAAGAGCTGGGAGGACAAGCGGCAGGGCTTGCCGAGCCGCGACACGTTCTTTGGCGTGATGCGGCAAGCGCTGGCGACGGATACGCTGAAACCGGCCGGCGTGTATTTTGGCGCAAGCACTGGCGCGGTTTACGCAAGCCCGGATGAGGGCGAGGACTGGACCTGCATCGCCGAAAATCTGCCGGCGATTTCCTCCGTCGAAACGCTCGTTGTCGAGGCTTGAGGCATGAATGCGCCGGTGAAAGTGCGGCTGCCGGCGCTGCTTGTCGCGCTTTTCCCAAGCGCCGAACGGCTGCTTGAGCTCGATGTCGTCAATGTCGACGAACTCATGAACGCGCTTGAGGCGCGCTGGCCGGGAATGCGCGACCGGCTGTGCGATTCAACCCCGGCGATCCGTCGCCACATCAACGTGTTCGTCGACGGCAAGCGGGCGGCGTTGACGACGCAATTGCGGCCGGGCGCGGATGTGTTTGTGCTGACGGCGGTGAGCGGCGGGTGAGGGCGCTCACGCTGCCAGCGCGGTTTCCGCGAGCTGCACCCAATAGCTCATGCCATAGGGCAGGGCGGCGTCGTTGAAATCATAGCCGGGGTGATGCAGGCCGGCGCTGTCGCCATTGCCAACGAAGATGAAGGCGCCGGGCTTGGCTTCGAGCATGTAGGAAAAATCCTCGGCGCCCATGATCGGCGGCGCGTCGGCGATGACGGCCTGATCGCCCGCGACCTTGCGCGCGATTCGTGCGGCAAAATCGGTCTGCTGCGGATGATTGCGCGTGACGGGATAGCCGCTGACATAGTGCACATCGACGCCCGCGCCCATCGCCGCGCCGACGCCCATGGCGATCTCGGTGACGCGTTTTTGCGCGAACGCGCGGGTGGAATCGTTGAGCGTGCGCGCGGTGCCGAGCAATTGCGCGCTCTGTGGGATCACATTGAACGTCGTGCCGGCATCGAAACGCGTGACGGAGACGACGAGGGAATCAAGCGGATCGGCGCCGCGCGCAACGATCGATTGCAAGGCGGTGACGATCTGCGCGCCCGCGACGATCGGATCGATGCCCAGATGTGGCTGCGCCGCGTGTCCGCCACGTCCCTCGATATTGATGGTGAAGCGATCGGCTGCCGCCAGAAACGCTCCCTTGCGAATGGCGAACGAACCGATCGGCAAGGAGGGCGCGTTATGCATGCCGTAGACTTCCTCGATCGGCCAGCGTGTCATCAGGCCATCGTCGAGCATCGCCTTGGCGCCGGCTCCGCCTTCCTCGGCGGGCTGGAAAATCACCGCCAGCGTGCCATTGAAATCGCGGGTTTTGGCGAGATAGCGCGCGGCGCCGAGCAGCATCGCGGTGTGGCCGTCATGGCCGCAGGCGTGCATCTTGCCGGGGATCGTCGATTGATACGGCAGGTTCGTGGTTTCATGGATCGGCAGCGCGTCCATGTCGGCGCGCAGGCCGATTGTGCGGCCCACGCCGCCACGGCGGCCCTTGATGATACCGACGACGCCGCTTTTGCCGATGAACATATTGACTTCATCGCAGCCAAACGCATGCAGCCGGTCGGCGACGAATTTCGCCGTGCGTTCGACATCGTATTCGAGCTCGGGATGACTATGGATTTCGCGTCGCCAATGCTGCGCGTCGGCAGCCAGATCCTGAACAGCGGGGATGATCGGCATAAGTTTCTCCGGCGCGTCGGTCGTTGCGACGACATGCAAAGAAGAAGCCTCACATGGCCGCGAGTCAATCAGTAAAGTCGGCGCGCGCGCTCAGCGCTTCCTGCGCAGCCGGAACACCGCCTGCTCGCCAAACAGGTTCCACGCCCACCACGGCATGGTGAAGCGCAGCGCGTCGCCGGCGGAATTCAAGGCGAGGCTGAGTTCGACCGTCGCGCCCAATTCCCGCGTCAGCGCGACGAAATCGCGGATCGTGCAGAAATGGATATTCGGCGTTTCGTACCAGGCGAAGCTGAGATTGTCGGTGACCGGCATGCGGCCCAGCAACGCCACCTGCGCACGGATGCGCCAGTGGCCGAAATTGGGGAACGAAACAATCGCGTGCTTGCCGATGCGCAGCATGTGCTCGAGCACGACGCGAGGCTGGCGCGTTGCCTGCAATGTCTGCGACAGAATGACATAATCGAAGGCGTCGTCGGGATAATCGGCGAGATCCTTGTCGGCGTCGCCCTGGATCACCGAGAGGCCCTTGGCGACGCAATCGTTGACGCCGCGTTGCGACAATTCGATGCCGCGCCCGTCGACATCGCGCCGTTCCGCCAGCAGGCGCAGCAGCTCGCCGTCGCCGCAGCCGACGTCAAGCACGCGGGCGCCGCGCTCGACCATGTCGGCGACGCGCACCAGATCGATGCGGGTGGACGTCGCGTTGGCGCTCACTTGACGCCTCGCGCCCGCGCCGCCGCGTCGATGAATCCGCCAGTCGTCGCCATGAGATCGGGCACGTCAAGCAGGAAGGCGTCGTGGCCGCGATCGGTCTCGATTTCGACAAACGACACCGAGGCGCCGTTGGCGTTGAGCGCATGCACGAGCGCGCGCGAATCGCTGGTCGGGAATAGCCAGTCGGATGTGAAAGAGACCACGCAGAAGCGGGCTTTGCATTGCTTGAACGCATGCGCCAGCGTTCCGCCAAAGTCGGCGGCGAGATCGAAATAGTCCATCGCGCGCGTCATGTAGAGATAGGAATTGGGATCGAAACGTTCGACGAAGATCGCGCCCTGATAGCGCAGGTAGGATTCGATCTGGAAATCGGCGTCGAACGAGAACGTGCGGCGCTCGCGGTCCTGCAAGTTGCGGCCGAATTTTCGCTGCAATGCGCTGTCGGAGAGATAGGTGATATGCGCGGCCATGCGCGCGACGGCGAGGCCCTTGGCCGGGCGCACGCCTTCGCTGAGATACCGTCCGCCGCGCCAGTCGGGATCGGCGATGATCGCCTGCCGACCGACTTCGTGAAACGCGATGTTCTGCGACGAGTGTTTCGCTGAAGTGGCGATCGGCAGCGCGCTGAACACGCGCTCGGGATACAGCGACGCCCATTGCAGCACCTGCATGCCGCCCATCGACCCGCCGGCAACGCAGAAAAGCTGATCGATGCCGAGATGGTCGATCAGCAGCGCCTGCGCCCGCACCATGTCGGCGATCGTGACGATCGGTAGATCGAGGCCGTAGACTTGGCCGGTGACGGGATTGGTCGAAGCCGGTCCGGTCGTGCCCATGCAGCCGCCGACAACGTTGGAGCAAATGACGAAGAAGCGGTCGGTGTCGATCGGCCTGCCCGGCCCGACCATGGTTTCCCACCAGCCGTCGCGGCCGGTCACCGGGTTCTGGTTTGCGACATGCTGGTCGCCGGTGAGCGCGTGACAGATCAGGACGGCGTTGGATTTGGCCGCATTGATTGCGCCATAGGTCTGGTAGGCGATGGCCAGCGGCGCCAGATTGCTCCCGGCATCCAGCTTCAGCGGTTCATCGGCGCCAAGGCGCAGCACAAGACTATGCGGGGCATCAGCCTCGCTGGGGCCGTTGGCGAGGGTAGCCGCTTGCTGCACTTATGCCTTCCCATATCGTTCTGTTTGCCGAACGACTTGTTTGATATACCGGAAATGCCTCGAAATCAAGGGGCCCGTAACGCTGCGGGCGCCTTGCTTTCCATGAGTTTTCGGCGTGGCCGGCGCGGTAACACGCTGTTGACGGTCTTGCGAGGTTTACCCGCGCGGTAACGAATCCGTTGCTCCGATCATGCAAACTCTAGCGATCAAAAGCCCCACAAATAGGGGCGGGGAAGCGTGATGGAACAGGTTTGGACTGCCGACGGGCAGGAGCCGCGCGAGCTTCGCGCGGACGCCGCCCTGCGCATTTTTGAGGCGCCGCAGGCCGCGCCACGCGGCGCCTGGCTGCGCGTGGCGGCGCAGCGCGCGATGACCGGCGCCGCGCTCGGTCTGGCGGCGCTGGGTATTCTCCACTATCGCGCCGCGCCGGCGCCGCCAGCGCCAATCGCGGTCGAGATTCCGTTCGAAGCCGATCCTTCGCTGGCGCCGCTTGTGGCGCTCCCGGCCTTACCGCATGATGCCTGGCGCTACGTTGCGCGTTCACGCGGGCCGCAGGGCGGGCGCTGGGATACGCTCACTTCGGGCGAGTGGACGAGCGGCGGCATGTTCCTGCGCGTCACATTGCGCCAAGACGATAGCCCGTCCGTATCGCTGTTCGTCGATCTCGCGAAACAGGCCGCCGAGCTTGGCGCCGCCGTGCTGCGGTCCGCCAGCCCGGAAGTATTTCCCGGCGCGAAGGGACGCGTCGAGTGGAGCGAAGCGACGCTGTCCGACGTTCTGGGCGAACGTACTTGCATCGGCTTCCGCCTCGCCGCGACTGGCGCGATTCGCGTCTCGGGCCTCGCCTGCGCCGAGCGCGGCGCCCGGCTCGATCAGGCAAATCTCGGATGCCTGATCGGCGCTTTGTCAGCCACGCCCGCCGGACTGGACGCAGGTCTTGGCGCCGTCCTGCCGAGCGCGACAAGCCGCCGCGCCGCCTGCGCTGACAAAGGCGCCTGACGCGCCTACTTCGTCGCCTTCTGCAATTCCGCCAGGATCGCGTCGCCCATCTGTGAGGTCGACGCCAGCGTGCAGCCCTCGCTCTTGATGTCGGCGGTGCGCACGCCGGCGCCAAGCACGGCGGCGATCGCGGCGTCGAGCCGGTCGGCAAGCGGGTTCAGCCCGAAGGAATAGCGCAGCGCCATGGCCAGCGAGCCGATCATCGCGATCGGATTGGCGAGGCTCTTGCCGGCGATGTCGGGCGCGGAGCCATGCACCGGCTCGTACAGAGCCTTGCGCTTGCCGGTCTTGGGATTGGAATCGCCGAGCGAAGCCGACGGCAGCATGCCGAGCGATCCGGTCAGCATCGAGGCGACGTCGGACAGCATGTCGCCGAATAGATTGTCGGTGACAATCACGTCGAACTGTTTTGGCCAGCGCACGAGCTGCATGCCGAGCGCGTCGGCAAGCTGATGCTCGAGTTTCACGTCGGGAAATTCGCGGGCGTGCAGCGCGGTGATGACTTCGTGCCATAACACGCCGGACTTCATCACATTGCGCTTGTCGGATGAGGTGACCTTGTTGTTGCGCTTGCGCGCCAGATCGAAGGCGACGCGGCCGATGCGCTCGATCTCGAACGTGTCGTAAACCTGCGTGTCGATGCCGCGCTTCTGGCCGTTGCCCAGATCGATGATCTGCTTGGGTGCGCCGAAATACACGCCGCCGGTGAGCTCGCGCACGATCATGATGTCGAGGCCTTCGACGATCTCGCGCTTCAACGACGAGGCGTCGGCGAGCGCGGGATAGCAGATCGCCGGGCGCAGGTTGGCGTAAAGCTGCAGGTCTTTGCGCAGGCGCAGCAGGCCGGCTTCAGGCCGCACTTCGTAAGCGACCTTATCCCACTTCGGTCCACCGACGGCGGCGAGCAACACCGCGTCGGCTTCCGAAGCTCTGGCCATATCGGCGTCGCTGATTGCCTGGCCATGCGAATCATAGGCGCAGCCGCCGACAAGGCCTTTTTCGATTTCAAATCGCGCCTCGCCTGTGCGAGTAAGGAACGCGGTGAATTTTTCGACTTCCGCCATGACCTCGGGACCAATTCCGTCGCCGGGCAGAAGAAAAAGCTTGTAGGACGCCATCGGGGCTCGCAACGGGTTGGAGGGCTGCGCGGTTGCTAAACGATTTCGGTATGCTGGGGAAGGGCAACGCCGCGACGAGCCTTCCCTTTATTGCGAGCCTCGCATGACGACGATCGCCAGCGCAGGCGCCGATGCGTTCATCAAACGCCTGCCGCGAGACATGCGGTTTTTTCTCGTCCACGGCTACGACGAGGGGCTGATTCACGAGCGCACCCGCGCTATCGTCAACGCATTGCTGGAAAACGATAAGGATCTTATGCGTCTGACGCGGATCGACGGCGATGCGGCGGCGCGCGATCCGGGCGCTTTGGCGGACGAAGCGCTGGCGATTTCGATGTTCGGCGGCGACAAAGTCATCTGGATCGAGATGCAAAGCCGCGACATCGTTCCGGCGATCGAACCGCTGACGAAAAAGCCGCCGGCCAATTGCTCGATCGTCGTCGAGGCGGGCGCGCTGAAGAAGGGCGCGGCGCTGCGTGTGCTGTTCGAGAAGATGGAGCATGGCGCGTCCGTCGAATGCTACGCCGATGAGCGAAAATCGTTGGGCCCTTTGATCGACGCGGAAGTCCGCGAAGCCGGCTTACGCATCGCGCCGGACGCCCGCGATGCGCTGGTGTCCTTGCTCGGCGCGGACAGGATGACGACGCGCGGCGAAATCGCCAAACTGCTGCTTTACGCGCAGGGCACGGAAACCATCGAGATCGCCGACATTGAAGCCATTGTCGCCGACGCCGCGCCCGATGCGCTCGACGATGTCGTCGACAGCGCCTTCTCCGGCGATGGCGCGGCGATTGAAGCAACAGCCGGGCGGTTTTTCAGCGAAGGCGGCGACGCGGGCTTTTTGCTGATTTCGCTGGTGCGGCGGCTGCTGCTGCTCCACCGCGTCAAACTGGAAATGGACGCCGGCGCGCGTTTCGATTCGGTGCTGCAATCGCTTTACGTGCGGCTGCCGCCCTCGCGCAAAGGCGCGCTTGAGCGCCAGGCGAGTCGCTGGTCGGCCGCGCGGCTCGGGAGGCTGTTTTCGGCGCTGCAGAACGCTTCCGCCCGCGTGCGGCGCGATCCGAAGATGGCGGAGATTACCGCGATGCGCGCGCTATGGGCGCTCGGATCAAGCGCCCGGGCCGGGGCCGCGTGAGCCGGTCGCGGGTTGGCACAGCCGCCGGCAGAAATCGTCAAGCTGCTCAAAATTCTTGAATTTTACGCGCAGTTCGCCGCTTTCGCCGCTGTGCCGGATCGTCACATGCGCGCCGAGCGCGATGCCGAGTTTTTCTTCAAGCGCCCGCGTGTCCGCGTTGACCTTGACCGGCGGCTTGGCGTGCGGCTTTTCCGGCTTGTCGGCCTCCAGTTTTCCGAGACGCTCGACGTCGCGGACGGTGAGGCCCTGCTCGACGATGCGGTCGGCGATGGCGTCGGGATTGGCGAGCGCGAGCAAGGCGCGGGCATGTCCCGGCGATAACTTGCCGGCCGCCAGCAGCGCGCGCGAATGTACCGGCAGGCCGGTGAGGCGCAGCGTGTTGGCGATATGGCTGCGGCTCTTGCCGATGATGCGGGCGATATCGGCATGGGAATAGCTATAGTCCGCCGCGAGCTGGGCATAGCCCGCCGCCTCCTCCAGCGCATTGAGGTCGGCGCGCTGGACGTTTTCGACGATAGCGATCTCCAGCGCCTCGCGGTCCCCCGCTTCGAGAATAACGATCGGGATTTCATGCAGCCCAGCGCGCTGTGCCGCGCGCCAACGCCGCTCGCCGGCGATGATCTCGTAAGCGTCGGCAACCCTCGGAATCGCGCGCACCAGCACGGGCTGGATAACGCCGCGCTCCTTGATCGAGGCGGCGAGATCGTCCAGATCAGCCTCGTCAAAACTCTTGCGCGGATTGCGTGGATTCGGGCGCAAAAACTCGATCGGCGTCTTGCGCAGATTGCGATTGCGCTCCTGCGCCGACGAGTCCTCGCCGACGTCGCCAAGCAAAGCTGCAAGTCCACGCCCGAGGCGCGGCCGGTTCTCATTGGCGCGCGCGGCTTCATCGGCCATTTCTTTTCCTCCTGTTGGGGCGCTAAACCCGCCCCTTACGCCGCCCGCCAGCGGCCTTCGCGTTGGATGACCTCCGACGCGAGCTTGAGATACGCCTGACTGCCGGTGCATTTGAGATCGTATAACAGCACCGGCTTGCCATGCGACGGCGCCTCGGACACGCGGACATTGCGCGGAATGATCGTGTCATAGACCTTTTCGCCCATGAAGGCGCGCACGTCAGCGACGACTTGCGTCGCCAGATTGTTGCGCGGGTCGAACATCGTCAACACGATGCCATGGATGCTAAGGGTCGGATTGAGCGAGCGGCGCACCTGATCGACCGTCGTCAGCAATTGCGAGAGGCCCTCAAGCGCGAAGAACTCGCATTGCAGCGGCACCACCACCGCGTCCGCCGCCGCAAGTCCGTTGAGGGTCAGCAGGTTGAGCGATGGCGGGCAGTCGATCAGGACATAAGAGATCGGCGTTTCGCTGTCGTCTTCGTCAAACAATTTGCGCAGCGCGTTTTTCAGCTTGAACGAGCGGTCGGCATGGCCGGAGATTTCGAGCTCGACACCGAGCAGGTCCATCGTCGAGGGCGCGATAAACAGGCGCGGCACGGCCGTCGGCGTGATGACTTGGGCCAGCGTTCGTTCGCCCACAAGCGCGTCGTAGCTCGACGAAGTGCGCGCCTTGCGGTCGATGCCGAGACCGGTCGAGGCGTTGCCCTGCGGATCAAGGTCGATCAGCAACACCTGCTCGCCGATAGCGGCCAAGGCTGTGCCGAGGTTGATGGCGGTCGTGGTCTTGCCGACGCCGCCCTTCTGATTGGCGAGCACAAGCACCCGGGGTCGAGGACGATTTTCCACTTCAATCTCCAAAGCGCCTGTCCTCGCGCGGTTTATTAACCTTAACGAATCGTTACGCTTTTCCGATAACGCACGATTGCAATCGTGGCTTCCGAATCAATTCTGCTGGCCCGGCTTTCGATACTATAGGCCGGTTTATCGGGCAGTTCGGCGATCTGCGCCGCAATCGACCGCCCGCGCGGAAAGATTCCGACCGCGCCCCGCGCCAAAAACACCTTGGCGAAATCCATGAGTCGCGGCAAGGGGGCGAAGGCGCGAGCGGTGACGGCGTCCACAGATGGAAGGCCTCGCGCCTCCGCCGACTCGACGCGAATGGCGTGGACCTGGACCGGAGCACCGGTTTGGCGGGCGACTTCGCGCAGAAAGGCGCACTTGCGCTGGTCGCTCTCGATCAGATGAACGAGTGCGCCAGGCGTATCAGCCAGTTGCATTGCGAGAACGAGGCCGGGTAAACCCGCCCCGGATCCGAGGTCGACCCATCGCTTTGCCTCCGGAGCGAGCGCCAGCAGTTGCGCGGAGTCAGCGACGTGGCGGGTCCAGACATGTTCGAAACTGGCAGCCGAGATCAGATTGGTGATCTTGCGCCAGCGATCGAGCAAGTCGACGTAGATTTGCAAGCGCTGCTGTGTTTCACGTGAAACAGGGACGAGCCCGAGGGCCGAGGCGCGGTCGTCTTGTTGCGCCCCCTCTCCCTCGAGCGGAAGAGGGCCGGGGTGAGGGTCTGCGTCGCCAAGAACCCTCATCCCTCCGCCTGCGCCCTTCGGGCTTCGGTAGACACCTTCTCCCGAAAGCGGGCGAAGGGACTTATCCCCGCGCCGGGATTTCTTTTCGTTCAAAGCACGGCTTCCACGTGCGGCCGCTTGGATCTTGACCCCCGCCGGGCGTGCGCCGCGACGAGCGCCAGAGCGGCGGGCGTCATGCCCTCGATTCGACCGGCCTGCCCGATATTGCTCGGGCGAATCGCCTGGAACTTCTGCTTGAGCTCATTCGACAGGCCGGAAATGCCGGAATAGTCGAAATCCCCAGGGATCGCCAAAGCTTCGCTCTTGCGGAAACGCGCCACGTCCTCATCCTGGCGATCGAGATAGACGGAATATTTGGCGTCGGCTTCCAGCCTTGGAGCCAAGTCCAAGGGTATCGCCCCAAGCTCTGGCCACACCACTCTCAAGACGGCGATCGTCATGTCCGGCTGCGCGGCCAATTCGAAAGCGCTGCGGCGCGCGCCGTCCTGATTAGCGGGAATGCCCGCATCGCGCAGCTTTGACGGCGTAGCGGTACAGGATTTCATCAATTCCCGGGCTTCGATCAACTTTTCCGACTTACTCGCGAAGGCGGCGGCGCGGGCCGAGCTGACGCAGCCGAGCGCGACGCCCTTCGCCGTTAGCCGCTCATCGGCATTGTCCGCTCGCAGCGACAGCCGATATTCGGCCCGCGAAGTGAAGATGCGGTAGGGCTCGGTGACGCCCTTGGTGGTGAGATCGTCGATCATCACGCCAAGATAGGATTCAGCGCGATCGAACGTGCATCCCCCCTCGCCCGCGGCGCACTTCGCGGCGTTGAGGCCGGCGACGAGCCCCTGCGCGGCAGCCTCTTCATAGCCCGTCGTGCCGTTGATCTGTCCGGCCAGGAACAAGCCACGGACCCGCCGCGTCTCCAAAGTCAGATCGAGTTCGCGCGGATCGACGTAGTCATATTCGATGGCGTAGCCGGAACGGACGATTTCGACATGTTCGAGGCCGGGAATCGTCCGTAGGAATTCCTGCTGAACCGCGTGGGGGAGCGATGTCGAAATGCCGTTGGGATAAATGGTCGGATCGTCCAGGCCTTCCGGCTCGAGAAAGATCTGATGGCTGTCGCGATCGGGAAAGCGCAGCACCTTGTCTTCGATCGATGGGCAATAGCGCGGGCCGCGACCAGAAATTGCCCCGGAATAAACCGCAGTCAAATGCGCGCAGGCGCGGACAATAGCGTGGCCAGCCTCGGTCGTCCGCGTGATGTGACAGGGGATTTGTGGGGTTGTGATTGCTCTCGTCATCGACGAAAACGGCTCCGGCGGATCGTCGCCTAGCTGAACTTCAAGGCCGGACCAGTCGATCGTGCGCCCGTCGAGACGTGGCGGCGTGCCGGTCTTGAGCCGGGCGAGAGCGAAGCCGGCTTCGTCCATACACTGCGCCAAGCGGACCGACGGGTTGTCGCCCACGCGTCCGGCCGGCGTGCGCTGGTCGCCAAGATGGATCATCCCGCGCAGGAATGTGCCAGTGGCGATGACGAGCGCGCCGCATTTCAGTGTCCGGCCATCCGCGAGTTCGAGGCCGACGATGCGCCCTTCCCGCGTGAGAAAGCGGCCAGCCTCGGCCTCGACGACTTGCAGATTGGCGGTTTCGCGAATGAGCGTCTGTACCGCCTTGGCGTAGAGTTTTCGATCCGCCTGCGCGCGCGGCCCCTGCACGGCGGGGCCCTTGCGACGATTGAGGACGCGGAACTGGATGCCGCCCGCGTCCGCCGCTCGCGCCATGAGGCCGTCGAGCGCGTCAATTTCGCGGACCAGATGGCCTTTGCCGAGACCGCCGATCGCCGGATTGCACGACATCGCGCCGATCGTCTCGAAGCGCTGCGTTACGAGCGCGGTCTTCGCGCCAAAGCGCGCAGCGGCGGCAGCGGCCTCGCAGCCGGCATGACCCCCGCCGATAACAATGACGTCGAACCTGTTCATTTCGCTTTCCGGACTGTTTCACGTGAAACATGGGGCTTAGTCCAAACGCCTTTGGGCGAGACACTTACACCGAGACGTACACGGTGTCATTCCCGCGAAAGCGGGAATCCAGCCTTTGCCAACAAGACGCAAGCGGCTTAGCCCGGATTCCGCTTTCGCGGGAATTACAAAGGCGCTCCTGCAATTTGCCCTATGCGACCATGACGAAGCGACGCTCTGCGGGGCTTACTATCCCAACTTCCCTGCCCCGCCAATCACTTCCCGATACAGAGGCGCGAAAATATCTCGCCGAGAACCTCTTCGACGTCAACGCGTCCAGCGATTCGCTCGAGCGCGCGGGCAGCGCGGCGCAGGTCTTCGGCAATGAGTTCAAGCGCGCCGTCGCTGCGGGCTAAGCATGCGTCCAGGCGCTGAAGCGCCTCTGCGAACGCCAGGCGGTGCCGCTCAAGAGTGATGAGCGCCGGTCCTTGACCCGAGAATTGCGCCTCGGCGCGAGCAGCGATGGCATCGAGCAAATCGGGGATGCCAGCGCCGGTTTTGGCGGAAAGGGAGATCACCTCTCCATCTCCCGCTTGCGGTAGAGGGCTAGGGCGAGCGTGTTCTTCCCCAAGAGCCCTCCTCCGTCCTCCTCCGTCCTGCGGACTTCGGCGGACACCTTCTCCCGCAAGCGGGCGAAGGGCGCCTTCGGCGCGTGTTGCTTCAAGATCAATTTTAGTCCGCACGACGAGCATTGGCCCAGTTGGGGTAGGGACCGCCGTCGCCTCTGTGCCCTCATCCGTCAACCAAAGCGTCAAATCCGCAGCCTCAATGCGCTTTTTGGCGCGAGAAATCCCTTCTGTTTCAATCGGATCGCTCGTATCGCGCAATCCGGCGGTGTCGACGAGGCTGACGGGATACCCGCGCAAGTCCAGATGCACTTCGATCGCATCGCGCGTTGTGCCGGGAAGGGCTGAGACAATCGACACATCGCGGCGCGCGAGGGCGTTCATCAATGTCGACTTGCCGGCGTTGGGCGCGCCAGCGATGACGACGACAAAGCCCTCACGCAACAGTTCTCCCGAATGAGCCGTGGCGAGCGTTGCTGTTATCGCGTTGGCGGCCTCCTCCATAAGCCGGCGCACCTGGGCGAGGCTGAGCGAATCGACGTCTTCCTGATCGGAAAAATCGATCTGCGCCTCGATCAGCGCCATCGCCTGAACCAGCCTGGCGCGGATCGTCTCGGTCTGGCGGCTCAAGGCGCCGCCAGCGATACGGAGCGCTTGTCGGCGTTGCGCCTCTGTTTGCGCGTCGATCAGGTCGGCCAGGCCCTCGACTTGCGAGAGATCGATCTTGCCGTTCTCGAAGGCGCGCCAGGCAAATTCGCCGGGTTCGGCCGGGCGCAGACCTGGGATCGTCGCCAGCGCGCCAAGCACGGCGTTTATTACCGCACGCCCGCCCGTAATTTGCAGTTCAACCATGTCTTCGCCGGTAAAGCTGCGTGGCGCTACGAAACGCACGACAAGTCCGCGATCCAGCGTTTCTCCGCTGGTTGGATGGGTAATATTCCGCAGCGTCGCAACGCGATCCCCCGGCAATTTTCCCGGAATCAAGGCGCGCAATGCGGCCTCGCTCGCCGGCCCGGACACCCGGATCACTGAAATCGCGGCCCTTCCGACGCCGCTTGCTGGGGCGTAAATTGTCGCATTTTCTGCGGAAAAAGATGGAGCCTGCAATTGGAGCCCTAATCTACCATGACGAAAAAGACGACAATTGTACCAGTTTCGCGCTTCACGCGATGCGGCTGGCGACGGAGATGTTAGGCGGCGCGCGCAACGTCTGGTAGACCACGCAATAGCGCTCGGTCAGTTTCATAAGGGTTGCGCGTTGCTCTTCGGTCAGGTCGCCTTCGATTTCGAAGTTTAGGCGGATATCCCTGAATCCGACCGGCGCGTCCTTGGCGACGCCCAGCGTTCCGCGAAAATCCAGGTCGCCCTCGGCCTTCACCCGCGCGTCGCGCAATTTGAGGCCCAGCGCGGTCGCGACGGCGCTGAGGGTGACGCCGGCGCAGGCGACCAGAGCTTGCAGCAGCATATCGCCGGAACAGGCGCTCATTCCCGTGCCGCCGGTGGCAGGGTGGAGGCCAGCTTCGACCAGCGCCTTGCCGGTCTCGACGCTGCAGGTGACGCCCTCGCCGAGGCGTCCCTCGGCCCTCAGGGTCAGCACCGCGGCCTCCGGCGTCTGGCGGTATTTTTCCTTCAGCGGCGCCTGCGCGGCCTTGAGAGTTTCTGCGTCCACGATGGGTTTCCTCCGCGCGCCAGGGTTTCCGGGCGCGATGCGGCTGACCTTTGAGCAGAGAGCGAGCGAAATCAAGGTTTTTGCCGGCAAGCAGGCCGCCGATATTGTGTCCTCGCGCCATCGCCTCTATGTAGCGCGCTCCAGCGCCGCCTAGGTTCCCCTGCAAGGTTCCCCTGAATGTCCGAAAATCTTCCCCAGCACCTGCGCCGCCTCGAAGCGGAAGCAATTCACATAATGCGAGAGGTTGTCTCGGAATTTATCAATCCTGTTATGCTCTATTCGATCGGCAAGGATTCCAGCGCGATGCTGCATGTCGCGATGAAGGCATTCTATCCGGCCAAGCCGCCCTTCCCGATGATGCACGTCGATACGACATGGAAATTCCGCGAAATGATCGCGTTCCGCGACGAAACAATTCGCCGTCTCGGCCTCGATCTTATCGTCCACACAAACCAGGACGGCGTCGCGCGCGGCATTTCGCCCGCCGCTTCCGGCTCGGCGGTGCATACCCAGGTGATGAAGACCGAGGCCCTGCGCCAGGCGCTGGATGCCGGCAAGTTCGACGCGGCGTTTGGCGGCGCGCGGCGCGACGAGGAAAAGAGCCGCGCCAAGGAGCGCATCTTCTCGCACCGCTCGGCGGCGCATGCCTGGGACCCGCGCAATCAGCGCCCCGAACTCTGGCGCCTGTTCAACACGCGCATTCGCGCCGGCGAATCGATGCGGGTATTTCCGCTGTCGAATTGGACCGAGCTCGACGTGTGGGAATACGTGCGGGCCGAGAACATTCCGGTTGTGCCGCTGTACTTCGCAAAGGAGCGCCCCGTCGTGATACGCGAGGGCGCGATGATCATGGTCGACGACGATCGGCTGCCGCTGCTGCCGGGCGAAGCGCCGCAGATGCGCCGCGTGCGCTTTCGCACGCTGGGCTGCTATCCCCTCACCGGCGCGATCGAGTCGGACGCCGACACACTCGATGAAATCATCGAGGAAATGCGCGCGTCGACGACTTCCGAGCGGCAGGGCCGGCTGATCGATCAGGACGAATCCGGCTCGATGGAAAAGAAGAAGCGCGAGGGCTATTTCTGATGAACGACGTTTCTCGCGCCGCCGCCCTTCCCACGCTCCGCATGCTTACCTGCGGCTCGGTCGACGATGGAAAATCGTCGTTGATCGGGCGGCTGCTGTACGAGCAGAAATTGATTTTCGACGATCAGCTTTCCGCGCTGGAGCGCGATTCCAAAAAGCACGGCACGACCGGCGAGGACATCGACTTCGCGCTGCTGGTCGACGGGCTCGAAGCCGAGCGCGAGCAGGGCATCACCATCGATGTCGCCTATCGCTACTTCGCCACGCCGGCGCGCTCGTTCATCGTCGCCGACACGCCCGGACATGAGCAATACACGCGCAACATGGCGACCGGGGCGTCGAACGCCGATCTGGCGATCATTCTTGTCGACGCGCGCAAGGGCCTACTGACGCAGACGTTCCGTCATTCGATCATCGCCTCGCTTCTAGGCATTCGCCACGTCGTGCTCGCTGTCAACAAGATCGACCTCGTCAATCACGACGAGGCGATATTTCGCGACATCGTCTCCGCCTTCGGGCAATTCGCCAAAACACTCAACTTCAGCACCTTTGCGGCGATCCCGATTTCGGCGCGGTTCGGCGATAATATTTCCTCGCTCAGCCCACGCACGCCGTGGCACAAAGGGCCTTTCCTGCTCGACTATCTCGAGCGGATCGAGGTCGAGGACGATCGCCGCGCCGCGCCATTCCGCCTGCCGGTGCAATGGGTCAACCGCCCGCATCTGGATTTTCGCGGCTTTGCCGGCTCGATCGTCAGCGGCTCGATCAACAAGGGCGACGCGATCGTCGTCGCCTCGTCGGGGCGCGCCAGCACGATCACCAGCATCCTCTCGGGCGATGATGAAGTTTCGAGCGCTGGCGCGGGCGAAGCGGTGACGTTGACGCTGGCCGACGAAGTCGATATCGCGCGCGGCGATGTGCTGGCTCGTCCCGACACGCGGCCCGAAGTCGCCGATCAGTTTACCGCGCATGTCATCTGGATGAGCGCCGAGTCGCTGCTTCCGGGCCGATCCTATCTGATGAAGATCGGCGCGCGGACGACGCCCGCGACGGTGACCGAGCTCAAGCATCGCATCGACGTCAACACGCTGGAGAAACTGGCGGCGAAGACGCTGGCGCTGAATGAAGTCGGCTTGTGCAATCTCGCGACCTCGATGCCGATCGCCTACGATCCCTACGCCGACAATCGCGACACCGGCGCCTTCATCCTGATCGACCGCACGAGCAACGAAACGGCGGCCGCCGGGATGATCGCGCATGGCCTGCGCCGCGCCACCAACATTCACCGGCAGGATCTGACGGTGACGCGCGAAGCCCGCGCCGCGCTCAAGCATCAGAAACCCGCCGTGCTGTGGTTCACTGGCCTTTCGGGCGCCGGGAAATCGACGATCGCCAACATCGTTGAAGCAAAACTGCACGCGCGCGCCGTACACACCGTGATGCTCGACGGCGACAACGTGCGCCATGGCCTCAACAAGGATCTTGGCTTCACCGCCGGCGATCGCGTCGAAAACATCCGCCGCGTCGCCGAAGTCGCGCGGTTGATGACCGACGCCGGGCTGATCGTGCTGTGCTCGTTCATTTCGCCGTTCCGGGCCGAGCGCGCGCTGGCGCGCGATCTCGCGGCGCCGGGCGAATTCCTCGAAGTGTTCGTCGAAGCGCCGCTTGAAGCGGTGATCGCGCGTGACCCAAAGGGCCTGTACAAGCGCGCTCTGGCCGGCGAGATCAAGAATTTTACCGGCATCGATCAGCCCTACGAAGCGCCAGAAAATCCCGAAATCACGCTGCTGACCGCGAGCGAGCGCGCCGATACCTTGGCTGACAGGGTCATCGCCGAACTCGAAGCGCGCCAGATGATCGCGCGGCTCTAACCCGCCGCGGCGCACATTCGCGTCCTAAACCATTGCGCCCCGGCTAAAAAAGCGCTTCGATGGCTTACTTAGCTCGACGCGCCACGCCCGTCAGCGGGATCGCGAGCCGGAAGTCGCGTATAGAAACGATTCATAGGGGGAGTTGCATGAAAGCCATTACATTCGCCAGCCTCGGCATCGCCGCGTTGCTGCTGGGATCGACCGCGGTTTCGGCGAAGACCCTGGTGTACTGCTCGGAAGGCAGCCCAGAGAATTTCTCCCCCTCTATCAATACGACCGGCACAAGTTTTGACGCCGCGCGCCCGGTCTACAACCGGCTGCTCGAGTTCAAGCGCGGCACGACGGAAGTCGGCCCGGGTCTCGCGGAAAGTTGGGATATCGCTGACGGTGGCAAGACGATCACTTTCCACCTGCGCAAGGGCGTCAAATTCCATACGGTCAAGGATTTCGCCCCGACACGCGAATTCAACGCGGACGATGTCCTGTTCTCGTTCAACCGCATGTGGAAGCCGGATCATCCGTATTCCAAGGTTTCGGGCGGCAAGTACGATTACTTCAACGACATGGATATGCCCGCGCTGCTCGATACGATCACCAAGACCGACGACCATACGATCGTGATGAAGCTGAAGACGCCGAACGTCGCGATTCTCGCCAATCTGGCGATGGACTTCGCCTCGATCGGTTCGGCTGAATATGGCGAAGCGCTTTTAAAGAAGGGAACGCCAGAGCAATTCGATCAGGTTCCCGTGGGCACTGGCCCGTTCTCTTTCGTTGCGTACCAGAAAGATTCGGTGATCCGTTTCAAGGCCAACAAGGATTATTTCGGCGAGAAGGCATTGGTTGACGATCTCGTCTTTTCCATCACGCCCGACGCTACCGCGCGTTACGCCAAGCTGAAGGCGGGCGAGTGCCACATCAACGCCTACCCGCGTCCCGCCGATCTCGCCGAAATGCAGAAGGATGCCTCGCTGAAGGTCGTCCACATGTCTGGCCTCAACATCGCGTTCTGGGCCTTCAACGTCAACAAGCCGCCGCTCGACAAGAAAGAAGTGCGCCAGGCGCTGACGATGGCGATCGACCGCGATGCGATCCTGAAGGATGTGTTCCTCGGCGCTGGCGAGAAGGCCAAGACGCTCATCCCGAGCACGATGTGGTCGTACAACGACAAGCTCCAGGATTATCCCTACGATCCCGAAAAGGCCAAGGCGATGTTGAAAGCCGCCGGCGTCGCCTCGACGCTCGAGATCGACCTTTGGTATCAGCCGGTGGCGCGTCCCTACAATCCCAATGGCAAGCGCATCGGCGAAATGATGCAGTCGGATCTGGCCAAGGTCGGCGTCAACGCCAAGCTCGTCACCTACGAATGGGGCGAGTACCGCAAGCGCGCGCAGGGCGGCGAACATATGACGGCGCAACTCGGCTGGACCGGCGACAACGGCGATCCCGACAATTTCTTCTTCCTCGACAGTTGCAACGACGGCAAGCCGATCTCCAACAATATTACCAAGTGGTGCAATGCCGAATATAACGATCTGCTGGCCAAGGCTCGCCTGGTCCCGGATCAATCGGCGCGAGCCAAGATGTATGAACGTATGCAGGAAATCGAGCACGAGGAAGCGCCGGAATTACTTGTCGCGCATTCCATCGTGTCGGAAGTGATGCGGGCGAATGTCGTGGGCTACAAGCAGAGCCCATTGGGAACGCACACGTTTGAAGGCGTTGACCTGAAGTAGGGGCGGAAGAATCCCTTCTCCCGCCGCTTGCGGGAGAAGGTAGCGCGAAGCGCCTGCGGACGAATGCTTCGCATTCGCCTTGGGATGAGGGCTTTCCTCCAAGAAGACCCTCACCCCAACCCCCTGCCGCACGCGGGAGCGGGGGCTTCGAACTCCGAAAGCCGCCAATGCTCATCTACTTCCTTCGCCGACTGGCGCTGACGATCCCCACTTTCATCGCGCTGATGTTCGTGACATTCGCGGCGATTCGGCTGGTGCCGGGCGATCCTGTTGAAGTGCGCGTCGGCGAGCACGCCATCTCGCCCGAACGCCTGGCGTTCTTCCGTCATGAACTCGGTCTCGATCAACCGATCTGGAAGCAATTTCTCGACTATGCCTGGCAACTCCTGCATGGCGATTTCGGCACTTCGGTCGCGACGCAGCAGAAGGTCATGACCGAATTTCTGACATTGTTTCCCGCGACGCTTGAACTGTCGTTCTTCGCCATGATGTTTGCGCTCATTCTTGGCCTGCCCGCCGGCGCGATGGCCGCTGTCAAGCGCGGCTCGTGGTTCGATCAGGCGCTGATGACAACGGCGCTGATCGGATTTTCCATGCCAATCTTCTGGTGGGGCCTGCTGCTGATCATGTTCTTTTCCGTCACGCTCGGCTGGACGCCGGTGTCCGGGCGGATCGATCTCATCGCCTATTACTTCGAACCGCGCACCGGCTTCATGACGATCGACGCGCTGCTATCCGATCAATCGGGCGCGTTCCTTGATGCGCTGCATCATCTGGTGCTGCCCGCGATTGTGCTGGGCACGATTCCTCTAGCGCTCATCGCGCGTATGACGCGCTCGTCGATGCTGGAAGTGCTCAGCGAGGATTACGTCCGCACCGCGCGCGCCAAAGGTCTGTCGCCGTTGCGCGTCATCGGCCTGCACGCCTTGCGCAATGCGCTGCTGCCAGTTGTAACGGTGATCGGTCTGTCCGTTTCGACCTTGCTCGCGGGCGCGGTTCTCACCGAGACGATTTTCTCCTGGCCGGGGGTCGGCAAATGGCTCATCGAATCGATAAGCCGGCGCGACTATCCGGCGCTGCAAGGCGGCGTCCTGCTGATCTCGATGTTTGTCATCGCCGTCAACCTGATCGTCGATCTGTTGTATGGCGCGATCAATCCGAGGATCCGTCATGGCCGTTGATACGACCGCCGGAACGCTAGACGACCCGCTTGCCGCACAAGTATTGGCGCAACCTAGCCCGCTCAGCGCCTTTTGGGCCGCGTATCGGGAAAACAAGGGCGCGGTGCTTGGACTGGCGCTCTTGCTGATCGTGATCGTCCTGGCGATTTTCGCTGATTTCGTCGCGCCACACTCACCGATCGAACAATTTCGCGAGGCCGTGCGCGCGCCGCCGATCTGGCAACACGGCGGCTCAAGCCGTTTCATTCTCGGCACAGACGGAGCAGGTCGCGACATGCTGTCGCGACTGATTTACGGCGGGCGGGTATCTTTGTTCATCGGCCTTGCCGTGATGAGCATCGCCTTCGTTTCCGGGATTGTGCTGGGGCTCGTCGCCGCAATGACCGTGCCGGTCGCCGATGTGATTATCACCCGCATTATGGACTTGATCATCGCCGTTCCCAGCCTCGTGCTCGCCGTGCTCATCGTCGCCGTGCTGGGTCCGAGCCTCGCCAATACGATTGTCGCCGTGACGATCATCACGCTTCCACTTTACGTGCGGCTTGTGCGCGCCTCGGCAATGGGGGAACTCAGCAAGGACTACGTCATGGCGGCGAAGGTCGCGGGCGTGCGCAAGCTGCGGCTGATGTTTGTCACCGTGCTGCCCAATTGCCTGGCGCCCGTCATCGTTCAGGCGGCGCTCGGCGTTTCGGGCGCTATCCTCGAAGCGGCGGGTCTGGGGTTCCTGGGACTTGGCGCGCAGCCGCCAACGCCGGAATGGGGCTCGATGCTCGCCGACTCGCGCGAGTTCATTCGCTCCGATCCATGGATCGTCACGCTGCCCGGCCTGGCGATCCTCATCACCGTGATCGCCATCAACCTGACTGGTGACGGCCTGCGCGACGCGCTCGATCCCAAGATGCGAAGGAGCTGAGCGCCATGCCGCTGCTCGACATCCGCAATCTCTCCATTTCCTTCGCCACTCACGCGGGCGCGTTCAAAGCGGTGGACGGCATCGACATATCCGTCGAGCCGAACGAAGTGCTCGCCATCGTCGGCGAGTCGGGATCGGGCAAATCGGTCGCGATGCTGGCGGCGATGGGCCTGTTGCCATTCACCGCGACCGTCACAGCCGATCGAATGGATTTCGACGGCAGCGATTTGCGCAGCCTCACGCCCAAGGCTCGGCGTAAAATCGCCGGCAAGGACATGGCGATGATTTTTCAGGAGCCGATGTCCTCACTCAACCCGTGTTTCACCGTCGGCTTCCAGATCAGCGAGACGCTGAAAACGCATCTGGGAATGGATCGGCGGGCGCGGAAGCAGCGGGTCGTCGAGCTGCTTGAGGAAGTCGGCATCCCCGATCCAGCCCAGCGCGCCTCGGCGTTTCCGCATCAGCTTTCGGGCGGCATGAGCCAGCGCGTGATGATCGCCATGGCGCTCGCCTGCCGGCCGAAGTTGCTGATCGCCGACGAGCCGACGACGGCGCTCGACGTGACGATCCAGGCGCAAATCCTTGACCTGCTGGTGTCATTGCGCCGGCAGAACGGCATGGCGCTGGTGCTCATAACGCATGACATGGGCGTCGTCGCCGAAACCGCCGACCGCGTCATCGTGCAATATGCCGGCCAGCAGGTCGAGACGAACATTGTGCGCGAACTGTTCAGCGATCCGCATCATCCCTATACCTCGGCATTGCTCGCTGCCCTGCCTGAGCGGGCGACGCAGCGCCGCCTGCCGGCCATTCCCGGCGTCGTGCCGGGCCAGTTCGACCGTCCGAAAGGTTGTCTGTTCGCGCCGCGCTGCGCCATTGCCTTCGAGCGCTGCCGTCGTGAAGCGCCTCATCCTGCGGAAGCGAGCCTCGGGCGCGCGCTCTGCTACACGCCGCTCAGCCATGGCGCGCCGATTCCGATGGCGGAGAACGCGGCATGAACGCCGTCCTCGAAGCCCGCGATCTCGCTCGCAGCTATAAAGTCTCGCGCGGCGCCTTCGCGCCGGTTGGCGTCGTCAAGGCGCTGGCGGGCGTTTCATTTGCGCTTGAGGCGGGTCGCACGCTCGCGGTGGTCGGCGAATCCGGTTCGGGCAAGTCGACGCTGGCGCGCCTGCTGACCTTGATCGAAGAGCCGAGCGCCGGCGCTTTGCTGATCAACGGCGTCGATGTCGCGGGCGCGGATGAAGCGCTGCGGCGGAAGATGCGGCGCGAAATACAGATCGTCTTTCAAAATCCTTATGGCTCGCTCAACCCGCGTCAGAAAATCGGCAAGGCGCTGGAGGAGCCGCTGCTCGTCAACACCAATATGAGCGCGTCGGAGCGCGAGGCGACGGCGCGTGCGATCATGGCGAAGGTCGGCCTGCGCCCCGAGTATTATCACCGCTACCCCCATATGTTTTCGGGCGGCCAGCGCCAGCGCATCGCGATTGCGCGGGCGCTCGTGCTGCGTCCCAAAATTCTTATTCTCGACGAGCCGGTGTCGGCGCTCGATGTTTCGATCCGCGCGCAGGTGCTCAATCTTCTGGCCGGCCTGCAGGAAGAATTTGCCCTCGCCTATGTCTTCATTTCGCACGATCTTTCCGTCGTGCGCCACATCGCCGATGGTGTCATGGTGATCTACCTCGGCCATGGGGTCGAGCTCGGATCGCGCGACGCGATCTTCTCCAATCCGCAGCATCCCTATACCCGCGCGTTGTTGTCGGCGACGCCGGTCGCTGATCCCCTCGCCAAACGCGAGCGCATCATTTTGAAAGGCGAACTGCCCTCGCCGTTCGATCCGCCCAAGGGGTGCCCGTTCAATCCGCGCTGTCCGCAGGCGTTCGATCGCTGCCGCGTCGAGCGGCCGCCGCTTGAACTTAAACAAGGACGCTCAGTCGCCTGTTGGGCGGTCGATCCGTGAGCCAAGCCGCGTCTTTTGATTACATCGTCGTCGGCGCGGGAACCGCCGGTTGTCTTCTGGCCAACCGGCTCTCCGCCGATCCGCGCAACCGCGTGTTGCTGCTCGAAGCGGGTGGGCGCGACAACTGGATCTGGCTGCATATCCCCGTTGGCTATCTCTATGCGATCGGCGACAAGCGCGCCGACTGGCGATTCAAGACCGCGCCGGAGAAGGGCCTCAACGGGCGCGCCATCGCCTATCCGCGCGGCCGGGTCATCGGCGGCTGCTCGGCGATCAACGGCATGATCTACATGCGCGGCCAGGCGGCGGACTATGACGGCTGGCGCCAACTTGGTCTTGACGGCTGGGGCTGGGACGACGTGCTGCCGCTGTTCAAGCGCCACGAGGACCATTACGCTGGCGCGAATGCGCTGCATGGCGCCGGCGGCGAATGGCGCATCGAGCGACAGCGACTGTCCTGGCCAATTCTCGACGTGGTGCGCGATGCTGCGGCGCAAGTCGGCATTCCCAAGGTCGGGGATTTCAATCGCGGCGACAACGAAGGCTCGGACTATTTCGAGGTCAATCAACGGCGCGGCTTGCGCTGGAGCGCGGCGCGCGGTTTTCTCAAACCGATCCTTTCGCGCCAGAACTTGCAGCTCGTAACCGGCGCAATCGTTGACCGCCTCGTCATCGAAAACGGCCAAGCCGTCGCGGTGCGCTACATCAGGGACGGTCAGGTTGAAGAGGCCCGCGCGGGCGGCGCCATCGTGCTGACGGCGGGCGCGATCGGCACGCCGCACTTGCTGGAGCGCTCAGGCATTGGGCGTCCCGACGTGCTGGCGGGGATTGGCCGCGATGTCGTGCGCGACTTGCCGGGGGTGGGCGAGAATCTGCAGGACCATCTGCAACTGCGCACTGTGTTCAAGGTCGCCAACGCGCGAACGCTCAATGTCGATTTTCAGTCCTTGTGGAAACGCCTTGGCATGGGCCTGCAATACGCGTTGGCGCGCCGTGGACCGCTGACGATGGCGCCCTCGCAGCTCGGCATCTTCGCTAAATCGTCGAATGACTTCGCCACCGCGAATGTCGAATTTCATGTGCAGCCGCTGTCGCTCGACAAGTTCGGCGATCCCCTGCACGATTTTCCGGCGATCACGATGAGCGTCTGTAACCTCAGGCCGCAAAGCCGCGGCAGCGTTCACGCTGCGAGCAGCGATCCCGAGGCGATGCCGATCATCCAGCCCAACTATCTGTCGCAAGATGAAGACCGGCGCGTCGCCGCCGATTCGATCCGGCTGGCGCGCAGAATATGTGCGGCGCCAGCGATGGCGCGCTTTCAGCCGCTGGAATTTCGTCCCGGTTCCGCCTTGCAAAGTGAGGACGAACTGGTGCGCGCGGCGGGCGATATCGGCACGACGATCTTCCATCCTGTCGGCACGGCGAAGATGGGAACGCCTGACGACGCGATGGCGGTGGTCGACGCGCGGTTGCGGGTGCGCGGCCTCGATGGGCTGCGCATCGCGGACGCCTCGGTGATGCCGCGCATCACTTCGGGCAACACCAATTCGCCGACGCTGATGATCGCCGAGAAAGCCGCTGCTATGATGCTGGCGGACGCAAGGGGTTAGCGCATGGCCGACTTTGGCCTCGTCGATGGGCGTCAGTCGGAAACCGCCGTGATGATCGCGCGCGGCGTGCGCCGCATGTTGCGCGCGCGCGGCTATTCGAGCGTCACCGAACTGCCGCTGCTCGATGGAAGGCGCGCCGATGTCGTTGCGTTGCATGGCGACGGCGCGCTGTTGATTATCGAGATCAAATCCTCAGTCGCGGATTTTCGCGCCGACCGGAAATGGCGCGACTATTGCGTGCATTGCGACGAATTCTTCTTCGCCATCGGCCCGGAAGTCCCCGCCGAGATCATCCCGGAAGAAGCCGGCCTCATCCTCGCCGATCCCTATGGCGCGGAGATCGTGCGCCCCGCGCCGCGCTTACGGATCGCGCCAGCGACGCGGCGGGCGGTGCTGATGCGCTTTGCCCAAGCGGCGGCGGATCGATTGCACCGTCTGGCCGATCCAAGCGGGGTGGTGGAGTTTTAGCGGCAGGCGAGATGCGGTCGTCGCCGCCCTCGTCACGTCTCAAAAGTACCCCGCTAGCTCCTTTGCCGCTTCCTCCGACGATCGCTCCAGATTGAACGCCTCTGCGAATTGGCCCTTCGCGTCCATCAGATAGACGATCGAGCTGTGGTCAAAACTGTAATCGCCATTCGCGGCGGGGACTTTCTTGGCGTAGACGCGATAGGCCCGCTCTGCTTGTTCGACAGCCGCCCGGTCGCCGGTGAGGCCGTCGATGCGGGGATCGAAACTCGCCACATAGTCCTTCAGCAACGCCGGCGTGTCGCGCTCCGGATCGAAGCTGATGAACAGCACGCCGATCGGCTTGTCGGGCAGGCGCTTCAGCACTTCTGAAATCTGCGCCAGCGTCGTGGGGCAAACGTCCGGGCAATGGGTGTAGCCAAAGAACACCAGCGTCGCGTGACCCTTCAAATCGGCGTCGGTGAAAACGCGCCCGTCAGGTCCGTCCAGCTTGAACGCCCCGCCGATCAGCGAAGCCGCCTGTTGCGGCGGCGCGCGCCAAAGCGTCACTTCGGCATAGGCCAGCGCGCCGATCGCCAGCAACGCTGCGCCCAGCAACAATCGTTTGCCGTTCGACAAGGCCTTGGCCGGCGGCTTGGTCTTCTGCATTTTCACTCCGCGAACGGCGCCGGGCGTCTCGCTTGCCAAGCCCCGTCTTTATGTCATCACTGAAATGGCGGCCGGATAACTCGGCGGCGCCGGGATGAGAAACAAAGGCGATGGTCTTACGCCAGCTTGAATATCTTGTCGCGCTGGCGCGCGAAAAGCATTTCGGCCGGGCGGCGGCGGCGTGCAATGTTTCGCAGCCGACGCTGTCCGCGGCGATCCGCCAGTTGGAAGCCGACCTCGGCGCGCCGATCGTCGAGCGCGGACAAAAGTTCCATGGGCTGACAAATCAAGGCCGCGCGGTGCTCGAACACGCCCATCGCATCCTCGCCGAGGCCGAGGCGCTGCGCCGCAGCCTGGAGGAAATGGACAAGGGCCTGTCAGGCCGGCTGCGGTTGGGCGCCATTCCCACCGCATTGCCGATCATTTCGCACATCACCGGGCCCTTCTACGCGCGTTTCCCGCATGTCTCCGTGACTGTCCTGTCGCAGACTTCGCAGGAAATCCAGCACGGCATCGACAATTTCGAACTCGACATTGGCCTGACCTACCTCGACAACGAGCCGCTGGAACACGTGCTGGCGAAGCCGATTTACGCCGAGGAATATGTCTTCCTGACCCCCGCCGCCGGCCCTTATGCCGGGCGCAAGACGATTTCCTGGCGCGAGGCGGCCGAGGCGCCGCTGTGCCTGCTGACGCCCGACATGCAGAACCGGCGCATCATCGACGGCATCTTTCGCTCCGTCGGCGCGCAGCCAAAACCCTCGGTTGAAACGAATTCGATTTTCAACCTGTGCTCGCACGCCAGCTCGGGCCAGTGGTCGTCGATCGTGCCGCGCCAGCTGCTGCAGTTTTTCGGCACGCCGCGGCAGACGCAACCTATTGAACTGGTCGATCCGCAGGCCCGTCGCACAATCGGCATGATTATGTCGGATCGTATGCCGCCATCGCCCTTGGCCCGCAATCTGTTCGAGATGGATCAGCCGGACGACATTGCGCGCAAAGTGGAGCCGCCGATTCGGATTGCCGGGGCAGGGCAGGCTTGATAGGGTAAAACTATCAAACGGTCAGAAGGTTCAATTTGCTTAGTCAGGCCGGTTGCAACATTGTTCGGGAGAATTTTGGAGCGGCGTCAAGGCTTTCGGCGTCGCAGGGATGGGAGTGAAACAATGACGGGCCGCGCGCCCTGGAACGCCGAAGCGGCGAGCCGGATCATTGAAGACCACCGCGCCCTGAAAGGCGCCACGCTGCCGATTTTACACGCCTTGCAGGAGCATTTCGGCTACGTCGATTCCGCCGCGATTGGCCTGATCGCGCAGGCGCTCAATCTATCGAGGGCCGAAATCCATGGCGCCGTCACCTTCTACCACGACTTTCGCGGCGTCCCGGCCGATGGCCGGGTTTTAAAGCTCTGCCGCGCGGAATCGTGCCAGTCGATGGGTTGCGAGGAGCTTGTCGCGCATCTGGCGAGCGCCCACGGCATCGTTGCCGACAAGGCCGAAGCCGGCGCGTCCATCACTGTGGAAACCGTCTATTGCCTCGGCAATTGCGCGCTTTCCCCCGCGGCCCTGCTCGATGAAGAACCGGTAGGCCGGCTGGATCAAGCGCGGCTTGACGCCATCGTCCGCGACAGCGTGAGGCCGCAATGAGCGTGCGCATTTATATCCCGGCGGATTCGTCGGCGCTTTCCGTCGGCGCGGAATCCGTCGCCGACGCCATCGCCGTGGAGGCCCTGTCGCGCGGCATCGACATCGCGATCATCCGCAACGGCTCGCGCGGCCTGTTCTGGCTCGAACCGCTTGTAGAAGTGGAGACCCCGCAGGGCCGCGTCGCCTATGGACCGGTCAGCGCTGGCGACGCCGAAACCCTGTTTGCGGCGGATTTTCTCAACGGCGGCAAGCACGCCAAGGCGCTCGGCAATATCGAGGAACTGCCCTATCTCAAGAACCAGCAGCGCCTGCTCTTTGCACGCTGCGGTCTAACCGATCCTCTGTCGATTGAGGACTACCGCCAGCACGGCGGCCTGAAGGGTCTTGAGCGCGCCATCGAAATCGGCCCCAAGGCGATCGTCGAGGACGTCATCGCTTCGGGCCTGCGCGGGCGCGGCGGCGCCGGTTTTCCCACTGGCGTGAAGTGGCGCACGGTTGCCGGCGTTGAAGCCGATCAGAAATACATCGTCTGCAACGCCGACGAAGGGGACAGCGGCACCTATGCCGACCGCATGTTGATGGAGGGCGACCCCTTCACATTGATCGAGGGCATGGCGATCGCAGCCATCGCCACCGGTGCGACCAAAGGTTTCGTCTATATCCGCTCTGAATATCCGCACGCGTTCCGCACATTCAAGGCGGCGATTGGCCGGGCGCGCATGGCGGCTTTGCTCGGGCCGAGCGTTCTGGGTTCGCCGCATGCGTTCGATATCGAGGCGCGGCTTGGCGCGGGCGCTTACATCTGCGGCGAGGAAACTTCGTTGCTCGACAGTCTCGAGGGCAAGCGCGGCCAGGTGCGGGCCAAACCGCCGCTGCCGGCCATTCAAGGCCTGTTCGGCAAGCCGACCGTTATCAACAATGTGCTGTCGTTTGGCTCGACGCCGTGGATTCTGACGCATGGCGGCAAAGCTTACGCGGACTATGGCATGGGCCGCTCGCGCGGCACGCAACCATATCAGCTTGCCGGCAACATCAAGCATGGCGGGCTGGTCGAGCTGGCGATGGGAATAACGATCCGCCGGCTCATCGACGAATTTGGCGGCGGCACGCGTTCTGGCCGGCCGCTCCGCGCGGTGCAGGTTGGCGGCCCGCTGGGCTCGTATTTTCCCGATCATCTCCTCGATACGCCGCTCGACTATGAAGCGATGCTGGCGGCCAAGGGCATGCTTGGGCATGGCGGCGTCGTTGTGTTCGATGACAGCGTCAATCTCTCGCGCCAGGCGCGTTTCGCCTTCGAGTTCTGCGCCAAGGAAAGCTGCGGCAAATGCACGCCGTGCCGCATTGGCTCGACGCGCGGCGCCGAAACCGTCGACAAGATTGTCGCCGGGCAGGATCGCGACAAGAATATCGCGCTGCTGCGCGATCTCTGCGAAGTTCTGACCGACGGTTCGCTTTGCGCCCTCGGCGGCTTGACGCCGTTGCCCGTGCTCAGCGCTCTCGATCATTTCAGCGAAGATTTTTCCCCGCCAGCCTCGCGTTTGGCGGCGGAATAGGAGGCTTTTATGGCGCTTGTCAGTGAATTTGATTCCGGCACGTCGATCTGCGTCAGCGATACGCATGTCACGCTGACCATCGACGGCCAAAGCGTCACGGTTCCAACAGGCACTTCGGTGATGGCCGCGGCGGCAAGTATGGGCACGCAAATTCCCAAGCTCTGCGCCACCGACATGCTCGAAGCCTTCGGCTCCTGCCGCCTCTGCCTGATCGAGATCGACGGCCGCAAGGGCACGCCCGCCTCATGCACGACGCCGGCGGAAGCCGGGATGGTCGTTCACACCCAGACGCCGCGTCTCGCCAAGCTGCGGCGCGGGGTGATGGAACTGTATATCTCCGATCACCCGCTCGACTGCCTGACCTGCAGCGCCAACGGCGATTGCGAGTTGCAGAGCCAAGCGGGCGTCGTTGGCCTGCGCGATGTGCGCTACGGCTATGCCGGCGAAGACCATCTCAAGGCGCCGACGGATTCATCGAACCCGTATTTTACCTTTGAATCCTCCAAGTGCATCGTCTGCTCGCGCTGCGTGCGCGCTTGCGAGGAAGTGCAGGGCACCTTCGCGCTGACCATCGACGGGCGCGGTTTTGCCTCGAAAGTATCGGCGGGCGGGACGGATTTTCTTGGCTCGGAATGCGTTTCGTGCGGCGCCTGCGTGCAGGCCTGCCCGACGGCGACGCTGAACGAGAAGAGCGTCATCGAACTGGGAACGCCCGAGCATTCCGTTGTTACGACCTGCGCCTATTGCGGCGTCGGCTGTGCGTTCAAAGCGGAAATGAAGGGCGACGAAGTCGTCCGCATGGTGCCCTACAAAGCCGGTAAGGCCAATGAGGGCCATTCTTGCATCAAGGGCCGCTTCGCCTATGGCTATGCCACCCACAAGGACCGCATCGTCAAGCCGATGATCCGCGCTAAAATCACCGACCCGTGGCGCGAAGTGTCGTGGGACGAGGCGACGCAATACGCGGCGAGCGAATTCAAACGCATCCAGGGCAAGTACGGCCGCGATTCGATCGGCGCGATCACCTCGTCGCGCTGCACGAACGAGGAAGTCTTCCTCATGCAGAAGCTGGTGCGCATGGGATTTGGCAACAACAATGTCGACACCTGCGCGCGCGTCTGCCATTCGCCCACCGGCTATGGCCTCAGCAAGACTTTCGGCACTTCGGCTGGCACGCAGGATTTCAAGTCGGTCGACAAGGCCGACGTCATCATCGTGATCGGCGCCAACCCAACCGACGCGCATCCGGTATTTGCCTCGCGCATGAAGAAGCGGCTGCGCGCCGGCGCGCGGCTCATCATCGTCGATCCCCGCCGCATCGATCTTGTGCGCTCGCCGCATGTGAAGGCCGACTACCATCTGCCCTTGAAGCCTGGCTCGAACGTCGCGGTCATCAATGCTTTGGCGCATGTCATCGTCACCGAGGGCCTCGTCAACCAAGCCTTCGTGCTTGAGCGTTGCGATCCCGCCAACTTCGAGTCTTGGGCGCGCTTCATCGCCGACGAGCGTTATTCGCCCGAAGCGACGGAAGCGATCTCAGGCGTGCCCGCCGCCGAGCTTCGCGCCGCTGCGCGGCTTTATGCGACAGGCGGTAATGGCGCGATCTACTACGGCCTTGGCGTCACCGAACATTCGCAAGGCTCGACCATGGTCATGGGCATGGCCAATCTGGCGATGGCCACAGGCAACATCGGTCGTGAAGGCGTCGGCGTGAACCCGCTGCGCGGCCAGAACAACGTGCAGGGCTCGTGCGACATGGGCTCATTCCCGCACGAATTCTCCGGGTATCGCCACGTATCGGGCGACTCGACACGCGAAATGTTCGAGCACATGTGGGGCGTCAAGCTCTCCAACGAGCCGGGCCTGCGCATTCCCAATATGATGGACGAAGCCGTCGAAGGTTCGTTCATGGGCCTGTATGTGCAGGGCGAGGATATCGCGCAGTCCGATCCCGATACGAAGCATATCACCGCCGGCCTCAAGGCGATGGAATGCGTCATCGTGCAGGATCTCTTCCTCAACGAGACCGCGCGCTACGCCCATGTGTTCTTCCCCGGCGCTTCGTTCCTCGAAAAAGACGGCACGTTCACCAACGCCGAGCGGCGCATCAGCCGCGTGCGCAAGGTGATGGCGCCGCTCGCCGGCAAGGCGGATTGGGAGGCGACGGTGGCCTTCGCGCATGCGCTCGGCGTCGCAATGAAATACACTCATCCCAGCGAGATCATGGATGAAGTGGCGCGCCTGACGCCGACATTCGCCGGCGTTTCCTACGCGCGGCTCGATGAACTCAATTCGATCCAGTGGCCCTGCAACGAAAAGGCGCCGACCGGCACGCCGATCATGCATGTCGATCATTTCGTGCGCGGCAAGGGCCAGTTCATGCTGACCGAGTTTGTCGCGACCGACGAGCGCACCGGGCCGCTGTTCCCGCTGCTGCTGACGACCGGACGCATTCTCTCGCAATACAACGTCGGAGCGCAAACCCGGCGCACAGCCAACAACATCTGGCACGAAGAGGATGTGCTGGAAATTCATCCCTTCGACGCCGAAAGCCGCGGCATTCGCGAGGGCGACCTTGTTTCGCTGCAAAGCCGCATTGGCGAAATTTCGCTGCACGCCAAAATATCCGAACGCATGCAGCCCGGCGTCGTCTATACGACGTTCCATCACGCCAACACCGGCGCCAACGTCATCACGACGGAATATTCGGATTGGGCGACGAATTGCCCGGAATACAAAGTGACCGCCGTGCAGGTGCGCCGCACCAACCACTATTCGGATTGGCAGGAGCGCGATCGCGAGGAGGGTTTCTCGCTGCGCCGCATCGCCCAGGAAGGCGTCGTGCATGCCGCTGAATGAAGGCGCGCTTGAATTTTCGGCGCTGACATATCGCTACGATGCCGGCGCCGAGGGTGACGCGCGCTCTCGCGCGCTGCCGGTGGAAACGCCGATCAATTTTGTCTATGGCGGCATTCCGTTTGCGGTAATGGTGGCGACGCCCGCCGATCTCGAAGATTTCGCGTTTGGATTCTCGTTGACTGAGGGAATTGTCGAAAAACCCGACGATGTGCGCGCGGTAGAAGTCGAGCGCGGCGCCAACGGCATCGTCGTTCGCGTCGCGCTCAAGGGCGAATCCTTGCGGACCCATCTCCAGCGTTCGCGCGCGATATCGGGCCGAACCGGCTGCGGCCTCTGCGGCATCGACGATCTCGCCAATTTGCCCCAGATGCGCCGTGTGCAAGAGCGCGCGCCCGTCAAGCCGACCGCCGTCAGCCGGGCGCTGCGCGAACTCGAGCGCGCCCAGCCGCTCAACGACGCGACTCGCGCCGTCCATGCCGCCGGCTGGTTCGATCGTGATGGCGCGCTTGTCGCCGTGCGCGAGGATGTCGGCCGCCATAACGCGCTCGACAAACTTATCGGAGCGCTGGCGCGTGCGGGAACGTCCCCGGATAAAGGCTTCTTTGTCATCACCAGCCGGTGCTCGTTTGAGATGGTGGCGAAGGCCGCGTGGTTCGGCGCCTCGACGCTTGTGTCGATATCCGCGCCGACTTCGCTGGCGATCGAACGCGCGCGCGATTGCGGTATGACAATTATTGGCGTGGCGCGCGCCGATCACGCGTTGCAGTTCACGAATTCTGAAGATCGAGCCAAGGGAGGCCTCGCGGCATGAGCCCTGACAAAATGCATAAGCTAGTCCACATGGCCAACCAGATCGCCGACTATTTCACGGTGATGCCGGACGCGGAGGCGCTCAAGGGCGCGTCGGATCATCTGCGCGCCTTCTGGACTCCGAAAATGCGCCGCGAAATCGTCGCGTGGCTCGACAATGGCGGGGAAGGTTTGAATCCGTTGGCCGCCAAAGTCGTGAGCGAACTCAAGCGCGAGGCGGCGATCGAGAGCGAAATCGCGACGGGCTGATGTTAACAATAGGCCAGATATCAATTTGTCAGCGCGGCTGATAACGAATAAGCCTTCGAAAAGATATGACAAATAGCGGCTCAAAGCGCGCGCGTTGCGAGACCGATGCAAGTGGTGGGGAGGAATTATGAGTGCAGTAAACGCCGGCAATAGGCGCGTGTCGTCGGACGGATTGCTCGACAGGGCGCATACGATCGCCGGGGCGGGATTTAACCGCTGGCTCGTTCCGCCCGCCGCGCTCGCCATTCATCTTTGCATTGGCATGTCATACGGCCTCAGCGTGTTCTGGCTGCCCTTGTCACACGCGATATCCGGTCAGCAGGACGCGTCCTGCAAAGACCTCGGCTGGGTCTCGGCGCTGTTCACCACCTCTTGCAACTGGCCGGTCAGCGATCTGCTCGTCACTTTCACCATCGGCATTGTTTTCCTCGGACTGTCGGCGGCGCTGTTCGGCGGCTGGCTCGAACGCGAGGGGCCGCGCAAGGCCGGATTCGTCGCCGCGATTTGCTGGGGCGGCGGCTTTGTGCTTGCGGCGCTTGGCGTCTACCTGCACCAGCTCTGGATCATCTGGCTGGGGCTCGGCGTTATCGGCGGCATCGGATTGGGGCTTGGCTACATCTCGCCCGTGTCGACGCTGGTGAAATGGTTTCCGGACCGGCGCGGCATGGCGACGGGCATGGCGATCATGGGCTTTGGCGGCGGCGCGATGATCGGTTCGCCCCTCGCCAATTTGCTGATGAACTATTTCAAGACGCCAGATTCGGTTGGCGTCTGGCAGACGATGGTGTCGCTCGGCGCGATCTACTTCTGCTTCATGATGTTCGGCGCATTTTCCTATCGCGTGCCGCCGGCCGGCTGGACCCCCGAGGGTTGGACACCGCCACACGACAAGGCCCACGAGATGATCACGGAAGGCGCGGTGCATCTCGATAACGCGCACAAGACGCCGCAATTCTGGCTGATCTGGGCGGTGCTACTGCTGAATGTTTCGGCTGGCATCGGCGTGCTCGGCATGGCCTCGCCCATGTTGCAGGAAATATTCGGCGGCGCGCTGATCGGGCATCCAGAAACCGGATTCTCGGCTCTCGACCCCGGACAGAGGACCGCAATCGCAACGATCGCCGCCGGATTCGTCGGGCTCCTGTCGTTGTTCAACATTGCGGGGCGCTTCTTCTGGGCTTCGCTGTCGGACAAGATAGGCCGCAAGGTCACATATTTTATCTTCTTCGGCCTCGGCATTTTGCTCTACGCATCGGCGCCTTCGCTCGCTCACATGGGGCTCAAGCCGCTCTTCGTGGCGGCATTCTGCGTCATTTTGTCGATGTATGGCGGCGGCTTCGCCACTGTGCCGGCCTATCTGGCCGATATGTTCGGCGCGGCATTCGTGGGCGCAATTCATGGTCGCCTGCTCACGGCATGGTCGCTTGCCGGTGTCGTCGGTCCGCTTCTTATAGGCTACATCCGCGATGCGCAGATCTCGGCCGGCGTCGAACGGGCGCTTGTTTACGATCGCACGATGTATATTTTGGCGTCGTTTCTCGTGGTCGGGTTCATCTGCAACGCTCTTGTGCGGCCGGTCGCGCAGAAATGGATGATGAGCCCGGAAGAACTCGCCAAACAAGCGATGAGCGCCAAGGCAGGCCAAGCCGCCGCGACCGGCTCCGGTGGCATCGGCCTTGGCGGCGATATGAGCCCGCAGGCGATATTCGCCTGGGCGGTGGTCTGCATTCCGCTCGCTTGGGGCGTCTGGCAGACGCTTTCAAGCGCGGTGAAGATATTCCAATAAGCCGAAACGCCGCCTTTACTCCCGCGTCCTGATCGCGTAACGCATTGGCGCAATAAGCCCCGGCCCAGCCCCTTATTGCTGGCGCCGGGGTTTTCGCGTTTTGGATCCGGAGTTGAGCCGCATGGCCAATGTCGTCGTAGTCGGCGCCCAGTGGGGCGACGAAGGTAAGGGCAAGATTGTCGACTGGCTGTCCGTCTCGGCCGATGTCGTCGTGCGCTTTCAGGGCGGCCATAACGCCGGCCATACGCTCGTCGTCGGCAATCAGGTGTATAAGCTGGCGCTGTTGCCATCGGGCATCGTGCGCCCCGGCAAGCTTTCGGTCATCGGCAACGGCGTCGTGCTCGACCCCTATCATCTCATGGCGGAAATCGAAAAAGTCCGCGCCCAAGGCGTCGCGATCACGCCGGACAATCTCAAGATTGCGGAGAATGTGCCGCTCATTCTGTCGCTCCACCGCGAACTCGACGCGCATCGCGAGGCCGGCGATGCCGGCGGCGTCAAGATCGGCACCACCAAACGCGGCATCGGCCCGGCCTATGAAGACAAGATCGGCCGCCGCGCCATCCGGCTGATGGATCTAGCCGAACCCGAGTTTCTCGATGGCAAGATCGCACGGCTGCTGGCCCATCACGATCCGCTGTGGCGCGGCCTGGGCCTGACGCCGCCCAACGCCGAGGCGATCAAATTGGAACTGATGACGATCGCGCCGAAAGTCCTGCCCTTTATGGCCCCGACCTTCGACTTGCTCGATCGCGAGCGGCGCGCCGGCAAGCGCATCCTGTTCGAGGGCGCTCAAGGCGCCCTGCTCGATGTCGATCACGGCACCTATCCTTATGTCACCTCGTCCAATACCGTGGCGGCCAACGCCGCGACCGGCTCCGGTCTTGGCCCGCGCGCCATCGGCTATGTCCTTGGCATCGCCAAGGCCTACACGACGCGGGTCGGCGGCGGGCCGTTCCCGACCGAACTCGACAACGATATCGGCCGCCTGATCGGTAAGAAGGGCAACGAATTTGGCACCAACACTGGGCGCGCGCGCCGCTGCGGCTGGTTTGACGCGGTGCTCGTGCGCCAGTGCATCAAAACCTCGGGGATCGATGGAATCGCGCTGACCAAGCTCGATATTCTCGATGGCTTCGACGAAATCAAGGTCGCAACGCATTATCGCCTTGATGGCAGGGATATTGACTATCTCCCTGCCTCGCAGGGCGCGCAATCGCGTGTCGAACCTGTCTACGAAACCATCGAGGGCTGGAAAGGGACGACAGGGGGCGCCCGTTCGTGGGCGCAACTTCCCGCCCAGGCTATAAAATATGTGCGCCGCATAGAGGAATTGATCGGGGCGCCTGTCGCCCTCCTCTCGACAAGCCCTGAGCGCGAGGACACAATTCTTGTACACGATCCATTTAGAGACTAGTGCAACAGCGAAGCAACTTTGGCGCTTGCGGAGTGACCTGACCAACAATGGCTGATTACTACTCGCTTCTCGCCAAAGCTGTGGCGAATTTACCTAACAAGTCGATGGTTAGCGCGCGACGGGCGATCTATGAGCGCGCGCGCAAGGCGTTGATCGGCCAGCTGCGGACGCTTGAGCCGGCGCTGGCGGAGCCCGATGTCAAGCGTGAGGAGGCCAACCTCGACGCCGCGATTGTGCGCCTCGAAGCGCAGTTCGCGACGCCGGAAGGCGCGCAAGCCCAACCTGCCGAATCGGTCGCCAAGCCGGCCGCGCTGCCGTCCGAAGCGCCAGCAAACGTTGCAAATTCCGTTCCGGATGCCAATCCGCCTCGCCCGTCGCGACCATTTGTTTCGCCGCATCGCCCGCCGGCGCAAAATCCTCCCTCTGGCGCGGCGGGCTCCATCCCGCAGCCTCCGCGAGCGCCGATCGCGCCGCCGGTGAAGAACCCGACCCCAACCGCTGCGGCTCCCGCAACTGCTGTCGCGCCATCGGTTCAGCTCGCGTCCGCCGCTGCGCCGACCGCTGCATCGCCAGCGCCGCCAATCATGGCGAACAACGATTCGCAACCGTCGGAGGACGGTCTCGCGCCGCTCGTCGCCGCGTCGCCGACAGAGGAACCGTTGTTGCCGCCGGCAATTCGGGTCAATGCCAAAGTCGCGCGACCGTCCGCGCCGCAGCAGGACGACCAGCCGCGCCGCGGCTTTTGGCCGTTGATTGGGCTGGCGGTTCTCATCGGCATTGTCGGCGCCGTGGCGTTCGCAGCGATCCAATTGCGCCAGAAACCCCAAGATCTCGCGATCAAGGCGCCGGAAACCGCCGCTGGAAATCCTGTGGCCAGCAACCAGAACAAAGTCGTCGAGCGCGTGCCGGCGGCCGGAACCCCGTCGCCGGCCCCCGAGGCGCAAGCGCCAACGCCGACCCCTTCCGGCTCTGCATCCGCCCCGGCCGAACTTGCGGGGCCCTCTCCGTCACCCCCCGCTTCTTCTGAAAAGCCTGCCGACGCGGCCGTGCCGACGCCGGCCGCGCCATCGGCGGCGCCTGCCGAAACCGCGGCGCCGATCGCCGTGGCGGCCCGCGCGGCGATGCTTGTCGCCGTCGCCAGCGATCCGCAAAAGCCGGCGATCAGTCTTGGCACTGTGGTCTGGTCGCTCACGCCCGCCGGCGCCGGTTCAGGTGCGTTGCCTGGCATTCGCGCCGAGGTCGATATCCCCGACACGAAGATGCACGCGGTCATGACAATTCAAAAGAACACGTTAGCTAGCTTGCCCGCGTCGCACACGATCGATCTGCGCGTGACATTTGCCGATGGCTCGGAGATCAAGGGGATCAAGGATATGGCGCTGCCGCAATTGCGGCGCGACGATTCTCCGGGGGCGGAGGCTGTCACCGGCGCGCGCGCTAAGATCAACGACAATTACTTTCTCGTCGGCCTGACCAAATCCGACGCGGACACCGCGCGCAATCTCGATCTCATCGCCACGCATAACTGGTTCGATTTTCCGCTGCTGCTGAATGACGATCGCATCGCCAAGCTGACATTCGAAAAATCCACCGAGGGCGACTATGTGGTCAGTCAGGCGCTCGCGGCCTGGAAATAATTCCGTGGCGACGGGCGCACGCCATTAGGGATGAACGCGCTTACAGGGCGGCGCCGCTCTGCTCGTCTTCCTTCAATTCGTGACGCATGATCAGCGGCGTCTGCGCGATGGCAAAAACAAGAATCAACGGCATAATGCCGAATGCCTTGAAATTGGCCCAGATCGCATCGGTTTCCGGCGTCCAGGCCCGTGAGACAATCACAACGATAACGTTCAGCACCGCGAGAACGACAAAGAAGCCGCCCCAGCGCCAGGTCAAAAGGCGCCAGCCTTCCGCGGTCACGCGCAGCGCGCCATCGAACAGGATGGGGAGCATCGGCCGGTTGAACGCGAGACCGCCAAACAGCGCTCCGGCAAACAACAGATAAAGCACAGTCGGCTTCATCTCGATAAATATCTTGTTGTGAAAATACAGGGTCAGCCCGCCAAAAACCATGACGATCGCAGCCGTCACCAGCGGCATCGTCGGTATGCGGCGCAGCAGCGCGTACGAGATTGCCAGCGTCACGACAACCGCAACCATCATGACGGCGGTGGCGACGAAAAGATCGCCTTTGAGAAAGGCGATGAAGAACAGCGCGAGCGGTCCGAGTTCCAGGAAGAGTTTCAGGATGGGATTGATTGTCGCTCGTTTCGCCTGCGCCGCGCCTTGACCGTCCGTCATTCCGCCAATCCCATTGCTTGAATTCACGGCTTTAGAGCCTTTCCCGTATCAATGTTCAACCATTTCCAGCCCGGCGATCGCCGCGGCAAAATCCTTCGCCGCAAATGGTTCGAGATCGTCGACGCTTTCGCCGACGCCGATAAAGTGCACGGGAAGCGCGAATTTGTCGGCGATCGCGACAAGGATGCCGCCGCGTGCGGTGCCGTCAAGCTTGGTCATCACCAGCCCCGTCACACCGGCCACGCGGCCAAAAATCTCGACCTGACTCAACGCATTCTGGCCCACCGTGGCGTCGAGCACGAGCAGCACCGCATGCGGCGCCTCCGGGTCGAGCTTCTTCATCACGCGGATGATTTTTCCCAGCTCATCCATCAACTCCGTGCGGTTTTGCAAGCGCCCGGCGGTGTCCATCAACACGACGTCCGAGCCGTTGGTCCGCGCGGCGGTAATCGCGTCGAAGGCGAGCCCGGCGGAATCGGCGCCCTGCTCGCGCGAGACGACTTCGGCGCCGACGCGGGCGCCCCAGATATGCAGTTGCTCAATGGCGGCGGCGCGGAATGTGTCGCCCGCGGCCAGAGTGACCTTTCGTCCCTCCGCCGCCAGTTTAGCCGCGAGCTTGCCGATCGTCGTGGTCTTGCCCGAGCCGTTGACGCCGATCACCAGGATCACAAACGGCTTCTTCAGCGGATCGATAATCAGCGGCCGGGCGACCGGCGTCAGGATGCGCTCGACTTCGGCCGCGAGGATCGCCTTCACTTCCTGCGGCTCGATCGACTTTTCGTAACGGCCGCGCCCGACCGCCTCGCGAACCCGCGTGGCAGCCGCGAGGCCAAGATCGGCCTGGATGAGAATGTCTTCGAGATCGTCGAGCGAGGCGGCGTCGAGTTTGCGCTTGGAGAAAATGTCGACAATGCCGCGCCCGATCGCCGACGAGGAGCGAGACAGGCCCGAAGTAAGGCGCGACAGCCACGAGCGCTTTGCGGGCGCCGCCTCAATCTCCGCCGCCTTGGCAGGCTCCGCTCCGGCCTCGCCACGCGAAAACAAGCGCTTGAAGATGCCCGGGCGCGATTTTTCGCTATTCTCGTCGTTCAACATAGTCCTCGCATTCGGGCCAGCATTTCCAGCGATTGGGCGCCGCTCGCCCTTATATAGGGATTTCGCCTTGGCGCGCGCGCCGCGCTGGCCTAGCTATGGCGACATGACGCCCGAACAAACAAGAGAACTCCTGCTGTATCGCGACGGGCTGATGCTTGTCCTCAACAAGCCGGCCGGGATCGCGGTCCATAAAGGCCCCAAGGGCGGCGTCAGTCTTGAAGACACCTTCGACGCCCTGCGCTTCGGCCTGCCGCGCAAACCCGCCCTGGCGCATCGCCTCGATCGCGAAACGGCGGGCTGCCTCGTGCTCGGTCGCCATCACAAAGCGCTGGAAAAGCTCGGACTTTTGTTCAAGCAAGGCAAGATCGACAAGACCTACTGGGCTATTGTCGAGGGCGAGCCGCTCGAAGAAATCGGACTTATCGACCTGCCGCTCGGCCGGCTCGACGCGACGCGGGGCTGGTGGATGAAGGTCGATCCAGCGGGCGCGCCCTCGCAGACGCGCTGGCGCGTCGCGGGCCGCGCGCTTCTCGACGGTCGCCCCATCGCCTGGCTGGCGCTTGAGCCGCTGACCGGGCGCACGCATCAATTGCGCGTTCATTGCGCCGCGATGGGCTGGCCGATTCTGGGCGACAGCGTCTACGGGAACGCCGCGCGGGTCTTCACCGAAGACGCTGAACCGCGGCTGCATCTGCTGGCGCGCAAAATTGTCGTGCCGATTTCGAAAAACAAGCCGGCAATATCGGTTGAAGCGCCGGCCCCGGCGCATATGCTGGCGGCGCTGGAATTGTGCGGCTTTGCCGGCAACCCGCCGCCGTTGCCGGTCGCGGAGGCGATCGACGCGCCTGTCGCAAGCGAAGCCCTGTCGTTTCTAGCGAAAGTCCCCGCTCGAGGAGAATGAAATGCTTTGGCCTGCGGTTTCCGTCATCGTCATCCTCATTCTCGCTATCCTGGCGATCGCCGCGTCGAGGCCGGGTTCGTTTGTCGTTCAACGCGCGACAACGATCAACGCCCCTCCGGAACGCATTTTTCCGCTCATCAATGACTTTCATTCATGGCCGCTGTGGTCGCCCTGGGAAAAACTCGATCCGGCGATGAAGCGAACCTATGGCGGCGCGCCGGCCGGGGTCGGCGCGGTCTATGAATGGTTCGGCAGCGGCAAGGTTGGAGCGGGCCGAATGGAGATCACCGATGCGCCGGCGCCGTCGAAGATCACGATAAAACTGGATTTCAGCAAGCCGTTCGAGGCCCACAATACCGCTGAATTTACATTGGCTTGGCGCGGCGCCGCGACCGACGTCGCGTGGGCCATGCGCGGCTCCAGCCCATTCCTGTTCAAGCTGATGGGCTTGTTTATGAATATGGACACAATGATCGGCAAGGATTTCGGGACCGGCCTGGCACAGTTGAAGGCGGTGGCGGAATCCTCGCCGAAATCCCTGCGATGACGACCTGGATCATGCAACGAGCGACAACAAACGATCCGCTCTGGGCTGGACGGCTTCGCCGCGTCGCGCCTTAAGCCCACTCAGGGAGATGCACCAGCTTCCGAATTGAGCTCCGCATGATGTGCTTGAGGCGGAGGCGTTGGGGTAGCGTCAGGCCGCTATAACTCTTCTTGCGGGCGGCGATTTCCAGCACAGACCATCTGAAATTCGGTATGCAAACCTGGGTAATCGTAGCGGGTTCGGAGCTATCGTAACCCATTGAAGCCCATATTCCACTCTGCACGAAGTTAAGGCCGCTGCAGGTCGCCTCAAGCAGCGAGCCCCAAAACCTTGGGTTTGCTTCGAGCACGAAAACCTCGCCGGTCGCTTTGTCCATTCTCGCATCGATATGAATCAGGCCGCTGTACCCGAGATTGGATGCCAATCGTTCCGCATACGCGGCCAATTGCACTTTCTCCACAAAGCACAGCGCCCGCTCCTCTCTGACCTGCACCGCGAGGTTCTTGATGCGCCCCCCGTTGGCGAAGACGCTTACGTCGATGTCGTCCCCCTGAACGAACTCTTGAACAAGCAGCGGCGAGAATGCGTAATCCGGGTTCGAAAGAACTTGCTGCTGAAGCTGTTCAGCCGAATGGATGACACAAACGCCAACGCTGTTGGATCTGTTCGTTGGTTTCACAACCAATGGCGCGCCAACCGCCGCGCGCAGGCGCTCGAAATTCAGCGTGCTCTTGTCCTCCACCATGACGGTGCGCGGCACTCTAATCTTCAGCCTGGAACAAAGCTGGTGGAACAGCCACTTGTCATTGAGCAATTCAAACGAAGCGCTGTCGGGTATCGGAAAAGTCTTTGGTCTGAGGCGCGCGAAAGTCGAATGGATAATCCGGTTCGCCGAATCATCGACCGGGATCAAGAATAGATTTGCAAAGTCCCCGCTGAGTTTCTCGATCACCTGAACGAAATCAGCCTTGTCCGCATCGAGCGAAAGACCAGTCTCGAAATATTGCAGGCAGCGCTTCGAACGCCGGAGGAACGCAACGCTTTTGGGACCCACCAGGAAGAACGACAGCGTGGGCGGCAGCGAGTCGATGACCGCCGATGCAATGTAATTCGTATCGGCAATGACGACGAGGTTCAGTTTGCCGATGTGCGCCAAAGCATCCGCCGACGGTGAGCGGTGGGAGGACATATCAATCATTTCATTGGCTTAAGATGTAGTTGAAGCCGAGCGCTGTCGGCGAAAGGTGTCAGCCGGCGTACGATCCCGTAGACCGGTTGCGCCCACCGATTGGCTTTCGGAAGAGATTTGGGAGAGTCAGGCACGAACTTTTGACACCGCGCGTTCGGGCGACAGTACTGGCTCCCGCTCCCAGTTTATCATTTGGCCGGCGTCGCCTCGCCGGGCATGACACTCAATACTCGCTTTTCAGGGATCGGTTGAGAGGTCAAGCGCTGTTTGCGCAGGACTGCGGCAACCAAGCGATTTTCTATCAATTATGGGTAAGAGCCCCGCAAACGGAAGTCGCATGACAATCATCGGGCCCAGTCCAAACGATCTTTGGTCCGCTGCCATGCGGTTGCTGGCCCCTTCGATCGAAGGGGCGCAGCAGCACCAGTTTTTTTGGAAATTTGGAGCGGGTGAAGGGATTCGAACCCTCGACCCCAACCTTGGCAATGTCCTACTTGTCCTATCCGGCGCTATCCCCTGCTGTCCCGCGCCGCCATATATACTTGGTTCACGCCATGACCCGAAAATCTCCGGGTTTGATGACGCGGAAGTTGTCTGTGACTGAGTCGCGGAACTCGGCCCAATTTTTGGGAACTT
>JAYUFK010000395.1:0-7886 GCA_043739325.1 Methylocapsa sp. | reverse complement strand
CGCAAAACTCTGGAAACGAGTAGAATCAATGTCGTGCGCCGCAGCAAGCAAAACACGTACCGGACAGTCGTGGGCTTGTCCCGGCCATCCACGCGGTTCGGCGGTGTACTCGGATGACGAGAGAGACCGACGGCGTGGATTGGCCGGAACAAGTCCGGCCAGGACGACCGTTCATGTCAAGTGGGAAATGCTTTGGTCATCGGTTAGCAGGCCGCTACGGTTTTGCCGGGGCGGTCGCCGGAATCGCCGGCAGGCTCTTGAGATGTTCCGCAATCGCCTCGCGATCGGCCAGCGGCAATTGCGCGAGGTTGCGCACGACGCCGGTCATGCTGGCGCCGAGCACATCTCCGGCTGGCGTGAAGCCGCTGGTCAGCGCCTCGACAATGTCGGCGTTGGTCCAGTCGGCGAGAACGGTCGCGGTAAGATTCGACGTCTTGCCTTTGCCGTCAGGCGCGGGCGCGCCGGCAAAGTGCCGGCTCGGGTCCATCGCGCCGAGCAGATTGCGCGGCGTGTGACATTCGCCGCAATGGCCGGGGCCTTCGACAAGGTAGCGGCCAAGATTCCATTGCGCGCTCTGCTTCGGATCGGGCGGCAAGCCGGCGTTTTCGAAATACAGCAGCTTCCACAAGCCGAGCGCGCGACGGATCGAAAACGGAAAACCTAGCTTGTGCTTGGGCGCACGGCCCTGAACCGCCGGCAGCGTGCGCAGAAACGCGATGAGATCGGCGACATCGCGCGGCTGCATGCGTTGATAAGAAGTGTAGGGAAAAGCCGGGTAATAATGCTCGCCGCTCGGCGACACGCCCGACAGCAGCGCGTTGGCGATATCGACATCGCGCCGCGCGCCGATCCCGTCAGCGGCGTCGTTGGAAATGTTGGGCGGATAAAACGATCCGAACGGCGTTTTCAGCTCCAGCCCGCCGCCGAGCCGCAACGGATCGGGCTGCCCGGGCGTCGCATGGCAGGAGTCGCAGCCGCCGGCAAAAAACATCCGCCGCCCCGCCGCGGCATCGCCGGGTTTTGTAATCGCCTGCCATTGTTCGGCCGAATACCGTGTGTGCGGCGCGGACAAAGCCCACGCGATCCCGACGCCAAACACAGCGAGAAGGGCGAGGATGACGCTGAGCCGCTTCACCCCCGCGCCCATGGCAAGAGTTCAACCGCTCTTGGCTTTGTAGAGTTCGTGGCAGCCGCCGCAGTTTTCGAACACCGTGGGGGCGATTTTCTTAAAACTCGCTTCGTCCTTGGTGGTCGCGATCGCCGTGGCGACATCCTTGCCGAATTTGGCGAAGCGTGCGTTAAAATCCGCCTTGTTCTCCCAGATCGCCGGCAGCGCCGCGGTGCCGCCGCCGGTCTTGCTGTCGTCAGGGAATAGCAGCGGCGTCTTCTGTGCGGCGTCGGCCATCGTTTTCAATGCGGCTTGTGTGGCAGCGAGATCGAAGGGAATGGCGCCCTTGTTCATATCGAACAGTTTCTTCGCCGCAACACCGTCTTCCTTCATCAAGGCGCGGCGTTGCGCGATCGCGTCCGAATCGGCCCACACGGCGCCTGCGCCGCACGCCATGAGTATCAACACTGTCGCCATGCGCTTCATTGTGTGCTCCCTGTCGTTCACGCAAAACTAACACGCCAAGCGTGGCGTTTATTTTACCGCCCTACGATGGCGCTATCACAAAACCGTGATGCTACGCCCCCTTCACTTGTCGGATCGCGGAAAACACCGCCAGAGGCGTCGCGGGCATGTCAATGTGTTTGACGCCATAGGCGCGCCAAAGAGCGTCGCCTACGGCGTTCATTACCGCTGGCGTCGAGCCGATCGACCCCGCCTCGCCCGCGCCTTTCAGGCCAAGCGGATTGGTGGTTGAGGGAATGTTGCGCGTCTCAAAACTGAAGTTCGGCAGATTGTCGGCGCGCGGCATGCAATAATCCATGAAACTCGCCGTCAACAATTGCCCGTCGTCGCTATAGACCGCCCGCTCCATCAGCGCCTGGCCGATGCCTTGGCCGATGCCGCCATGCACCTGGCCCTCCAGCAGCAGCGGGTTGAGCGTGAATCCAAAATCGTCGACGACGGTGTAGCGCACGATCTTGGTGACGCCGGTGTCGGGGTCGATCTCGACTTCGCAGACATGCGTGCCGTTGGGATAGGTCGCATCCGGCGGATTGAACGATTCGATCGCCTTCAGCTTCTTCGCCGCGGCGCCCGGCAGGTTGGCGATTTCAGCGTAGGCAATCGCCCGGTCGGTGCCGGCGATGCGGATATGCCCGTCGCCGACTTCAAGATCGGCCACAGCGGCCTCAAGTTTGTCGGCGGCCAGTTCCTTCAGCGAAGCGACCAGGGTTTCCGATGCGCGCGTGACCATCACCGCGCCAACGGGGATCGAACGCGAGCCGCCGGTGCCAAAGCCGGTAGGGATTCGGTCGCTGTCGCCTTGCACGACCTTGATGCGGTCGAGCGGTACGTCGAGATATTGCGACACGACCTGCGCGTAGGCGGTTTCATGACCCTGCCCGTTGGACTGCGTGCCGATCAGAACGGTGAAATTGCCGTCCTTGCCGAGTTCGACCGAACCCTCCTCGCCATCGCCCCACGCCGTGCATTCGATGTAGCTGGCGATGCCGATGCCGCGAATGAGGCCGCGCCTCTTGGCTTCCTCGGCTCGGGCGGCAAAGCCGGCGTATTCCGCCTTGGCCAGCGAGGCGCGCATCGCGCCCTCGAAATCGCCAACGTCGTAAGTGCGGTCGGTCTGGGTGTGGTAGGGCATCTGCGAAGATTTCACGAGATTGCGGGCGCGAATTTCCTCTGGCGCGATTTTCAGCGTGTGAGCGCAATGATCGACAAGGCGCTCCAGCACATAGGCCGCTTCCGGCCGGCCGGCGCCGCGATAGGCATCCACTGGCACAGTGTGCGTGTAAATGCCGCGCACCCGCGCATGAAGCGTCTTGATGTCATAGGGGCCTGTCGCCATCGAGGCGCCAAGCCACGGGATATAGGGCGCGAATTGCGAGAGATAGGCGCCAAGGTTGCCGAGAATATCGACGCGCATGGCGAGAAACTTGCCACTCGCATCAAGCGCCATTTCCGCCTTGGTCAGGTTGTCGCGGCCTTGCGCGTCGCCCATGAAATGTTCGGAACGATCGGCGTACCAGGCAACCGCGCGGCCAAGCCGGCGCGCCGCTTCGAGCACGAGCGGATATTCGCGATACATGAAGGCCTTGGTGCCAAAGCCGCCGCCGACATCGCTGGTGACGACGCGCAGTTTGTCCGGCGCGATTTTGAGGATGGTCTCGGCAAGCACGCCGCGCAGACCATGCACGCCCTGGCTGCTGACATGCAGGCTGAGACGGCCAGTGGCGGCGTCGTATTCGCCAACGGCGCCGCGCGGCTCCAGGTAATTGGCGATGAGACGCTGGTTGACGACGGAGAGTTCGACAACATGCGCCGCCTTAGCGAAGACCGCGTCCGTCGCCGTCTTGTCTCCGATATGCGTGTCATACGCGGTGTTGTTGGGCGCCTTGGCGAACACCTGCGGCGCGCCGGGCTTGATGGCCGCGCGCATATCGATCGCGGCGGGCAGCGGCGACCAGTCGATTTCGATCTGTTCCGCCGCATCGCGCGCCTCGGCTTGCGTGCGGGCGACAACCATCGCCACGGCGTCGCCGACATGGTGCGCCTCGCCGCGCGCCAGCACCGGGTAGGGTTTTAGCGGCGTCATCGACTTGTCCGAATTGGGCAGCGGCGCGAGGCAGGGCAGATCGCCCAGATTGGCGAAATCCGCCCCGGTATAGAGCGCCTCGACGCCCGGCAGCGCCCTGGCATGCGCGAGATCGCCAAAGGCGAATTTGGCGTGGGCGTGCGGGCTGCGCAGGAAGGCCGCGTAAAGCGCGTCGGCGGGCAGGTAATCAGAAGTGTAAACGCCAGCGCCGCTGATCAGCCTGACGTCCTCAACGCGTTTAACCGATTGTCCAACGCCAAATTTCATCGCCTTCATTGAACGTCTCCGAGGCTTGATCGATTGCGGCGGCGCGCGGCGGCGCGGGCACCCCCTTTCTAGCATGGCAATCGCCGGGCGCCAGCCGGGGACGGCGCGATCCGCTCGCCGCCAAAAAACCACATGTTTTGCCGATGGCGACCTGATTTGGTCAACGCTTCCTTAATCGATGCGGTTCAAACTCGGTAACATTCTGTCCAATGTGAGTTTGCGTCATGGAAGCGTCCGCACTGCCGGGTGAAGAGATCGCGCTGGAAAGCGCCGAGAAGATTGTCCAGTCTCAGAGCGTTGATGCCGCTCCGCCGCCGTTGAGCGAATCCCATGCCCGCATCGAAGCGCTTGCCGCCCAAATCCGCGCGGCGCGCGCCACGCCGGAACTGTTTGCAGCGCAACATCGGATTGCCGAACCCGCACTCGAAACAACCCGACATCCAGAGCCCGCGACGCCCGAAACAGCGCCGCGCATCGAACTGCCCGGCCTGGCCGCGACCGATTTCGTCGCGGCTGCGCCGAAATCCGAAACTCCGACGCCGCCACGAAGGAAAATCTGGGCGCCGGAAAGCCTGTTGCGCCTCGCCGGCGGCAAGCGCTGGCAGATCGGCGCCATTGCCGCGAGCCTGGCGGCGATCGGCGTCATCGCCACGGCGGGGGTGCATGAGCGATCGAGCCAAGCGCGGATCCTTGCGGTTCAGAGTGCCGAGAACGAGTCTCTTGTGGCGAGCCTGAGAACACTGAAAGCCAAGGTTGACGCGCTGGAGACGGTCAGGTCGCGCGATGATTCAGCGGAGATGCGGAAAGCCATCGGCGAAATGCGGGCGAGTGCGGCCGGCGCCCGCGATGCGGCGGCCAGCGTCGCCCAGCTTGCCGCGCGCTTCGACAAATCACAGCGCGATCAGGATACCCGCATCGGCAAGCTCACCGAGAAATTCGATCACGATAGCGCCACCCGAAACGCCGACATCGTCGCGCGGTTCGAAAAACTCGAGAAGAAGCCGGCGGCGCCTGTTGTCGCGTCTGTCACGGCCCCGGTCATCCCCGCCCCTGGCCCCACGACTTTGCCGAAGCAAGCGGCGTTGCTGCCGCCGGCGCCTGCTGTCTCGCGCGAAACGACGGGCGCAATCGCGCGCCCGCGCCCGGTGCTGCATGGCTGGGTCGTCAGCGACGTCAATGATGGCGTCGCGACTGTCGAGGGCCGCGACGGCGAGCGTGAAGTGAGCCCCGGCGACCTCATCCCAGGCGCCGGCCGAGTCGAACGCATCGAACGGCGCGCCCACGATTGGGCGGTCGTGACAACCGTCGGAACAATCGTTGGAGACGGCACGGCGCGTTTCTGAACGCCCGACCCTTGCTCGCGCCGTGAACGCCGCCTAGTCTCGCCTTTATGGGAGAATGAGGAGGCAATGATGTTTGCCGGACGCAGCTGGGAAAGCTGGATCGCGCAATATGCCGAGAGTCACACCAACCCGATCAATCGACTGTGCCACAGTCTTGGCATCCCGATGATTGTCGTCGCGCTGGCGCTCTTGGCTCTCTCACCGTTCATCGCCCATCTCTGGATCGTCGCCGCCGCGCTGTTTGTCGCCGGCTGGGTCTTGCAGTTCATCGGCCACGCATTCGAGGGAAAGCCGCCAGAATTCTTCAGGGATTGGCGGTTTCTGTTTGTTGGCGTGCGCTGGTGGGTCGCCAAGATGCAGGGACGCGCCTAGGCTCCCCTGAGAGCCGCGCAATTTGCCCAGAGGGCGCGCCAGATGACCGACTTCGATAAGACGCGCGCGCTCTTCCATATGCCGCAAGGCGTCATTTATCTCGATGGCAACTCGCTTGGGCCGCTACCGATCGCGGCCAAGGCGCGCGTGGCGCGGATGCTCGCCGACGAATGGGGCGAGTTGTTGATCCGCGGCTGGAACAGCGCCGGCTGGATGGCCGCGCCAAGCCGCATCGGCGACAGGATCGCCAATCTGATCGGCGCCGCGCCAGGCACGGTCGTCGCCGGCGATACTCTGTCGATCAAGGTCTTTCAGGCGCTCGCCTCGGCGTTGGAGCTCAATCCGCAACGGCGCGTGATCCTTTCGGACAACGGCAATTTCCCAAGCGATCTCTACATTGCAGGAGGGCTGATCCGTTCGCTCGATCGCGGCTATCGGCTCAAAATCGTCGGTCCCGAAGACGTCGAGGCGGCGATCGACAAGAACGTCGCCGTGACGATGCTGACCGAAGTCGATTATCGCACGGGCCGCCTGCACGATGTGAAAACGCTGACCCGCAAGGCGCACGCCATGGGAGCGCTGGCGCTATGGGATCTCGCGCATTCAGCTGGCGCGCTGCCTGTCGATCTCGCCGGCGCCGGCGCGGATTTCGCCGTCGGTTGCACCTACAAGTATCTCAACGGCGGCCCCGGCTCGCCAGCCTTCATCTATGTCGCGCCAAAGCATCTCGACAAAGCTCGCCCGGCGCTTTCCGGCTGGCTCGGCCACGCGGCGCCATTCTCTTTCGGCCTCGACTATCGCGCCGGGCGCGGCATTGAACGGATGCGGGTGGGCACGCCGCCCATTATCGCGCTTGCGGCGCTCGACGCGGCGCTCGATGTCTGGGAAGGCGTCGACGTGGAGGACGTTCGCCGCCAGTCGATTGCCTTGATCGACCTCTTCATCCACGAAGTCGAGGCGCGATGCCCGGCGCTGACGCTCGGCTCGCCGCGTGACGGGGCAAAGCGTGGCAGCCAGGTGTCGTTTCGCCATCCCGACGGCTACGCGATCATGCAGGCGCTGATCGCGCGCGGCGTGATTGGCGATTTCCGCGCGCCGGACGCGATCCGCTTTGGATTCGCGCCGCTCTACATCGGCGAGAATGAAGTGCGCGCCGCAATCGACATACTCGCCGATGTCGTCAACAACCGGCGCTGGGACACGCCGGAATATCGCACGAAAGCGGCGGTGACGTGAGCGCCCCGCCCGACCCATCGCGCGATGGCGCGCAAATGTCGTTCCAGGATCGCATGTCCTACAGCGATTATCTCCATCTCGAGCGCCTGCTCGACGCGCAGGAGCCGCGCAGCGCCGCCCATGACGAACTGCTGTTCATCATCCAGCATCAAACGTCCGAACTCTGGATGAAGCTGGCGATCCACGAAATTCGCGCCGCCGCCAACGCGATCCGCCGCGACGATCTTCAACCCGCGTTCAAAATGCTGACGCGCGTGGCGCGCATTTTCGAACAGCTCAACAGCGCTTGGGACGTGCTCAGGACCATGACGCCAAGCGAATACACCGGATTTCGCGAGACGCTCGGCCAATCCTCGGGCTTCCAGTCCTATCAGTACCGCGCGATCGAGTTTCTCGTCGGCAATCGCAATGCGGCGATGCTGCGGCCGCATGAACACCAGGGCGATGTCATCGCGGTGCTGGAACAAATCCGCGCCGAGCCGAGCTTGTATGACGAGGCGCTGCTGATGCTCAAACGCGAGGGTTTCGATATCGGCGCGGATGGCGTGCGCGCCGATTGGCGCGAAACGCGCGTCGCCAACGACGAAGTGCTCAACGCCTGGCGAATTATCTACCAGGCGCCGGCGCGATACTGGATGCTGTATCAGCTCGCCGAGAAGCTGGTCGATTTCGAGGATTATTTCCGCCGCTGGCGCTTCAATCACGTCACGACCGTCGAACGGATCATCGGCCTCAAGCGCGGCACCGGCGGCACGTCCGGCGTCTCATACCTGCGCCGGATGCTGGATATCGTGCTCTTTCCCGAATTGTGGGAAGTGCGAACGAGGCTCTGACGCGAGACGCGCCGCGGCCGCTAAGAGTCCATCCGGGATCATATCTAGGTTTGACAGAGCTTTCGAACCATCAACCGGATTGATGCCCACCGCAGGAACGCGAGAGCGTTGCGGTTCAG
>JAYUFK010000394.1:0-2856 GCA_043739325.1 Methylocapsa sp. | reverse complement strand
ACCGAGGACGAGAACAGCCCGCCGTTCGAGGCCTCGAAGATGGAAATGGACAGCGCGTCGCCGCGCCCGATGATGACGTCGCGGCCAGCGCCGCGCCCGCCAAAGCGCCCCGCGAACGCATCGTCGGTGCGCGCCCCGGCGATCCGCGCGACATCGGCGGTGACATCGAACAATTCATAATCGAACGGCGCCTGCGCGGAATCGTCATGCGCCAGCAATTCCGAACTGGTCGGCGCCCCCGAAGGCACGCTCGAACAACCCGCCAGCGCCACTAACAGCGCCGAAATTGCGATTTTCTGCAATGCCCGCTCCAGCTTGTCCCACCCCAGCATGGTAACGAAGATATGTTAACGCAACAAACACACAGGGCAGGCCGCTGGCGCCGCCGCGATTCCCTGGCGGCGCAAAACAACGGTCGCCAACACCGCTAAAGATGCGGACAAGTGACTGAAATATATTGATTTACAAGATCTTCTCAAGTCTCGTCGCTCGGTTAGAACGACAATTCCGACAAGGTTGGTAAGCGCGCTTTCCCGCCGAGCGTAGCAACAATGCAACAGGCGCTTTATGCGTCCCGCACCAGTTTTCCACTTGCGGTCACCGGGAGCGCCGGCACAAAGCGCACCAGGGCCGGCGCCTCGTAAGCGGCAAGTTGGCCCTCGCACGCGCTAATGATCTCGTCTTTCAACGCAGGCGTCGCGGCCACGCCCTCTTTCAGCACGACATCGGCGACAACCACCGCCCCGGTAATCGGATTCTTGCGCGCCTTGACCAGACTGGCGTGGACGCTGGCGTGTTGATTAATCACCGCCTCGACCTTCTCCGGATTTACTTTCGCGCCGCCGACATTGATGATTCCGCCCCTTCGTCCCAAAAAGTAACAACGCTCGCCGCGCCGCTCGATCATGTCGCCGGTATCGACAAATGCGTCGCGATCCCGCAAGTCCGGCGCGTCCTTGCCCAAAAAGCGCAAGGCTGTGCAGGGAGAGCGAATGGCCATCAAACCGTCGACGAGCTTGATCGCTACGCCTCTCCCACGCTCGCCAAGGAACGCAGCGGGGAACCCCGGTTGCCCGTCGTCGACCTCGAAGGCGACGCCCGCTTCGGTCGAGGCGAAGGCATGGGCGATGCGCGCACACGGATAGTGCGACGACAACGCGTCAAGGAGAGAAGCGTCGGCGATCTCTCCCGACAATCGGATGTATTCGGGGTCAATGCGACGCGACGCCGGGCTCATCAGAATCAGCCGCCAATGCGACGGCGTGCCGGAAATATGCGTGACTTCGGACTGTCCGGCGCGAACCAGGAAATCATCGAGGCTCTCACCGTGGCTTCGCAGCGTCAGAGAGCCGCGACCCTTGATCGCGCGCAGAAAAATCTGCAGCCCGCCATATCGCCTGATGTCGTACATCGTGGCCCAGTTCTGCGCCGGCGAACCTGCGCGCTCCTCGTCGATCGCGCCAGTCAATGTCCGCAGCGAGTGGACGACCATTTTCGGATCGCCTGTGGTCCCCGAGGTCAACATCGCCCATTCCGTCGCGAAGCGACTGACTGGAACGTTCGCCCGTGGCTGCAAAGGCAGCGTGCAAGGCGCAAGCATCGTGAGGCCGATCTCCGCCGGCGCTGGACCATCGCCGTCGTAGACAAGGGCGTCGGATTCCGCATCGCGGATCACCGCGCCCAAGCGCCCAGGTTCGAGATCAGGCGGGCACAGAACCAGGCGCCGCGCCCAGCCATCGAGCTCAATCAGCGCCGCCGCCGCCTTGAGCTGGCTCCCCGGCATCAGAATGATCGATCTGCCTTCGAGCCATTCGAGGTTTCCACCGAGGCATGTGGCCCTGGCGCAGTCGTCGAACAACAAAGACCGATTCGCCATCCCAATAGACCGGCCGCGCGCGGCGCCGGCTTCGAGAAGTCTCGCAAGCGACAAGAGTGGTTGTGCCATCGCGACCGCCTGTTCTGGACGCAGTCGATTTCAGTTAGCCGACTCTTCACGCGAATGAAAACCCGCGCGCCTCAGAGGCGGCGAGCGCTTCCTCGCGAGCGCCGCGCGGCGCGAGACATTTGACAATACGATCCAGCAACATCGACCAGCTCGAAGTATTTGCACTGCACAAATACGAGCAAACGCTACTCAAGTTGGCTTGGTGTTGTACCGCGATAGTCTTGAACCGCGCTATGCGTAAACGGGCTATGCATAAACGGTAAGCAATCCTTGGGTTGTAAGACAATGTCGGACAATACAAGCGCATTTGGCCGCAATTTTGACTGTATTTCGTGTCAATATAGTACAACGTGTTCGTGCATATTTCGCAAATCTATTTCAGCTAAGCCGGCAAAAAGTCCGGAACTGGAGGAACTTATTCGGTGATGGCTTATTTAATGCCAATCATTTCGATTGCGTGTTTGGCGGCAATCGGGGTGCTATGCGGACGGATTTATTCGGTCTTCGTGCTCATTCCTGCCAACCTGCTTCTTGCCGTCGTGGTCGTATTGGCCGGCGTGTCGTTGAGCACGGGGTTTGGGCACACCCTGCTACGGGTTATCGTCGGTTCCTTGGCGTTGCAGGTCGGCTATTTGGCGGCGCTCGCCGTGCCTCGGGCCAGACGAGGCACAATCGGCATCTCTGGCAAACTTGACGAAATTCTCCGCAATGCCCCGCCGCCGGCGCGCTACCGGCAATTTGACGATAGATCGGCGCGGGAGCGCGCGCTTGAGCCGGGTCGCATCGACTTCCAGGATTGACGCCGCTTGCGATCAATACGCGTTCTGGCGCGCGACTTCGAAGCAGGTGCGCCAGAGGATGCGCAGATCGAGGGTCAGCGACCAGTTGTCGATGTACCAAAGGTCGTACTC
>JAYUFK010000393.1:0-21215 GCA_043739325.1 Methylocapsa sp. | reverse complement strand
TCACTGAAGCGCGAGTCGTTCCGGACTGCTGATGCTGGTTTCCCGATCGCAAGGGATCGACGCATGCCATGTGTCGCGCTTCAACGATTCTGGGTATTAGCATGGACGCGCAAGGCGGGGGCAGGGGATTGTCGCGGACGTTTCTCGCAGCTTCCCCTCTCCCGCGCTCGACGAACGCGGAACGTTCGCCGCGGGGAGAGGGGTGCGCGCGTTGCTTAGTTCTTCTTCTCGAAATTGCCCATGTTGGCGGGCGTCACCAGCTGGAAGGGAATGTACACCTTCTTGTCGACTGCGCCGCCGGCGGCGAGCTTGAGCGCCGCGTCAACCGCGCCCTTGCCCTGACCCGCCGCGTCCTGGAACACGGTGACCTTGAGATCGCCAGCCTTCATCGAGGCGAGCGCGTCCTGCGTCGCGTCAACGCCGCCAACGATCGCCTTCTTGGTGTCGAGGCCTGCGGCCTTCATCGCCTGCAAGGCGCCGACAGCCATTTCGTCGTTGTTGGAGATGACGGCATCGAACTTCATGCCTTTCGACAACCAGTTGGTCATCAGGTTCTGCGCCTTAGTGCGATCCCACTCGGCGGTCTGCTCGGCAATGATCTTCATGCCTTTGCAAGCGTCGGTGGCGATGACTTCGTGGATGTCCTTGGTGCGCTGTACGGCGGCCTGATTGGAAAGCTGACCTTCCATGACCAGGATGTCGCCCTTGCCGCCAAGAATCTTGCAGATTTCCTTGGTTTCAAGTGTGCCGGAATCGGCTTCGTTTGAGGCGACAAAGGCTGCCTTCGGGCCGAGGGCGTCGACGTCGGCCGGCTCGCGGTTGACGTAAACGAGCGGAACGCCCGCATCCGCAGCAGCCTTGGTGATCGCGGCGGTGGCGCTGGTGTCGACCGGATTGACGATGATCGCGTCAACCTTGTTGGCGATGAAATTCTGCACCTGGCTGATCTGCTTGGAGACGTCGTCCTTGGCGTCTTCGATCTGCAGCGTGACGTCCTTCTGCGACTTGGCGTAGTCGCTCATGCCGTTGCGCAGGACGGTGAGGAAGTTGTCGTCGAATTTGGCCATCGATACGCCGATCTTGGCGGCCATGGCGCTGGACGAAAGGATCGTCGCGGCGGCGAGTGCGATTACGATGCGCTTCATGTTTGGTTTCCTCCAAAATTACGGCCGTTCAGGCCGTTGATAATCTAGAACCGGCATTCGCCGGACGGTTTTTGGCGTGATCGGGAGGTTGATCCGGTCACCGGCGCGGCGGCTGATCGGCCGCAATGACGCGCCGCCTTAGTCAGCCCGCCGACCCCAAGCGGCGAACGCGAGGGAAATCAGGATGCCGCCGAAGACGCTCAAGCAAGTTATCCCGCGCGGATTTCCGGCGCAACGAGAAAATAGACCATTTGTTGCAAAATCCATCAGAATTGGAATTTTCTTATCGAGGCGCGGCCACCAAGCAAACGCAGCCGGAGTCAAATGTTTGTGGAGATGAAGAGCTCAAACGGCACCAGAATTTGGACCGGCGATCCGCTTGTCGGCGTCTCCAGCGCTGCCGCCATCGCCTCGACCGTTCGTGTCGCCAGCAGCGCGGTGGGCGTAGCGATGACCGCAGTTAACACGCCGTCGGTAAGGCCCGCCTTTGTCTTGGGCGTTCGCTCGTTGCACACGATTGCTATCGCACCGGGGTTCGGAGCTTCGCGTGCGGCGGCGATCACGCCCTCCATGCCGCCGCCGCATATGTAAAGGCCGATCAGATCCGGGTTGACCGCGATCATGTTTTGCGCGGCGTGGTGAGCCAGCCTTGAATCCTCGAGGTTCGTCAACGGCTCCAGAACTTGAAATTGCGGCGCGTGCTCGCGAAACCAGGCGCGAAACGAGATTTCCGCGGTTTCCTGACAGAGATAGCGATGGCTGCCGACAATGATGCCGACCTTGCCGGGACGCGCGGCGGTCTTGGCGATCATCCAGGCGGCGGTTCGGCCCTCCTTGCGATTATCGCGCCCGATGTATCCGGCGCGAGCCGGGGTCGTGAGATCGGACAGGATTGCAAAAGTCGGAATGCCCTTGGCTTGCAGCGCCTCGATTTCGTGCGAGACATGCGGATGGTCGACGGAGACGCAGGCAATCGCGTCGACGCCCTTGCCCAGCTGGCGCAAGCGCTGCGAGATTGCATCAGGCGATATCTCGGCGACGAATTCGACGATCGCCTTGCCGCGCACGCTGGTCAGATTGCGCGTCGCGGCATGCAGGTCCTCGGCGAGTTGCAAGTAGAACGCATCGCGTTTTTGCAGCAAGAAGCCGAAAGTGCGGGACGGCGCTTCGATTTTGAGTCTCTGCTTGAGCAGCGCCGTGGCGTGGTAGCCGATCTTTTCCGCCGCGCTCAAAACAAGGTTCGCCGTTCCCTCACGCACGCTGTGGCGCTGGTTGAGGACCCGGTCGACCGTTGCGACGCTAACCCCAGCGGCGCGGGCAAGATCAGCGACCGTCGGCCGTTTGCCCATCGATCCTTCCTTGATTGAAAACGATTACTTTGTCCGACCCGGACTATGATGTGAAATGATATAATTTGCTAGTCGCTGATTGAGCCTGAGACGCTATCGGCCTATTCCAACGCGTACACGTTACGCGCGCCGGAAAAGAGTTCGGCGCGGACGCAATACAAAGTTTGCCACGACGCAGGCGGGGAGACGCGGATGACTTTTGAAATCACCCGGCGCGATTACAGTCTCGTGGGTCTTGACGCGCAGTACGCGGTTGAGACGGGTCTGTCGGCGGCGCAGTGGTACGCCTGCCCGATTTCGCGCAAGGAGCTCAAGGCCCTGATGCGACGCCGCGATGGGCCGGCACTCCGCGACACGGCGATCTGGATTGGCGCGCTGCTGGCCTCCGGCGCGCTCGCCTGGCATTTCTGGGGTAGCTGGGCCGCCGTTCCATTCTTTCTGATTTATGGCGTGTTGTATGGGTCGGCAGGCGACAGCCGCTGGCATGAATGCGGGCACGGGACGGCGTTCAAAACCCGCTGGATGAACGATGTCGTCTATCATATCGCCTGCTTCATGATGCTGCGCGAGCCGACGATCTGGCGCTGGAGCCATACGCGCCACCACACCGATACGATTATTGTCGGCCGCGATCCGGAAATCGTCGCGCCGCGTCCGCCCGATTTCCTGTCGCTGGCGCTGAATATTTTTGCGATCAAGAATAGCTACAAGGCGATCAAGAATATCCTGCTGCATGTCGCCGGGCGGTTGACCGATGAAGAGAAGACTTTCGTGCCCGTCATGGAGCGCTGGAAGGTTTATCTCGTGGGGCGCATTTATATCGCGATCCTGGCGGCGGTGATCGTCGCGTGCCTTGCGACGCGGTCGATCCTGCCGGCGATGTTCGTTGGTCTGCCGACGCTCTACGGCGGTTTTCTCGCGCTGTATTTCGGCCTGACCCAACACGCCGGGCTTGCCGAGGATGTGCTGGACCACCGGCTCAATTCGCGCACCGTCTATATGAACCCGATCTTCCGCTTTGTTTACTGGAACATGAATTATCACGTCGAACATCACATGTTCCCGATGGCGCCTTACCACGCGTTGCCCAAACTGCATGCGGCCATCAAGGCGGATTGTCCGACGCCGTATTCGAGTACGATCGCGGCCTATCGCGAGATCATTCCCACACTTATGAAACAGGCTCGCAATCCCGGCTATTACGTCAAGCGGGAATTGCCGTTTTCGGCGAAATCGGTTCCCTACAATCACGATACGCAATTCGTCGCCGCGCAATAACCGTGCGACGCGGTTCAGGAGACGCTCATGGCTGAAGGTTGGGTCGACGCTTGCGCGACGGGCGATATCGACGAGGAAGACGTGATCCGCTTCGATCACACCGGCAAGACCTACGCGATTTACCGCTCCGACGACGACAAGTATTTCGCGACAGATGGACTTTGCACGCATGAGCAGGTGCATCTTGCCGATGGGCTGGTGATGGGTTCGATCATCGAATGTCCCAAGCATAACGGCCGTTTCGATTACCGCACCGGCGCCGCCAAGGGCGCCCCTGTCTGCGTCAATCTGGCGACATGGCCGGTGAAGGTCGAGGGCGGCCGGGTCTTCCTGAAAATCGGCTGAAGGCTGACCTGCTTGAACAATTCACGCATCGTTATCATCGGCGCGGGCGAAGCAGGCGCGCGCGCCGCGATTACGCTGCGCAGTGAGGGGCACACGGGTCCGCTGACGCTGATCGGCGACGAGGCGCACGCGCCATATGAGCGCCCGCCTCTGTCCAAGGCGTTGATTGTCGGGCCGGAGAAGCGGTGGCTGCCTTTGATCGCCGATGCGGCGGAGCTCGAGGAAAGGCGTGTCGAGCGCATAGCTGGCGTCGCGGCGCTGGCTATCGATCGCGCCGCTCGCGAGGTGACGCTGAGCGACGGGCGCCGGCTCGGCTATGACGTGCTTGTGCTGGCGACGGGCGCCAAGCCGCGCAAGCTCAACGCACCAGGCGCCGAGGCGGCGCTACTGCTGCGCAATTTCGAAGACTCACTAGCCCTGCGCGCGCGCTTTACGCCTGGCCGGAACATCGCCATCATCGGCGGCGGCTTTATCGGGTTGGAACTTGCCGCGAGCGCGATTGCGCTCGGGTGCAAGGTCAGCGTGATCGAAGCCGCACCGCGCATTCTGGGCCGAGGCGTGCCGGCGGAGATCGCCGCCCTCGTCGAAAAGCGCCATCGCGAAGCCGGAGTTTCCTTCTTCATCGGCGCGGGAATCGCCTCGATGGACGGCCGTGGCGTGGCGCTGACTGACGGTCGCGTCATTCCCGCTGATTGCATCGTTGCTGGCATTGGCGCGATCCCCGAGACGGCGCTGGCGGCTACTGCAGGGCTGACAATCGACAATGGAATTGCCGTCGATGGCCGCCTCCGGACTTCCGATTCCTTGATCTTCGCCATCGGCGATTGCGCGAGTTTTCCGCATGCCTTGTATGGCGGTCGCCGCGTGCGGCTGGAGGCCTGGCGCAATGCGCTGGACCAGGGGACGTTCGTCGCAAAGAGTATTCTCGGCGCCAGCGAAGACTATCAGGAGGTGCCGTGGTTCTGGTCGGATCAATATGAGCTTTGCTTGCAGATCGCTGGCCTCGCCGACGGAGCGGCGGAGACGATCGCGCGCGATCTAGGCGAAGGCGCACTGATGTTGTTCCATGTTGCGGCTGATGGCAGGCTGCTTGCGGCGAGCGCCTTCGGCCCGCTCGGCAAGATCGCTAGGGAAATCCGTCTTACCGAGATGCTGATCGCCAAGCGCGCGCAGCCAAGCGCCGCGGATCTGGCGTCGCCGGGGGTCAAATTGAAGTCGCTGTCAGCCGCTTAGGCGCTAAGCTTTCGGCCAGCTTGCGCCGCGCGCGTTGACGTAGATCGAATACAGCGATGTCGTGCCGCAGATATAGAGGCGGTTGCGCTTGGGCCCGCCAAAGCAGACGTTGGCGACGACTTCAGGAATCTTGATCTTGCCGATCAACGCCCCGTCGGGCGCGTAGACATGGACGCCGTCGGCGGCGGAGGTCCAGATATTGCCCGTTGTATCCAGACGGAATCCGTCGAACAATCCCGCGGTGCAGGTCGCGAACAACTCGGCCTTGCCGAGGTTGCGCCCATCGGCGGAAACATTGGCGACGCGGATATGGCGCGGGCCGTTCTTGACGTGCGTTGCGCCTGTGTCGGCGACGAACAGCCGCTTTTCATCGACCGAAAACGCGAGGCCGTTCGGCTTGACGAAATCCGTCGCCACCGCCGTCACTTCAAGGGTCGCCGGATCGATGCGGTAGACGTTGCTGGCGCCGATTTCCTGTTTCGCGGCGTCGCCTTCGTAGTCAGAGTCGATGCCATAAGTCGGATCGGTGAACCAGATCGAACCGTCCGACTTGACGACGAGATCGTTGGGCGAGTTGAGCCGCTTGCTTTGATACTTATCGGCGAGCACGCTGCGCGAACCGTCGTGCTCGATGCGCGAAATGCAGCGGCCGCGATGTTCGCAGCAAACCAGCCGCCCCTCACGGTCGACGCTGTGGCCGTTGTGGTTGAGCGCTGGCGCCAGAAACACCGAGACCGATCCGTCGGTCTCGTCAAAGCGCATCAGCCGATCATTGGGGATGTCCGACCAGATGAGATATTTGCCGGCGGGAAAATACGCCGGACCCTCGGCCCATCGACAGCCTGTGTAGAGTTTTTCGAGATGCACATTGCCGAACACGAGCTTTTCAAAGCGCTCGTCGATAATTTCGATGGCCGACGTATGCATATTTTCCCCCGGGCGAATGGCGCGTCAAAGCGCTCCATCTATCCCATACAATCGCTTTTCCGTGCACAACGCGCAACCCCTGCGGCGCGCCCGGAGATTATTCCGCTGCGGTCGGGAACGCCACAACTTCGCCGGCGGGCGGAGCCGCTGGAACCGGCTGCGGCGCTGGCTTACGCCGACCGGCGAGGAACGAGTCGATCTTGTCGAGGTAGAAATAGATCACCGGCGTAATGTAAAGCGTCAGCAATTGCGAGACGCACAGGCCGCCGACAATCGCGATGCCCAGCGGCTGGCGCAGCTCCGCGCCGGCGCCCGTGCCAAGCGCGATCGGCAATGCGCCAAGGAGCGCCGCCATCGTCGTCATGATGATCGGGCGGAAGCGGATCAGCGCGGCCTCGCGAATGGCAGTCAAGGCGTCCATGCCGCCTTCGGTTCGCCGCTGAATGGCGAAGTCGACCATCATGATCGCGTTCTTTTTCACAATGCCGATCAGCAAGAGAATGCCGATGATGGCGATGACCGAAAGATCCATATGGAAATATTCGAGCGCCAGCAGCGCGCCGATGCCGGCAGAGGGGAGGCCCGAAAGAATGGTGATGGGATGGATGTAGCTCTCATAAAGCACGCCCAGCAAGATATAGATGGTCAGCACCGCCGCCAGCAGCAGCGTGCCCTGTCCAGCCAGAGCCTGCTGGAACAATTGCGCGTTGCCGGCAAAGTTCGTAACGATCTGGCCCGGGAGATTGGCCTTGCGCTCGGCGGCGCTAATGGCGTCGATTGCCTGACCAAGCGAAACATCCGGCGCCAGATTGAACGAGATCGTGACGGCGGGCTGTTGCGATTGCCGGTTGATCTGCAGCGCGCCGACGTTATGCGTGACCGTCGTTACTTCGTCGAGCGAAACCAGCGTCCCGTTGGACGAAGCGATGCGGATGCGCGAAAGCGCGGAAGGATCATTCTGGAAGGCCGGATCGGCTTCGAGAATGACCTGATAATCATTCGCCTGCGTAAAGATGGTCGAGATCTGTCGCGTGCCATACGCGTTGTAAAGCGCATTTCGCACCTGGTCCGTCGTGACCCCGAACGCCGCGGCTTTTTCGCGATCGATCTCAACCTTGGTTTGCGGATTTGAAATCTGCAAGTCGCTGTTGACATCGCGCAACGCCGGCAATTGCGCCATCGCTTTCTCGATCTCGGGAGCCTTGGCGAACAGCGTCCCGATATCGCCCGATTGCATCGTATATTGGTACAGCGAGCGCGCTGGCCGCCCTGCGGTAAACACCAGATTTTGCACAGGCTGAAAGATCGTGCGCATGCCCGGCACGACCGCCAACTCGCCGCGCAACCGCGCCATGACATCATTGATTGAGCCGCGTTCGGTCTTTTCCTTCAACTTGATGAACAGGAAGCCGCGATTGGTTTGTCCGCCAAAGCCGACGGCCGAGGTCACATTGATCACTGCGGGATCGCCTTGCAGGATCTGCACAACGGCCTGTTGTCGTCTGGCCATTTCCTCGACGCTGGTGTCGGGCTGTGCTTCCGTCACGCCGCGGAGAAAACCGGTATCCTCGTCAGGGAAGAAGCCCTTGGGGACATCGACGTAAAGCGCGAACGCCGCATAGCCGGTGACGAACGTGCCGATCAACACGAGCAAGCGCATCTTCAGCACGAAATCCAGCGACACGCGATAGGCGGTGGCGAGGCCGTCGACGAAAAAGTCCGACAGGCGAGCGAACCAGCCGGCTCCGACGCCGTGCTTTTGCACGCTGAGAATTCGGGCGCACAGCATTGGCGTCAACGTTAGCGAGACTAAGCCTGACACCAGAATGGCGACGGTGATGGTTACGGCGAATTCGCGGAACACGCGGCCGACCACGCCGCTCATCAGCAGCACCGGGATGAACACCGCGACCAGCGAGAACGTGATCGATAGAATGGTGAAAGCAATTTCGTTGGCGCCCTTTAGCGCGGCGTCGAACGGCTTCATGCCGTTTTCGATGTGGCGGCTGATATTTTCGAGCATGACAATGGCGTCGTCGACGACGAAGCCTACCGACAACGTGATCGCGAGGAGCGATATATTGTCGATCGAATAGTTGAACGCATACATGAACGCACAGGTGCCGATCAGCGACACCGGCAGCGCCAGGGCCGGAATAATGGTCGCCGACGCCGATTTCAGGAAGACGAAGATAACCAGAATAACCAGCACAATGGATATGGCGAGCGTGAACTGCACGTCGCGGATTGACTGGCGAATGGAGACCGATCGGTCGTTGATGACATGCACGGCCACTGAGGGCGGCAGTTGCGATTGGTAGTATGGAAGTTTGGATTTGATATTGTCGATGACATCGACGGTATTGGCGTCCGACTGACGGAAAATCGCCATGACGATCGCTCGCTCGGAGCCATTCCATCCGGCGATCTGGTTGTTCTCCACCGAGTCGGCGATGCGCGCAACTTCGTTCAGGCGCACGGGCGCCCCATTGCGCCACGCCACGACCAGCGGTCCGTATTCGGCCGCACGGTCCATCTGGCCGGTCGCGTCAATCGTGATGTTTTGCTTTTTGCCGAGTTGCGCGCCAAGCGGCGCCGAGGAATTTGCCGCGGCGATGGCGCTGCCGATACTGTCGAGCGTCAGTCCTCGCGCGGCGGCCTTGTCCGGGTCGACGTCGATGCGGACCGCGAACTTTTGCTGGCCGAAGATAACCACCTGCGCGACGCCGTTGATCTGCGAAATCTGCTGGGCGAAAATCTGCTCGGCGTAGTCGTCGACCTGCGTCAGCGGCAAGGTGCTCGAAGTCAGGCCGACGAACAGGATTGGCGTGTCGGCCGGGTTCACTTTCTTGAAATTTGGGGCCTCGGTCAGTTGCGGCGGCAGCTTCTTCGAAGCGGAGGAGATTGCCGACTGAACATCGAGCGCGGCGCCGTCGATGTTGCGGTCGAGATCGAACTGCATCGTGATGCTGGTGTTGCCGCGCGCCGAGGAAGAGACCATTGATGTGATGCCCGGGATCGTCGCGAACACGCGCTCCAACGGACCGGCAATCGCCGAGGCCATCGTCTCCGGGCTGGCGCCGCTCATATCGGCGGACACCTGAATCGTTGGGTAATCAACGCGCGGCAGCGCCGACAGCGGCAATTGCCGGTAGCCGAACAGACCGAACACGATGAACGACAACATCAGCAGCGTTGTCATTACCGGGCGGCGGATGCAAAGTTCGGGAAGAGACATCAGCTCGCGCCCTTTTGAGCGTTGCGGACTTCGACCTTCGACCCCTCGGTCAGCAGCAACGCGCCATCGACAACGACTGTCTCGGCGCCATCAAGCCCCTGCGTCACAACCGTCTTGTCGCCTTGCGTTCGGCTGACGGTCACCGGCCGAACATGAGCGACGCCGTCGGCGATCACAAAAACATAGGTCCCCGACTGGCCATTCTGCACCGCTTCACGCGGGATGACGATCGTCTCGGGATCGACGCGCAACGTCAGTTGCAGGTTGCACAATTGTCCGGGCCACAGTGCTTCGTCGGCATTCTCGAACGTTGCGCGGGCAAGGATGGTTCCCGAGCCTGCGTCAATCGCGTTTTCGATGAGCGCGAGTTTGCCGGTAGACGGCTTTGTCGAACCTTGCGGCGTGGCGATCACCGGCGCTCCTGCCGCCATGGCCTCACGCAGCGGCGCAAGGAATGTCTGCGACACCGAGAACGCAATATAGATTGGCGAAATCTGATTGATCGTCGCAAATATGCCTGCCGCCGAATTGTCGCTGGCCTTGGCGATATTGCCTTTTTTGATATTGACAGCGCCGATGCGGCCGGAAATCGGCGCGGTGATCGTGGCGAAACCCAACTGGACTTTCAAACTGTCGATCGCTGACTTGTCGCCAAGGATCGCGGCCTCGCTCGAGGCGACCGCCGTCCTTGCGTTGTCGAGATTGAGCACCGGGGTCGCCGAGCGGCCGACGAGATCGGTGTAGCGCGCCACATCGCGTTTGGCCTGTTCGAGCTGCGCCTGATCCTTGGCGAGCTGTGCCTCGGCGCCCTTGAGAGCCGCCTCCGATTGACGTGAATCCATCTTGATAAGGACGTCGCCGGCCTTGACCGCGGCGCCGTCGGCGACAAGCACCTTTTCAACGCCGGAGTCGAAATGCGGGCGCAGGGCCACCGTCGCGATCGGCTGCACGGCGCCAATCAGATTGATGATCCAGGGAAAGTCTTTCTTTTCGGCCTGGGCGATAACAACCTGGACCGGCGGACGGCTGGGGGCGGCGGGAGCCGCCGAGTTTGCAGCCGTGGTCGCCGCCTGTCCGGGGTCGGGATGAAAAGCCAAAAGGGCCGCCGGCAGATAGGTGCGGATCTGGCGGGCATAGGGTCCCGCGGAGGGCAAGAGTTTTTCGGCGACATCGGGGGCAAAACCAGCAGCCGCCGCCAACACCCCGGCGCAGAGCAACAATATGCCCGCCGTTCGACGAAAACCCATCCGATACTTACTCCAAGTCCAAAGTGCTCTGCCCGGGCCAAAGGCGGCGGGAGAGGTTACCGGTGATTGCTTCGGGACAGACCTGCGCCGTTGACAGGCTGAGAAGAAGCAGGGCAGCCTGCAAAGACCCGCATTGTTGCTCGTCCTGCAAACCCGCAGGCAATCCGATGCTAACCCGCCAGACTGGCTTAATTCCATCCAGTAGACAAAAAAGCAGGCATTCTCAAGAAAGTGCAACTTCAATTGGCCGTGATGGCGCAGCGTTGGATGGACCGGATGGGGAGGGATCGCCTAGGTCTATCCCGAGGTCAGGTCTCGTGGCGGAGCCGTTCATATTCAAATCGCACGGCATCGGCGCCATGCAGGCGCTCAAGCCGACGCACCGAGAAGTGGCCCCGCGCGATGGTCTGGAAATGTTCGATAAACGCGGCATTGACGACGGCGCCGCCCACCGCGCCGAGGATCGGCACGGCCTGGGCCGCGAGTTTTTCGCTGACGACGACGCCAAACCGCGTCGCGATCTGCGCGATCAGGCGAACAAGAACCGGAGCGGTTTCGTCGGCCAGGCCGCGCTGCAGGATGAAGCGGGCGCTTTCGCTGACGGTTTGGGCCAGCATGCTTCGGATAGCGAAATAGCTGCTGTCGAGCGCGGTCTGCCCGCTGACCCGCCCGCCGAGCGCAAAAACTTCGATGCAGGCTAGGGCCGCCTCTGGATTGGCGAGATCTTCGCCCTCCTCGCGGGCGATCTGGGCGATGGAGCGCAGCATGATCGTGGTGGAAACCGGCAGTTCGATGGGCGCCGCCGCGAGCCCGAAGGCGCCGCCAACCGCTCCGGATGCCGCCGCCAGCGCCTTGTGCATGCCGCGCGACGCTTTGGGCGCTTGGCGCGTGTCGATCGTCCGCACCGCAACGCGCAGGGCCGCGCGAAGCGCCGTTTCCGAGGCGCGGGCGATGACGTTGCGGGCCGACGCTGGCAGGGAGCGGCCAACCGCCTCAACCTGTTTTCCCAGCAAGTTCGTCAGCCGGCTGGTAAACGTCGAGCCTTCCAGCGCCAGGACGGCGGCGCGCAATTCCTCGACTTCGGAGTCCGTAAGAACCTTCGGCATGACCTCAAGCATTGTCGTCCCGCCCGCTGCGGACTCAGCGCGTGGCGGAGCCGTCGGACAGCATATAGGCGCTCGGGACGAAGCGCCCAAGTGGCTTTGGTCAGGTGAAAGTGGCTTTGGTCAGGTGAAAGAAAGAAGCGCCAGGCTGATCGCGCCAGCCGCCCAACAATAATAGGCAAACGGATTGAGCGCCTCCAGCTCATGGCTGCGGAAATAGCGCATCAGGATAACCGTGCTCAGGTAGGCAACGATGCCAGCGACGACGCCCGACAGGATCGCCGGGCCACCGAGCGTTGCGCCTTCGCGCAGCAGCTTGGGCCCTTCGAGCACGCCCGCGCCCAGAATGATCGGAGTCGCCATCAGAAAGGAAAAGCGCGCCGCTTCTTTATGCTGCAGCCCGGCGACAACGCCGGCGACAATCGTCGCACCTGAGCGCGAAATTCCCGGAATGAGCGCAAACGCTTGCGCCACGCCGATGGCCAGCGCGCCCTTCCAGTTCAATTGGTCGAGCGTGCCGGCGGCCTGGCCGCCAATCTTGTCGCCGACGAACAGGATCAAGCCGTTGACGATGAGAAAGATCGCCGCGACCGCCGGCGTTCCGAAAACCTCGCCGAGCGGTTTGCGCAAAAAGAATCCAAAAAACACCGCCGGAAGCGTCGCGAGGACCACGAGGAAAAAAATGCGGCGATCTGCCGCCGAGCGAGGACTTGCTTGACTGATCAGCGAGAGGCCGAACGCCAGCCAGTCGCGCCAGAAGTAAATGAACAGCGCCACCGCCGTGCCCAGATGCATCACGACGAGATACGCGAGCCAGTCGGGCGCCTTCTGGTCGACGGCCCAATGCAACAGGCGAGGCAGGATAACCGCATGACCCAGGCTGCTGATCGGGAAGAGTTCCGACACCCCTTGGAGGACGGCCATGATGATGGCTTGCAATGAAGTCACGGGGGAACCCTTGATGCGGGGAAAAGAAGCAAAAAGCCGGGAGACAAACCCGACTCAGGACAGCGGCAATAGGTGAAATCAATACGACGCCTGTCGCCTTGTCAAAGGCGCCGATCGAAAGTCACATCCGAGGCGATGTCAGCAAACAGCGTGACCGCACTTGTGGACACTGTCGATCTTTCCCTTGAGCAGATCGTAGCCGACCGCGCCGACGACGACGTCTTGCCCGACCACAAATGAAGGCGTGCCGTTGATTTGCAGCGCGTCTGCCAGGCGCGCGACTTCCTCCAGGCCTGCGAAGGCCTTGGGAGCTTCCATGTCCTTGTTCAGACGGTCCATGTCGACGCCCATTTCCTTGGCGACGGCGAGCGCTTCCGCCTTGGCGACAGGACCGTGGCTGCTGAGCAGTTTGTAGTGAAACTGCCAGAACCTCTCGCCCTGCAACTGATTGCGAACCGCGCTGGCGACCTTGGCCGCTTCAACCGAGCCGGGGCCCAAAACCGGAAAATCCTTGAGCACCAGTTTCAGGTTCGGGTCTTCCTTCAGCAACCGCGCGAGGTCGGGCAGGGCGCCTTTGCAGAAATGGCAATTGTAGTCAAAGAATTCGACCAACGTCGCCGTTCCATTGGGATTGCCGACGTTTTCCTGAAACTTTGATGCGAACAGCGGCCCCGCCTGGTCGGCGACAACACTCTGACGCGCTTGATTCTCGACCTGCTTGTCATGCTCGCTCAGGGCGTCGATTGCTTGACGCAGCACTTCGGGATTGTGGATGAGGTAGTCCTTTATCACCGCGCCAATTTCCGTCTTTTGCGTGGGCGTAAATTCATCGGCTTGTGCGGCAAAGCCGCCAAAGCCGCTCACGAATCCGAAAAATGCCGCCGCGAAAGCGAGAGAGTGCGATAGTTTCATTTCAAACTCCTGCGGGCATGCAATCGCGAAACCATGGTTGCGGCGGCTTCGGCGTCATGACCCGTCAATTGCGGCATTTCTGGCGCCGGATCTGCGACGACAATAAGACATTTGCTGTGGCTCGTCATCAAACGACGAACGCAACCCGAGTCTTATTGCCTCCGGTCAGAGCTGCGCCGCTGGACAGACCTGCTCGCTTCATTCGCCGACAATCGACGCCTTGGCGCGCTGCCACCAACCCGAACGACGCGGTCGGTTCGGATCGTCCACGACAGGCATCGATTGCACCGGCTTTTGCGCGGGCGGCTCTGGCTGGGCCGGGGCGGCAATTGGTTCTCGCGCCGCTACGCGAGGCGCTGGTTCGACGGGGGACTCGGCGCCGGACAGCTGGACCTGCGGTTCCGGCTGCTGCTCCGTCGCAAAACGCATGAGCGGCAGTTCTACCGGCTCCTCGGAAGCAAATGTGTCGAAGGGCGATGCCTCCAGGGCGGCTTCCGGCTCGACCGGGGCCGATACTTCGGCGCCCCGATCACGCCCGCGGCGCGGACGGCGCGAGCGTTCGCGCGGATTGCGGGCCCCCGCAGCGCCGGGTTCGGCGGCTTCGTCAGTCGGCGCCATTCGAGGCGCGGGCGCCTGAAGATCGCCGCCGATCTCGGCCAGGATCTCAAGCCCGGCATCGGTCGGTTGCGGAGAATCCGAGGTCAGAGAAATGTCGCTTGGGCCGCGTTCGCCGCCGCGACGACGACGACGCCTTTTGCGACGGCGACCGCCTTCGCCGTCTTCGCCAGCGGGTTCGCCCGTGGGGCGATGACGAGAAGGTCGCTCAGCGCGTTCAGGCGTTTCCTGATCTTCCGCGAGAGCCTCGCCGCCGATCAGTTCCTCGTCGTCTTCCTCGATGACAGGCTCCGGCTCGTCCTCGACTTCGATCGAGGCGAAACCAGCGGGATCGGCGGAATAGTCGACGACGTGTTCCGCCTTGACGCCTGTCGCCGGCTCGCCGCGCTCCATGGCGTGGTAGTTCGATCCGGACAAGGTATCGTCGGCGCCGACGGTCACATTGACGCCGAAGCGGCGCTCGAGGTCGCGCAAATGCGCGCGCTTCTGGTTGAGAATGTAAAGCGCCACTTCCGTTCGCGCCCGCACGATGATGTCATGCGATGCGCTCTTGATCAGCGCGTCTTCGACGACGCGCAGCACGTGCAGCGCAACCGAGGATGTCGAACGCACCACGCCGGCGCCGGCGCAATGCGCGCAAATTACCGTGGAGCCTTCGAGGACGCCGGTGCGAATGCGCTGGCGCGACATTTCCAGCAGGCCGAAATGCGAGATGCGGCCAACCTGGATGCGCGCCCGGTCATTCTTCAGCGCATCCTTGATGCGTCGTTCGACAGCGCGGTTGTTGCGGCCTTCCTCCATGTCGATGAAATCGACAACGATAAGCCCGGCCAGATCGCGCAAGCGCAATTGCCGCGCCACTTCATCCGCCGCTTCAAGATTGGTCCGCACCGCCGTGTCTTCGATATTGTGCTCGCGTGTCGAGCGCCCCGAATTGACGTCGATCGCCACCAGCGCTTCCGTCTGGTTGATGACGATGTAACCGCCCGATTTCAGCGTCACCTGATTGGAGAACATTGCATCGAGCTGCGCTTCGACGCCCGACTTGGCGAACACCGGCTGCACATCGCGATACAGTTGCACGTTCTTGACGTGGCTCGGCATGAGCAGCCGCATGAATTCCCTGGCTTCGCGATGGCCCGCTTCGCCAGCGACGACGATCTCCTCGACATCTTTGTTGTAGAGATCGCGGATCGCGCGCTTGATCAGCGATCCTTCTTCGTAGACGAGGGTTGGCGCGCTCGACGAGAGCGTCAGTTCGCGCACCGTCTCCCACATCCTGAGCAGGTATTCGAAGTCGCGCTTGACTTCGGCCTTTGTGCGGGCCGCGCCGGCGGTGCGCAGAATGACGCCCATTCCCTCGGGCACTTCGAGTTCCTCGGCGATCGATTTCAGCCGGCTGCGGTCGAGAGAGTTGGTGATCTTGCGGGAAATTCCGCCGCCGCGCGCAGTGTTGGGCATCAAAACGGAATAGCGGCCGGCGAGGGACAGATACGTCGTCAGCGCCGCGCCTTTGTTGCCGCGTTCTTCCTTGACAACCTGCACGAGCAGAATCTGCCGGCGCTTGATGACTTCCTGAATCTTGTACTGACGGCGCGCCCGCGGCGCGCGACGCGGAACTTCCTCCATTGCATCGCCGCCCACATGCTCGACCGGCTCGCCTTCGTCGTCCGAATGGGGTTTGCGCGCGCGCGGCGCGGTTTCCTCTGAGCCGCCGTCGAATGTCGTAACCTCGTGCTCGTCATCTTCGTCGTCGTGATGATCGCGCGCGCCGGCGTCCCCGGCGGAATCACCGTTTGAATCAGACGACGCCTTCGCGCGATGAGACTCCTGACGCGGCTCCGACAATTCGGTCCCTTCGCCGGCCGTCACGACCTCGAGGCGCTGCTCGGAAATCTGCGTCTCGGCGACCGTGCGCGCCGCGTCGACGGACGCGTCGGACGACGAGGGGGCGGGGGGCCCGCCTTCTCCTTCTTCCCGCGCGATCGCTTCGGCGTCGGTTTCTCCCTCTGCGCGACCTCGCTCACGCGCTATCGCCGCTTCGTCGCGCGGCTCCTCGTGGGCCGCGGGCTCGGACACCGCTTCATCACCGCGCGCGCGCATTTCCGATTCAGACTGGCGCGGGCGCCGAAGGCGGCGACTGCGACGATCGCCCTTGGGGTCTTCCTCGTCGTCGCGATGCGAACGCGCTTCTTCTTCAAGCAGCGCCTGACGGTCGGCGACCGGAATCTGGTAATAGTCGGGATGGATTTCCGAGAAGGCGAGGAAGCCGTGGCGGTTGCCGCCGTAATCGACGAAGGCCGCCTGGAGCGACGGCTCGACGCGTGTCACCTTGGCGAGATAGATATTTCCTCGTAGCGGCTTCTTGTTTGCCGCCTCGAAATCAAATTCCTCGACTCTCGAACCTCTGAGCACAACCACCCGGGTCTCTTCTGGGTGGGAGGCGTCGATAATCATCTTGTTGGCCATGTTGAACTCTCTTGGGGCGCGCGCTAGCGGCTCCCGGCGCCCACAGCGGGCTGTCGGGGAAACGGCGCGCCGCGCCTGTTTCTGATTTAGGGAAAATAGAACGAATTGGCGGACTAACTGCCACGCTATCGGCATAGTTCGAGGCCACGGAACGCGAACAAACGGATCGATCCGCGCTTGTCAGCGCGACCCTGCCGTTGTGCTTGATATCCCAAGGCATTGCGAACCTGAAACCCTGGCGGAGCTTACCCTCGTCGCCTGTCGAGGGGCGCATTTAGCGCCATTGTTTTGCTCCGGTTCACGCCTGAAAAGCGGTGTTCGCCAAACTGCTTTGAATCCGCCGCCCGAAGGGCCCATTTTAACAAAGGCCGGGATCGAGACTGACAGATGCCCGCTGAAGGGGACTTTCCGCTAGGCCTGAACTGAAACCGACTGTCTTGCGGGCAAAACTCTCGTTTTTGACGAGACAGGCCAGCATCAATCGGAATCGTTCCGAATACAAAACAAGCTCTTCATACGGACCTGCAACGGGCTTGGCAAGGAAATTTCCCGGCTTGTGACATTGTCGCAACAGCGGGGCCGAATCGCCTTACGATAAGCCATAACTCGTTAACCTCAACCGCTCTATGCATTACGCAACGGGCCCGAAGCTGTAGCGCCGCGACAGGGTCCGCTGCGAAGGCTTATCTGGATTGCCAAGGACGCCGCGTGTTCGCACCTGCGCGAATTATCAGACAAGCAAAGCGCGCGGTCGCCGCGGCGACGCTGTGTGCCGCGATCGGCGCGCCAGGTTTTGCATCCGCGAATGACGCGCCTGCGCCGGTCGCTCCGGTGGCTGTCTCGGCCAAACTTGTCGAAGAAGGCAAGATCGCCCGCCTGACATTCGATCTTTCCTCTTCAATCCAGGCGCATGCCTTCGCGTTGGCTGATCCAGACCGCATCGTCGTCGATATTCCCGAGGTCAATTTTCAGGTCGATCCAGCGATCGGCCGCCCGCACCGTCATCAATCCGGGGCGATCGTGCAGTCGTTTCGCTTTGGTATGCTTGGCCCCGGAAAGTCGCGGATCGTCATCGACCTTGGCCAAAAGGCGTGTATCGAAAAGCTCGTTGTGCAACCGATCGCCCCAGGAGCCGAACCGGCGCGGCTCGAAATCGAGCTCGCCGCGTGCGATCCGGCGGCGTTCGCCCAGACCGTCAGGGCGGACAAACCGGGACCCGCGGCGCCGTCCGCGCCAGCTTCCGAAGTTGCAGCCGCGCCACCAGGTCTTCCAGTCATCGTGCTGGATCCCGGTCACGGCGGGATTGACGGCGGCGCGAACGGTCCCGCCGGCGAAATGGAAAAGACCATTGTCTATGAATTCACCCGCCAACTGGCGCGAAAGCTTGAGGAAAGCAAGAAATTCAAAATTATTCTGACGCGCAACGGCGATGAATTTGTCTCGCTCGGCGACCGGGTGAAAGTCGCTCGCGCAGCCAATGCGGCGCTGTTGATCTCGATCCATGCCGATACGCTGGCCGGCGCCGCCGACGTGTCGGGCGCCACGGTCTATACCTTGGCGGATAGGGCCTCGGACGCCGTTGCGGCGCGGGTGGCGGAAAGCGAAAACGCCGCCGACAAGGCCGCCGGCGTCGAGCAGAAATCCGAAGACGCCGGCGTCGCGGATATATTGTTCGATCTGAAGCGGCGCGAGACGCGCACTTATGCGCACCTGTTTTCCCGCGAAATAGTCAAAGACTGGCGCGGCGCCGGGCGGCTCAACCGCAATCCCGAGCGCTCCGCGGGCTTCGTCGTCCTCAAGGCTCCAGACTTTCCTTCGGTCCTTGTGGAGATTGGCTATCTCTCGAGCCGCGGCGACGTCAAATCGATGAACTCGCCTGATTGGCGAAACAAGGCGACGGATGCGCTGGCCAATTCCGTCGAACGCTTCTTTTCCCCGCGATCCGATGCGGATGCTGTGGCCCCCGGCGTCGCGGACGAGGCGCCGCAAGACAGTGTCAGCGTCGTCGAGCCGGTGGCAAAGAGCGGCGGAAACGTCCATTGACGCGTTGGCGCATCCGTGGCGCGAGTGGAATATTTGAGGCAAAATTCATAGTTTCGCCCCACTCGGGCGTAAAGGGAATAGACAGCCGCAAAATGGCGAGTTTATGAGCGAGAGTTTGGGGTATTGCCCGGGGCGGGTATAAGCCCATCGCCAGGCCGACTCAGGTCCAGCTTCTGATAGGAACATATTTAAGCATGCGCGGGATCGCCCGTTTTCTCGGCTTTGTCTTCGCGACATCGGCCATTGTCTTCATCATCGCGGCGGTCGCGGCGGTCGCGGTCGTGTGGAAATACGAGCAGGACCTGCCCGACTACAGCCAACTGCAGAACTATGAACCGCCCGTCATGACGCGCGTTCACGCCGGCGACGGCAGCCTGCTGGCGGAATATTCGCACGAGCGGCGGCTCTATCTGCCGTCCGCCGCGATCCCGCCGCTGGTCAAACAGGCCTTCATCTCGGCCGAGGACAAGAACTTCTACAGTCACCACGGCTTCGATCCCGAAGGCATCTTGCGCGCCGGATATGTCTTCGTGCAGGGGTCAAAACGCGTTCAGGGCGCCTCGACGATCACCCAGCAGGTCGCCAAGAATTTCCTGCTCAGCAACGAGCGCACGTTCGATCGCAAGATCAAGGAAATCCTGCTCAGCCTGCGCATTGAATCGGCATATTCGAAGGACAAGATCCTCGAACTCTATCTCAACGAAATTTATCTTGGTCTGAGCAATTATGGCGTCGCCGCCGCCGCGCTGAACTATTTCGACAAATCAGTGCATGAGCTCAGCATCGCCGAAGTCGCTTATCTCGCGGCATTGCCGAAGGAGCCGAGCGCGCTCAATCCATTCCGCAATCACGATCGCGCCCTCGACCGGCGCAATTACGTGATCGGCCGCATGGCCGAAGACGGCTATATCACGCAAGCCCAGGCGCAAAGGGCGCGGGCCGAACCGCTGAAAGTCAATCCGCGCGTGACGACGCCCAATTCGATCGCCGCCGGTTTCTTCGCCGAGGAAGTGCGGCGCGAACTGCTGGATCGCTACGGCGAGAAAAAGCTGTACGAGGGCGGTTTGTCGGTCCGCACGACGCTTGATCCGAAAATACAATTGATGGCGCGGAAGGCGCTGGTCGATGGTCTCGTGCGCTATGACGAGGCGCATGGCTGGCATGGCGTTATTCGCAGCATCGATCTTGGCCAGGACTGGGGCGTCGCGCTCGCCGAAGTGCCGCAACTTGGCGATGTGAAGCCGTGGCGGCTCGCGGTCGTGCTCGACGCCAATGACATTTCGGCGCGCGTCGGCCTGCAACCGGAAAAGGACGCCTCCGGCGCCGTCATGCAGGATAGACTGACTGGCTCCGTGACGGTCGATGGTTCGAAATGGACGGGCAGGCGGCCGCGCGCCCTGGCGAAGCCCGGCGATGTCGTCTATGTCGAGCCGATGGCGGGCCGAACCGGCGAGTATCGCCTGCGCCAGATTCCCGAAGTGTCGGGCGCCTGCGTCGCGATGGATCCGTTCACCGGCCGCGTTTTCGCGATGGTCGGCGGGTTCTCCTACGATCAGTCCGAGTTCAACCGCGCGACCCAGGCCCAGCGCCAGCCGGGGTCGTCGTTCAAGCCGCTGGTTTACGCGACCGCCCTCGACAATGGTTATACGCCCTCGTCGATCATTCTCGATGAACCGATCGAGATCGACCAGGGCAACGGAGAAATGTGGTCGCCGCAGAACTTCGAGGGCAAGTCCGGCGGACCGCACACCTTGCGCTTTGGCGTCGAGCATTCGATCAACCAGATGACGGTGCGCCTGGCGCGCGACATAGGCATGCCGCTGGTGGTTGAATACGCCAAGCGCTTTGGCATTTACGATGATCTGCCGCCGTTTCTGTCGATGTCGCTAGGCGCGGGCGAAACCACGGTCATGCGGATGGTGACGGCCTATTCGATGTTCGCCAACGGCGGCAAGCGCATCAAGGGGACGCTGATCGATCGCATCCAGGATCGCTGGGGCAACACGATTTACCGGCACGACGAGCGCATTTGCCAGGGCTGCGACGCGGCCAAATGGGACAATCAGGACGAGCCAAAACTGATCGACAAGCGCGAGCAGGTCATCGATCCGCTCACCGCCTACCAGATCACCTCGATCATGGAGGGCGTCATCCAGCGCGGCACCGGCATCGCGATCAAGGAAGTCGGCAAGCACCTCGCCGGCAAAACGGGAACGACCAACGAAGCCAAGGACCTTTGGTTCGTTGGCTACGCGCCGGACCTCGCCTTCGGCGTGTTCATGGGCTACGACAAGCCGCGCTCGCTCGGCGACAGCGCGCAGGCGGCGCTCTACACCGCGCCAATTTTCCGCGACTTCATGAAG
>JAYUFK010000392.1:0-2871 GCA_043739325.1 Methylocapsa sp. | reverse complement strand
GCGACTTCGTCGGAATCCGCAATGTGCGCATCGCCGTTCTCAACAAGACGCTGAGCGGATCGCTGCAACGGCGATACCCCGCATTTCAAACGCTGAATGATAATTACGCGCTACCGCTCGTAGCGTGACCCCCACGAGTTTGCATCCTCTTCCGTCCGTTGATTTCAGCGATTTTGAAATCGCCAAACAATGGGCATGCCGATCGGCGACGTGACCCATTGCTGACCCCAGCCATCACTTCGCCGAATGCCTTATCCGCTTGCCCGTGTCTGGGTCAAAGAGGCGAAGGTTTTCGCTTCTGACAGAAATTGCGGCGGTCTCGCCAATCTTCAGCTCCGGGCGTTCGGTCGTGAACAGTTTGAGAAACTGGCCGCCGGCCTCGAAATGGACAACGGTCCCAAGTCCGGTAGGCTCGATAAGTTCGACGCGCGCGCCTATGCTGCCGTCGCGCGGCAAGCCGAGTTCCACCCGCTCAGGGCGCAATCCGAGCACCATCGAACGATCTCTATCAAGCAGGGCGGGTCGGGGGATTTCCATCCAAAATTTATCCGCCAGATGCAACTCCGCGAGGGCCCCACGCACTTTCGCCTCGACCTGCAGAAAGTTCATCGCAGGTGAGCCTATAAATCCCGCGACAAAGAGATTGGCGGGATTGTCGTAGAGTTCGAGCGGCGAACCGACCTGCTGAACGATTCCGTCGTTCATCGCGACGACGCGATCGGCCATCGTCATTGCTTCGATCTGGTCGTGCGTCACATAGACCGAGGTGGCGCCAAGCTCCCGATGGAGTTTGCGGATTTCGAACCGCATCTGTTCGCGCAATCGGGCATCGAGGTTTGACAGCGGCTCATCGAAGAGAAAGGCCTTGGGGTTGCGCACGATGGCGCGCCCCATCGCGACCCGCTGCCTTTGGCCGCCAGACAAATGACGCGGCTTGCGCTCCTGCAGGGATTCAAGGCCGAGCTTGGCGCCCGCTGTCCTGACGAGATCCACGATCTTTTCCTGCGGCGTGCGCTTGAGGCGCAGGCTGTAGCTCATGTTGTCGCGAACGTTCATGTGCGGGTAGAGGGCGTAGGATTGAAACACCATGGCGATGTCTCTATCCTTCGGCGGCAGGTCGTTGACCAGAATGCCGCCGATGCGCACCGCGCCCGAAGTCAAGGTCTCGAGGCCGGCAATGATGCGCAACAGCGTAGACTTTCCGCATCCCGACGGTCCCACCAACACAACGAACTCTCCGGAGGCAATCCTCAAATCGATGGACTTGAGCACGGCGACGTCGCCGAAGCTCTTGGTAACGTGTTCGATGTCAATCGCAGCCATGAAATGACCTCAACCTTTCACGGCGCCCGCCGTAAGGCCCTGCACGAGGTAGCGCTGGATAAGAAAGAAAAAGCAGCAAACCGGAATAAGGGCGAGCACGCCAGCGGCCATCATCTGCCCGAAGTCGACCGAAAATTTCGACACGAAAGAGAGCAAGCCGACCGGAAACGTGGTCGCGTCGTTGGATGAGTTGAGCATGAGGGCAAACAGCAGTTCGCTCCAGGCGGCAGTGAAAACAAAACCCAGCGTCGCGGCGATGCCCGGCAGCGTGAGCGGCAGAACGATCTGGCGAAGCGCGCGAAAACGTGTCGCTCCGTCGATCATCGCTGCCTCCTCGAGTTCCCGCGGGACGCCATCGAAAAACGACTGCATGAGGAACGCCGCAAAGGGAACGTTGTAGGCGGTGTAGATGATGATCAGTCCAATCAGGCTGTTGGTAAGTCCAAGCGGCGCAAACAGCCGAAAAATCGGCGCGATGACCATCACCAGCGGGAACATCTGGGTGATGAGCAGAAGTCCCACAATCCAGAATTTACCGCGGAAGTGAAAACGCGAGAACGCATAGCCGCAACTGGCCGCGACGATCGTGGTGAAGACAGCCGTCAAGGTCGAGACGATCGTGCTGTTACGGAAGAACAGCGGAAAATCGGTGTGATGGATGACCGAAAAATAATGATCGAAAGTGGCGCGCGAAGGCCACATCCGCACGCCTTCCGTATAGAGCAGATCATTCGGCGTGACCGAAACTTTCAGCAGCCAGAAAAGCGGAAATATTGCGACGACGACATAGACGCAGAGCGCGAGATAGTGGGCGGTCCGCAGGCAGGCACGCTTGATATGAGAGCCCCGCATCAGGATCGCCCCAACATCATCTGCCGCAGCACGATCAGCAGGAAGGCATAGGCGAGCAGGAGAAGCAGGAGGGCGGCGGCAATCGCCGAGGCATAGCCGAAGTCGAGCCGCTGGAACGCTTGCGTGAAGATGTAGCTCGCCACAATCTGGGTAGAATCGGCGGGGCCGCCGCGCGTCATCACCACGATGAGGTCAGCGAAATTGGCGATCCACACGGTCCGCAGCAATACCGTGATTGCGATGGTCGGAGCGAGAAATGGAAGCGTGATCGACTTGAAACTCTGCCAGGCGTTGGCGCCATCGATTTCCGCCGCTTCATAAATATCTGACGGAATCGACTGTAGGGCTGCGAGCAGCGTAATCGCGAAGAAGGGAACGCCCCACCAGACGTTAGCGATAATCGGTCCCCACAGCGCGTAGTGGGGATCGGAAAGAATGTTCGTCGGTTCGCCAGCCAATCCCAGCGCCACGAGCCAATAGGGAATTGGACCCACCACCGGATTGAACAGCCATGCCCAGTTGAGGCCGGAAAGGAAGCTCGGCACGGCCCAGGGCAGGAACACCAGCGCCTGAAAGACCGCCCGCCCGGGAAAGGGCGGGTTGAGCAGCAATGCGAGGATCAGCCCAAAGGTGAACTGAAGGACCAGCGAAACAATCGTCCACTGAAATGTGTTCCTGAGGGCGTTCCAGAAGCTG
>JAYUFK010000391.1:0-2878 GCA_043739325.1 Methylocapsa sp. | reverse complement strand
TTTGCCAGGCCATCGGGGTGCTTGTTGGTTCCACTGTTCAGCAGCAGCCGCGGGCTTTCGATGGAGTTGCCGGCGACGCATACCACGCGCGCCTTCTGTTTCACCATCTTGCCGGCGCTGTCCACGTAGACCACGCCGTCAACCTTACCAGCGGCGTTGTGCTCGATCCGCACGGCCATGCTGCCGGGCCGGACTTCCAGGTTGCCGGTGGCCTCGCCCTTGGGAATTTCGGTATAGAGCGTGGACCATTTGGCGCCCGATTTGCAGCCCTGGAAGCAGAACCCGATCTGCTGGCAGGCGCCGCGTCCGTCGCGCGGCTGCGAATTGATCGCCATGCGGCCGGTGTGCACCTCCTTGTAGCCCACCGCCTTGGCGCCTTTTTCCAGCACCTTGAAGTTGTTGTTACCGGGCAGTCCGGGGATGTTGTTGGTGCGCGTCACCCCCATCTTATCTTCGGCTTTGGTGTAATAGGGATCCATGTCGGCGAGCGTGATCGGCCAGTCCAGCAGATTGGCGCCGGCCACCTGGCCGTAAGTCGTGCGCGTCTTGAATTCGTGCTCCTGCAAGCGCAGCGAAGCGCCCGCCCAATGCACGGTCGAGCCGCCTACCGACTTGACGATCCATGCCGGCAGATTGGCGAAGTCCTTATGGACGCGCCACGAGCCCGAGGTGGTGCGCATATCGGTCCAAGCAAGCTGCGTGAATGACGCCCATTCGTCGTTGACGAAATCCTCGATTTCGTTGCGTGCGCCGGCTTCCAGAATGACTGTTTTCACGCCTTTCAGCGCGAGTTCCGTGCCTAGAGTGCCGCCGCCGGCGCCCGAGCCGACGATAACGACGAGCGAGTCGTCGTTGAGATCGAAATTGGCCATGATCGTTTCTCCGCCTTGGCTCTCAGAGCCACTGAATGTCGTTGAATCCGCGATTGACGTAGCCGCCCTTCGAGGCGCTCTCGCCCTCGTAGCCGAACAGCGGCCAGACCTCTTTCTGGTTGTAGAGGCTGACGACGAGGTCGGAGCGGATGCCCTGGAAGAAGCCGCCGTCCTGGATCTGGCGCAGCAGCGCGACGCGCTCAGCCTCCCAGCCGACATCGGCGTAACCGACGCCATGCGCGGCCTTGGCGGCTGCATCGAGCGCGGCGACGCCATTTTCGAATTTGGCGAGCGTCGCTGGGTCCTTGCCGGATTTGTCGTCATAGCCTTTGACGGCGACAGCGTAGAATTTATCGGCGAGCCGGTCATGCGGATAAATGTCGCGCGTCAGCTTGATCAGCGTGCGCGCGGTTTCGGGTTTCAGCGCCTTGACTTCGAGGCCCCAGGCCTCGCCGGCGCAGATCAGTGCGCCACTTGAGATGACGATCGCGGTTGCGGCGCCTCGCGTGAGAAACGCGCGCCGGTCAAGGCCGTGCGTGTTGGGAATTGCGCTTTGCGACATGATGTTTTCCTCCCTTTTGTGTTTGTTATCCCGAGCCCTAGCGGTAACGGCCGTGGCTCTGCAAAACTTCAATTTTGTAGCCGTCGGGATCTTCGACGAAAAAGAACCGCGCCATCAGCGACCCCTCGCGATGGAATTCCTTGATCGGATTGATCTTGACCCCGGCAGCGGTCATGCGCGCGTGCTCCGCGTCGAGATTGGCGACGGCGAACGCAACGTGGCCGTAGCCGGTCCCGAGTTCGTAAGGCTCGGTGCGCTCGTGGTTGATCGTCAGTTCCACTTCGAAAGCTGCCTCGCCATTGCTGAGATAGACCAGCGTGAAGCCATCAAACGCGAAGCGATCGGCGATTTTAAGGCCGAACGCCGTCTCGTAAAACGCCACCGAGCGCGCTTCGTCAAGCACCCGGATCATCATGTGGATTGCTTTGGCCATCGCGCTTACTTCGCCGCCGAGAGAGTCTTCAGAAATTCGATGACCTTGGCGCGCTTGGCTGGGTCGGCCTGGCGATACGGCATGACGACGCCGGGCCGCATAGCCTGGGCGTTTTCAATCCATTTGTCGAGATTGGCCTCATCCCAGACCCAGTCGGCGCTTTTCAGCGCGTCGGAATATTTGAAGCCGTCGAGCGAACCGGCTTTGCGGCCGATGATGCCGAGGAGATTGGGGCCCTGGCGCGGCGGCGCGCCTTGCTCGACGGCATGGCACGTGCCGCAGCTGGTGAGGAATTGCGCGCGGTTGGGATCGTCATCGGCGCGCGTCAAAGTCAGGGAAGCCAAAAGCCCGACGAAACAAACCGCGCCTGCGCCGACCAAATCCAAACGAAACCGCATGTTCGCCAGTCCTCCCGAGTGATTGACGACAAAATAGGTCGGGGATCGGCGCAGCGGGTAGTATCAGGCTACTACGCGGCGTGTGGCGTTTCGGATTGTTTGACAAAAGTGAAGTCGCGCCGCGCCGCATCCTGCAGATTTTGCAGAGCGACGGCGTTGTCGCGGACTTCGGCGATGTAAGTGAGGCAGGCGCAGCGCAGCAACGAAGTGAAGTTGTTCGCTTCGTCCTCCAAGTTGAGCACTTCGTCATGCAGCCGCGTCAGCAAGCGGCCTATGCTGACACTCTGGGCCGCGGCGATCTCTTCGAGAATTTGCCAAAAGGCGGCTTCGAGGCGGATCGACGTCGCGTGGCCGCCGAGCCGCACGGAGCGCGTCTCGTAGGCGTAGCGTTTGGGATCGATGTTCGAAAAGATATGGCACATGGCGCTTGTCCCCGCGTCCCCAACCGCTTGTCGAGCCAGCATCGTTGCGCTTGCCCAGGCGATGATGCGCGATTGATTGGCGCTTGTCACGCTGTCCAGCGGACTGATAGGTAACACTTCTGACCGGGATGATGGGTGACACAATATGTGTTTCTTTCTTACTTTTGCGGCGCATCCGCGCCCCGAGGGGC
>JAYUFK010000390.1:0-8000 GCA_043739325.1 Methylocapsa sp. | reverse complement strand
TGGCCGCCTGGTACACCCACATCCGCTCGCAACGTCTGGTGGACGGGCCGGACGAAGTGCACCGCTGGACCGTCGGGCGCAACGTGATCAAGGCCTATGAAGCGCACGGCACGACCGCCTCGGCGGCGGGCGGGGATTTGATTTAGGGGGGTGAACTGGCGGCAACGGATACGTGGCCGCTTCAGTTGATCGGGGCGAGTACTCCTGCGGCGATCAAAATCGGCGGCTCAAATTGTTCGATCATGAAATCGAAGCCAGCCTTGGTCAGGCGGAGCAATTCATTGGTCGGCGTTGCATTGGCGAGCGTGATCATCCCACTTGAGATCATATCCCGTCCCACGCCGTTCTCGATAATGAACTCGACGTCATCGATCCTCAGACGTCGTGATATCAGAGCCCCGGGCTCAAGCAGGACGCGGTTCTCAATTGCGCTCGCGAGCAGCGCCGCCGTCTGTCGCCGTGTCATCCCGATGGTGTCGTCGTTCTTCCAAAGGCCGGCCGCCTTCCGGAATGACGCGACGGATTTGATGGGAACCGAGCGCACTGGGGTAAGGAGCTGAAAGTACCGATTTGCAATCTGCCGCTCTGGGTCTGCGGCATCGCCCCACAGCGAGTCGCGACGACGTTGGCGGCTTTCCTCCGACGGATTTGACGTTCCCTCGCCGCCATCAGTCTGATTTGTCAGTGGACCCCGCTTCAGATCGTGGCGACCGATATGCGATATCAGGTCTCGCTCGTGGGCAAGCGCGCTTGTCTCGTCATCAAAGAAAGCATCAATGTGATATCTTACCTGCAGAGCGCGTCGGTGCAGACTTCGGATCAGATTCAACTTATGGGTTAGTGAATTTGTATTGCGTGCCTCGGCTTCGTGATCGAATACCCGCAATCCCACTCCCTTCCCCACGTAAAATGGCGAACCGTCGGGGCGACAAAGGACATACACATAGAAGGGTTTGCCGACCGAGAGCGCGCGTCTAGCGCCAGAATCGGTCAACACCGGATACCGGGTCGAATTAGCGCCAGTATGCACCGTCGCCGATCCGTCCCTGGGTGAATGCATGCCCATCCTCATATTTCTTGTTGCCACTGGATCATCCGAGCTTCGTGTTCGATCTGCGCTTCGGCCCGCCACCGCGTCTCGCGCTCGTCAAGCGCTTCGCGAAAGCGCTGGACAACCCCCTCAAGCGCCTCTTCCAATCCGCCGCTCGCCAGAGCGTGTTCGACTTGTCGCGCTGTTGAATCTGATGTGTACCAAACCGGCCTGAAGGAACGCTCACCTTCGCTAGGCGTCACGACCTTAGTATCGTTGACGCCTGATTTCCGATCCAGCCAATGAGCGACGCTCGCCGAATTGATCGCCGACCAAGAGAGGTACCAGTGCTCTGTGGATGCGCTTTCAGGATCCATGGGGTCGACCCGCCAAGCCATCGGATGCTCGCCACCGGCGAATATCCTTCCTTCCATTTCGGACGGACTTTCGGTCATCGCTACGCGATGCCAGAACCCGTCTATAAATACCTGAAACGTCGCCGGCGGTATAGCATCCCAAAGGTTGTCGATCGGCTTCAGCGTGTGGCTAGGAACAAGCTCGTGTAGAGTCAGGCTCGGCTCGAACAAGCCGAGGCTAAGATGGGCGCGGCTTTCGAACATGGCGCCGATGTTGTCCGCAGATGTCGTTGGACCAAGCGCTAAGCGAATCTCTCTCGATAGCTCGAATACGGCGACACGGTCATCCCCTTCGAAGTCATCAGTAACAGCGTCATCATTCAGGGGTTCCTCCCGGCCAACCGCTTCAATCCGAACAGTCGGCGCATAAAAGACCGCATGGACGCAACGTACGAGCGGGATACTGGGGAGCGGCGGCGCTTCGGTCCAGTGCTCGAACAGATCGAGATAGAAATCCCGGTGAAGGCAGGCCATCGACGATTCGAGGTCTATATCAAGGTCTGCGCGACGAATTGCTGACCGGTTGAACGATTCGTGTGCGATGTCCCAAACACCGGGGATGCGTCTAGCCCTAGCGAACAATCCCTCAAGCCCTCCGCGCTTGGCAACGGCGGCACCCATTTCGACGAGTTCTACTGCCAGACAGCTCGCCCTTGGATCGTCTTCCGTCCGAGCGGCGGACGGGCGCGACCACAACGACGTCTCCCGTAGCACCTGGATTTTCAAAGCGTCGGGATCCTGACGTGTCAGCTTTGCGATCGCTGCTGCGACCTCGAGATATCCTAAAACGCGTTGCTGGAGCTTTCCGCTCTTCGCCGCGTCGGGCTTGATGTCGGGCGAGAGCTTGTAGCGGTCGAGGCGGGCAGTTCCGGGCAACGCCAACTTGATACTCTCAACGGCTACGTTCATCTCCTTAGCCTGCCGGACGAGCGCCCCCACCGCTTGCGCCGCGGTTATTCGGTCGGAGACACGCCCGAAGACGTGCCCCTTTTTGCCCACTCCCGACTTCCCAGCGGCGGTTTCGATCTCGCGCAGACGCATCCGGTCACGTTGATTTCGCTTTTCCGGACCTTCCTCACGTGGTTGATCGCCAACTCGGAGGCTGGGCTTCGCAAAGTGTTCGGGAAAAACTACGTTGCTGGCCATCACCGTCTCCTCAATGGTTTCTGCGATAGGAGCGGCCACTGCGGCCCCGGACAACGGGAACAACAGTGACTACCTTACCGGAATCGTCACTCCAAATGATTGCGAACCGGGAGAGGCGATCATTCCCGAGAGAACGGGCGAGTTCCCTCGTGACCCGATAGAGTCGACAGTTGTCGTTTGCCGGGCATTCCACATCCGCGTTGTCGAGAATTTCGACCAGAAATGTGGGGGAAACCCCTCGCTGTTGCATCCGGCGGCTTGCGTGCCGCGATAGCTGGCAATCCATGGCTTTCGGTTCCTTCTGCGCGGCGAAAGAAACCAGCCTCCGTACGAGAATGAAAGTGGCTAAATGGCATTATTACTATAAAATAGTGGAATATTTTTTGGCAATCTTGGGTCCGGCGGGACCCTCCCGAATGTGATCGAGATTTGCGCGACCCCGAGAAATTTCCGGAGTAGAGAGTCAAAGACACCACAACCTTTGGCACGAGACCAGCCGGCAAAGCGACGACCAAAGCGTCAAGGCACACCAAGGGGCAAGTCGGTGGACCGCGACCTTCTCGTCAACCATAGGGAGTGCGAGACTTCGTTTTTGAGAATGTTCAAAACATTCACATGGAGGAAAAAATGGAAGAATGGAAAGAGGAAATGGTCCACAGGCATCTGTATATAGATGGCCGGAAAATTGGCACTATCACGAAAGTAGCTAACCACTCGAACAGTGAGCGGAATGTCTACAGCGTTAAATTTCTTGGCAACCATATTGGAATATGTGAGAAAATTGCCGACGCTAAAGCGAAGTTGATTGCTGAATTTCGACGTGTTCCTGAATAAGTAGAGATTGGACTACCGGGAGGATTTATTCATATCGCCTACAAGGCCGAAAAGGGCCTGGATTTGCGGCAGGAAAACTCCATCGCCAAGGTGTTCCTGGCGCACATGGTGCACAAGGTCGTCGATACCGCGATCCAACTGCACGGGGCCCTGGGCTACAGCCGCGATACGCCGCTGGCCGCCTGGTACACCCACATCCGCTCGCAACGTCTGGTGGACGGACCGGACGAAGTTCACCGCTGGACCGTCGGGCGCAACGTGATCAAGGCCTATGAAGCGCACGGCACGACCGCCTCGGCGGCGGGCGGAGATTTGATTTAGGGGGAACGGCGACGGCGCCCGGCGACCGGGCGCCGTCGCACACCTGTGTCTCGCCGCGATCTGTGGTATAGTATCCGGCATGAAACGCGATGCCGCCCTCGCTGTCCTGCGCGCCGCCGCGCCGGAATTGCGATCTCGCTACGGGGTCGTGGGCGCCCCGCTGTTCGGCTCGGTGGCGCGGGACGACGCCGACGATAAATCCGACAGAGCAAGAATCGTATTCAATGCATGGCCAAACGCAGCCTGAGTTTCACCATCCGTTCCTCGTGCACAAGTGCCGGGAGGGCGGCGAGTTCCGCAACGATTTCGTCGGCGCGATACGGCCAATCCGCGACGTGCTCGGGGAGAACGGTCGATAAGAGCTTGAGTAGCGAAAATGGATCGAGATCGGAGTGTTCACCGCCAACACGATCCTTTAATCGGTAGAAGACAAGCGATTGCGGCGGTAAGTGGCTCAGGAGCGGAAGCACCGCATCAACCATCTCGCTGAACCGATCACCGCGAGAAAGTGCAAGCACGACGAGGCGTTCAGACGTGCGATCAGAGCGCGCGGAAAGTTGTTTCGGCCAAACTTCATGGAGAAATTCAAGAGTACGACCAGTAAAATCTTCCTCCGGATTTTTCCACCAATGCTCCAGATTCCATATTGTGTGGGATCTAAAACTATCACCTCCCTCAATTAAAGCTGCACGCATCTCAGAATTGGAAACCAGAGCGTCATGTTCTGCTTCATCGTCCTTCACCCAGCCCGCCAGGATGAGATGGGCAAGATTTTCCGCGTGGGTTGATCGGTCGACAGCGCTTTTCACCAGCCCAAGCAGGGCGGATTTCAGGCGTTCAAAAAGTTTCTGTGTGGGTATTTGACCTGACCAGAAAAACCCTGCCCAAAATGCGCGGATGTCTTCGACATTCGGGTGATGTAGGATCCCAAGGATTCGATCCTCGGTCCATTCACGCCCATAGAAATACAGCCAATTTACCTGATGCGAGAAGATCACAATTGCATCGCGTCGGGCATCGCCTGGAAGAGTTAGTAGGTCATCGCCCCGCGCCAACCAAGCGACCGGGAACCCCGCTTCTGTCGGTAGCCGGGCTTCGTCCTTCATCAATGTTTGAGCGAGCTTGCCCACAGGTGAGTTCAAACTGTGGCCCGCCCAATCGATTCCTTGCTGCCGCAGGAGCGCTGAATGCGTTGCCTTAGGATGTTGACGTAGGGTTTCAATGATTAAGGTCCACAGCGCCGCAAACTCCGGGCCGTCGTCACTTTGAAGCGGTTCGGCGACACGGAGAATCCACTCCGATACGGGATATGCAAGACTGGCGAGTATCGCGACCGGCAGTCGCGCAATTCGCCGCGCGATTTGACGGCGAAGACGCGGGACATCCGTCTGACGAGCTTCTGAAAGTAGAAACGTTTCCCATGTTTCGAGGGGATACTCCCCCAGTCTCGATTGAAGTACGAGCCCACGCAGTAACCTAAGCGGGTACTCGCTGGCCATACCTTGGAGGGGAGCCCGTTCGCTCAGACTGTCGAAGTCTCGCCCACCGAGGCTCCGCGCCGCTTCTAGCAAACGAGTCGGCGGCACAGTCTCTAACCCGCGCGTCGAAGAATCTGTGGATATAAACCCTCCGGAGGTCGCCATCGATCTAACCGCGCCGCGTCCGTATTCGTCCCGCCATTTTGGCGCGACGGCTCTCAGTGATTCAATCTTGCCCGCGACGTCGAAACTAAACACGCAACCCTCGGCCGAAAGCCACCACAGTCTGGTCAAAATCGCTTGCGCGCGGCGGATAGGGACAGCGGAGCGGCCATATGATTCGGACATCCCCGTCGGGCCATTTAGCAGCCGTCGCTCCAGTCTGCGGCGCAATCGGGTTGGGACGTCGTTCCACCGACGCGCCAGCGCTATCAGCAAATCGCGTTGACTACCGAGGGCCCAGAATGCCTCATCACCAACGAAAAGAAACATCTCGGCGGCAGTTGCCGCAGCGAAGCCCCCAATTTTGCCAGCGGCCCAAATCCTTAGGCGCGAAAATAATGCGCCATCGCTACGCCAACTCTGGATTTCTTTCTGCCACTTTGCCGCATCGTAGGTGAGTAGCCTATCCAGCGTGTGGGCGAAGGCAAAAAACGTCGCGGCGATTTCGTATCCGTAGCTGAAATCGTCAGTCGACGACTCCCGTTCCAAAGGGGGCATCGTCAGGCCCTCATACCCCACTGTCTCAAGCTCCAACTCAATTCCAATTTCAAGGCATCGCCGTTGCTCTGCTGCCAACAACGCCAGGAATTCATTCGGCACGTTCTCACGAACATCGTCGTGGGGAAATTCAACTTCAGCCTTGAGGATCGCTTCCAGGTCGTCCGTCGATGGCGGCGACGACCAAAACGGTCGCTGAACCCTGATTCGAGGCGTAGCAATTCGCCCCCAGTCTCGCACCGAGTCGTACGAATAACCGCGACGGCGCACGAGGCTCTCCAACGACAAAAATTCGACGTCGGGATCGATGCCGCGCGACTTCCATGCCCGAAAAAGGAGGCTCCATGCCTGCTCACACACGGGACTCGGCGACAATCGCTCGAACCGTCTTTGGATCATGCCCTGAATATCTGGGTGGAGCCCGCCGATGCCGGCAGCCCACCAAGCCGTGGTCGGCTGATCGGCAACCTCCGAAATCCAGGCACCGAGCGAACTTTGTCGCGGGCACATTCGAGGTACCCCGAGCGAGCGCGATCCATGAAGCACCGTGAGCTGTAGGTCCCCGCTTCTCGACATTTCTGCCTTCGTCATTTCGAAGGCGTCCCAAACGTCGATTGGGATGTCTCTTGCGAGTCGCGGATTGTCTAGGTCCGGAACGGGCGGTGCAGGGTCATCGTCAAGGCCGAAGGCGTCGAACGGGTCGAAACTCGGTTGGCCTTCGCTAGGCCTAGTCGCGATCGAGAACCTCACCCTCGGATCGAAAACGCAAAGCCATTCGGCGGGTGGTGCGCTGGTTGCGAAGCGCCGCGCGCCCGAGTCTGTTGAGACAATATGCTTGACTTGGCCGCGCTCGACCGGCGTCAACGCCTGCGGTCCATCCATCGCCCGAGACAGGACGGCATCATGCCAACCCTGAACATCGTTCGCCCGGCCGGCCCACGCTTCGAGTGTGTCCCATAGGGCCACGTGCCCCTCGGGATCGTAGGAAATCGCATTCACGCCCTTGTGTCGCCAAAGGGCTTCGGCTTCGTGATCGCCTCCCGGTTGAAATGCGTACAAACTGGTCGTTTCGTCCGACGATGCATTCAGGGCTTCAAGTAGATATTGGATCGGCGGATCGTCAGCCGAATACCCCACGAACACAATCTGATATTTATTCAGAAGCGTCTTGATGAAATTCGTCGCCCATCCGTCGGACAAATAGGCGCGTCCAAAGTCTCCGCTCGACAATACAAATTCATCATGTGGATCAATATCGTATTCCGTTGTGACACGTCCATGAAGGTGAACAATACCCTCAAATTCCCGCCCTCGGCGCGGATCGGGCAGCGAGGGCGGGGCACTGCAAGGCAGGCCGGAATCACAGGCCTCGAAGAGAAGGTCAAAATTAGTCGTTACAAGTCGGACATTGCCATCTGGGCCCCGGGCGAGATTCACGAGGGTGCGATGAGCATGCAGATCGACAGCATCCTCGGGTCGCAATGTCCGCGCAACAGAAGCCCTGACCTCCCGAACCGGGAACTCACGCTCCAACAGGCCGAAGACGCGGTCTGTTGGAATCAGCGCGCCGACACCATCGACGTTCGCCTGGTTCCCGGCTGCCCTAAGCAACCGCCGCGCCGGACTATTCGCCGCTGACCCAAGGTCGTCGATGACACTTTGTGCCAATGACCAAAAGCTCGGCATTCCGGCGCGTGCCATCGAAACGCCGGCCCCGCAAAAGAAAATCACTTGGCCTTCGTCGCGAGCGTTTAGCAATTCGTCCGGTATGTTTGGGCCCCCACTCAGAAAGCGCAATGTGATTCTCCGTCGAACGGTGGAATGGAGCGTTTCTTCGCTGCGCAGAGTATAGGCGCGGCGGTCGGTGAAGCCGATAGTGGTTTCTGCAGGTTACCGTTTCGACGCCACCGGCATGCAGACCCGCGCGGTCAAGGACGGCAACGAGAACTATGTTCTCAACGGCGAAAAGTGGTTTTCCTCCGCCGCCAGCGCCGCCGATCTGGCCGTGGTCATGGCGATGACCGACCCGGACGCCCCGCGCCATCAGCGCTATTC
>JAYUFK010000389.1:0-21407 GCA_043739325.1 Methylocapsa sp. | reverse complement strand
GATCGACATAGGCCAACAGGCGATCCGCGCCCTTGCCCGCGCCATGCGGGACAATGCTGGCAACGTGCCATCCCTTCCCGGCGTCTTTCCCGACTATTTCGCCCCGATCGTGCGCAACGCGCCGGACGGCGTGCGCGAGCTTTCAATGGCCCGCTGGGGCATGCCGTCGCCGCAGTTCGCCCTAATGGGCCGTAACTCCGATCTGGGCGTCACGAACGTCCGCAATGTCTCCTCCCCTCATTGGCGGCGCTGGCTCGGCGTCGAACACCGCTGCGTCGTACCGTTCACCAGCTTCTCTGAAAATGAGGTGCTGCCCGATGGTTCGCGGCCGCCCGTATGGTTCGCGCTGGACAAAACAAGGCCGCTCGCTTTCTTTGCCGGTATCTGGACGAAATGGACATCGGTTCGCAAAGTGAAGGAGGGCGAAACGACAAATGACCTCTTCGCCTTCCTAACAACGGAGCCAAACGCCATCGTCGCGCCGGTTCATGCCAAGGCTATGCCGGTCATTCTGACATCGGCCTATGAGATCGAGACTTGGATGACCGCGCCGGTCGACGAAGCGATGAAATTGCAACGCCCGCTGCCCGAGGACGCATTGCGGATCGTGGCGCGCGGAAGCAAACAAGATCGGCAACACGACGGTGAATGACAAGCTGCACCAGACGAGGGACGATCTGCGCGGCTCCTATCTTGTCGTCTGCGCCTATCCCGAAGGCTCGACACCGGAACAGATCGATCGCGCCGTCGACGCCGCGCGACGCGTCTTCGACGAAGCGGGCGTCGATCCCGTTGAGGCCGGCTATCCCTATGTGGACGACCCTGACGAGCGGAACTTCCTGACCACTCTTTGGCGCGACGCGAGCGGGCCGCGACAGAGGCTTGTTGGGCTCCGCGACCAGGGCCGCCGAAACCGACGCAAATCAAAATCTATGTCGAGTAGAGCCGATGGGCGAACATAAATTCAGCAAGACCGCGAAGCCGGTCGCGACGGGATCGATTTCGCGCGAGGAGGCGGTGCGGATGCGGATGATCACCAATCTCGCCGCGATCCTGCTCGACCGCGCCGGCGGCGAGATTTCTCTTAGAGCCTGACTCGAAATTCATGCCGCAGGCATTTTTAGTGAAATCGGCCCACAGCGTCGGCCCGAAATTGCTCAAACTGACCCGATCGTGGCCCCAGACCAGTCCCTTTTGGACGATTTTGAAAAAGCGATCTGTCGCAGGCTAGAATTTCAGGTCAGGCTCTTAGCCTGGCGAAGCGGATATCGTTGTCGGCGAATTCGGCGCCGTGCGCGCCGACGTAAGGGCAGCCGTCGCGATCGTACAGCTCCTCGCAAAGCACGATGTAGACCGTCAGTCCGTCCGGCGTCGCGACCTTGCCGATGGAACACGGCGGGATTTCGCCAGCGCCCGGCAGATGGCCGACGATTTCCAGCTTCGGGGCGCGCGCCAGAACCTGCCTGTAGCCGGGCAACAGAATGGCGATGTCGCAATGGCCTCGCAATGCCCGGGGTAAGGATGCCGAAACAGCGCCGAGGCCGCCGACCTGGACAAAATCGCTCATTTCCGACGTCACGAACAAAACCCGCCGCCGCACGCGGGCGAGCGGATAGATGCTGGCGATCCGCGGAAGCGGTCTCGCGACTTCGCGACGCGGCGCGGGCGCGGACGATAAGGCGGAAGCCGTCTTGGGCACGTTTACCTCGCGATTAAAACGCGTCGGCGAGCGACGACAACGCGACGGCCAAGAGTAAGGCCCAAGACGTAGCGAAATGGTTAGCGAATGGTTCCCCGGCCAAAATTGTTGTAGAGCTTCAATCGCTCATGCGGCGCGCGGCTAGGCCCTGGGTTGCGATCGGCGCGGCGAAGACGTGACAGATAGGGTTGCGTACGAAGTTTAGGGCGCCATCGCGCCCGATCTGACGGAGGAATGTTTGAGCGCGTTCAATCTTGATTCTTCGGCGCCGCTGCTCGGCGCGGCCGCGAAAAAGATCGACAAGGTTCTTCCGGGCAATGCGCCGCCAGTCGCCGGCCTGGCGAAATTTGAATCGCCAATGCCGCGTGATCCCGTCTTCATCGCCGATGACAGCGCTGGCGCCGATCTGCTCGGCGTCGCCGACGCGTTGCGGCCGATCGCGCAACTCTGCGCCCATGCCGACACCCAGACACCGCTGATGATCGCGCTGGTCGGCGCGGCTGGCTCGGGCAAGAGCTTTGCGCTCGCCAAGCTGACCCGCGCGATCGGCGATTTGAGCGCCGCTTCCACGACGGGCGCTGGCGGGCCCTTCCTTGCCGGCATCGTCTCGATCCCGCTCGACGCGACTCAACTCGCGAGCGATCCGGCGAGCACGATCGCGACAATCACTTTCCAGACGCTGTCGCGCCAATACCCGGCGCTGGCCGCGGAAGCCTCGCACGCCGGCGCCGATCCGGCGCAAGCCGCCAGCATGGCGGCGGCGCGGCAGGATGAAATCCACCGCAAGCTCGATGCCGAGCGTGAAGCGCGCGACGAGGTCGACGGGCGCCGCGCCCGCCTTGGCGAAGTCGTGCTGTACCAGACGCCGGGATCGCGCATCGACGCGTTCGCGCGCGCCAGTCGCAGCGCGATTGAAGGCCGGTTGCGCCAGTTTGACCTCCTGTCCGGCGATCCGATCGCCAATTTCAAGGACCTCGTGCGAGACCTTTCCGGCGCGGGGGCGGGTTCGCGCTTATCGATCGCGCTGCGCTCGATCTGGGGATATGGCGGCCAGTTCAGGCTGCTGGTCTGGGCTGTTGTTTGTTTCGCGTTGGCCTATGGCGCTTCAAGGATCCTCGGTCTCAGCGCAGGCCCGGCGCCGCGCGGCCTTGGCTCCGCGGTCGATACAGCGGCGGACTGGCTCGGCGCGCACAGCGCGTGGGGGGACCGCCTCGTACAGGGGCTCATCCTGCTCGGCGCGCTCCTTCTGGTCTTGAATTTGTGGCGCGCGCTGACGTTTTCGGCGACGCTGTTTCGCGGCTTGCGGCTGCTCAACGCCGACGTGCGCGACCGGCGGCGTGAACTGGACGCGACTTCGGCGCGGCTTAACCAGCGCGTCGCCGCGCTCAGCGCCGAAGCCGACGCCGCCGCCAAACACGCGGATGCCGCGGCAAAGCGCGTCAGTAGCGAGGCGAAGGCGCCCGCCGCCAGCCCGAGCCCGATGTTCGCGCTCGCGCAAACGCCGCCGGCCGTCGCCGCCCGCGCCTTCATGGCCGAATTGGGCCGTCTGATGGCCGCTCCGGGCGCGTCCACCGGCGCGCCGCAACGCCTTGTCCTCGCATTCGATAATCTTGACGCCCTGCCGCCCGATCAGGCGCTCAACGTGATCGAAACCGCGCATGGCCTGCTCGGCCCATCCTGCGTCGGCGTCGCCGCGTTCAATCCGGCGACGCTTGTCTCCGACGCCGCCAATCGCGATGCCTTGCGCGAGCGGTTCGAGCGCTTGTTCCAGATCACCTTCAACGTCCAGGGCGCCGACACGACCGAGAAGGCGCGCATGGTGGCGCGGTTGCTCGGGATCAGCGGCGCCGACCGCCACGGCGATGGGAGCAGCGCGGCGCCGACCGCGATCGCGGAACCGTTGAGCGCCGCCGAAGCGACGCTGCTGACGGCGCTGGCGCCGCTGGCGTGTTCGACGCCAAGACGCGCCAAGCGGTTCCTCAATCTCTATCGCATCGCCCGCACCTCGCCTGCCTCGCGACCCGCCGTCGCGCTGATGCTGGCGATCACCTTGAGCGATGACCGTAGGCCGTTCGTGGAAATGGAGCGCTTGCTGCGCGAACCCGACGCCGCGCTGGGCGACCCCAAAGGTCCGCCAGCGCTGTTCGACGCAGTGCAGGCGGCGCGAGCCGCCAGCAACGGACGGATTTCAAATCTCGACGCGATGCTGGCGATGAGCGTCGCCCAGCGCTACCGTCTGGCGGTGTGAATTTATTGCGCGTCGGCCAGCATCGGCAGCGCTTCGCGCGTCCAGCCGCCGCCGAGCGCGACGATCAGGTTGACGGCGGCCGTCATGCGCTGGGCGCGCGTTGTCAGCGCCGATTCTTCGTCCGATAGCGCCGTCGCCTGCGCGGTCACCACGGTCGTGTAATTCTGCGTGCCCGCGCGATATTCGTTCAGCGCGATCTGCACGGCTTGTTCGGCCGCCGCGGTCGCCTTCGCCTGCACCGCCGCTTGCTGCGACAGGATGCGAATCGCGGCGAGCTGGTCCTCGACTTGTTGGAACGCGATCAGCACCGTCTGCCGATAAGTCGCGACGCTCGCCATATACGTGTCGCGCGCCGCCTCGACTTGCGCGCTGGTCAGGCCGCCATTGAACACGATCTGCGCCGCGCTAAAGCCGAACGACCAGACGGGATTGGCGCCTGCGATCGCCTTGTGCCACGGATTGCCGGCATAGCCGAACAGGCCCGACAGCGTCACATCGGGATAATACGCCGCGGTGGCGACGCCGATCTGCGCGTTCTGCTCCTGCATCAGCCGCTCAGCCGCGGCAATGTCCGGCCGGCGCTCCAGCAACGTCGAGGGCAGGCGCAGCGGAATGCGCGGCATGACCATCGGCAGGCCGTGATGCGCGACCGACAATCCCGACGGCGGCCGGCCGATCAGCACGGCGATGGCGTGTTCGTTTTGCGCCCGCGCCACGCCGGTGTTGATCGCCTGAGCCTGCGCCGCCAGCAATTGCGCCTGCGCGGTGATGACGTCAGAGCGCGCCGTCGTTCCGGCGTTGTATTGATTTTGCGCGATGTCGAGCGAACGCTGGTATTGCGATACCGTGTTGGTCAGCAGGTCGTGCAGGGAGTCCGCCTGGCGAACCTGAAAATACGCCAGCGCCAACGCCGATTGCGCCGACAGCGTCGCGTTGGCGAGATCGGCGGCGCTGACCTGCGCGGCGGCGCCTTCCGACTCGATCGTGCGATGGATCTTGCCCCAGATGTCGGGCGTCCAGCTTGCGTTGAGCTCCGCGGTCAGGTTTGTGCCGGCCCCGGACGAACGCGTTAGCGAAGGATCGAAATTCAGCGTTGGAAAAAGCTGCGCGCGCCCTTCGGCGATCAGCGCCAGCGCCTGACGATAGTTCGCCTCGTCGGCCTTCAGCGTCTGGTTGGAAAGGACGACTTGCGGCTCGAGCCGGTCGAGTTCCGCGTCGTCAAAAGCCTTCCACCATGCGGCATGCCAATCGTCACGCGGCGACGCGATCTTCCAGCCCTTCATCTCTTTGTATTGGGCGGGAACGATCGCGGCTGGCTTCAAATAGTCGGGGCCGACAGCGCAGCCGCCGAGGAGCAGCATCGCCGCGACAGCGAAGCGCTGCGGTCCTCTCATGACCGCGCCGGCGCGATGCGCCCGCTCGCCCGGCCGAGATAGTAGCGATTCCACAGGCGCCGCAGCCATAGACTGAATCGATCAAGTGCGAGAAAAACAATGGGCGTCGTGTATAGAGTCAGCGCCTGACTGACAATCAAGCCGCCGACAATGGATATCCCCAGGGGATGGCGCAGTTCCGAACCCTCGCCCGTCCCGAACGCCAGCGGCAGCGCGCCGAGCAGCGCCGCGAATGTCGTCATCATGATCGGTCGGAAGCGCTGCAGACAAGCCTGATAGATCGCCTCGGCGGATGACAGCCCCTCGCGCACGCCCTGCAGCGCGAAGTCGACCATCATGATGGCGTTCTTCTTGACGATGCCGATCAGCAAGATGATGCCGATCAAAGAGATGATGGTGAATTCCGAGCCGAACATTTTGATCGCCAGCAGCGCGCCGACGCTGGCGGAGGGCAGCGTCGAGATGATCGTCAGCGGATGGATATAGCTCTCATACAGAATGCCGAGCACGATATAGACCGCGACGAGCGCGCCGATGATCAACACCGGCATGCTCGATTGCGATTGCTGGAATGTCGCCGCCGTCCCGGCGAACGAGCCGCGGATCGAGGCGGGCATCTGGATGTCGATCATCGCATTGCGAATGGCCTGTTGCGCTTCGCTCAGCGCATGACCGGGCGCGAGATTGAACGAAATCGTCGAGGCGACGAAGGGCCCCTGATGATTGACCGACAACGGCGTCAACGCCCGCCCGAAACTGGCGAAAGCCGACAGCGGGATCATCGTCTCCTTCTTCGTCGACACCGAGGCGCCGGCGGAAGAGCTGGAATGGCCTGTCGCGCCGATCGCATTGGTCGCCAGATTGCGCGCGGAATCCGCGGCGATCGTCGCAGCCGAACTGGCGGTCGCCGCCGACGTCGAGAACGATCCCGCCCGCGCATTGGTGCTCTGACTGCCTGACGGATTGGCGCCTGATGTCGACACGTAAATGTCTTTCAGCGTCTGCGGATCCTGCCAGTATCGCGGCGCGACTTCCATCACGACGTGATATTGATTGAGCGCGCTGTAAATCGTCGAGACCTGGCGCTGGCCGAACGCGTCGTACAAAGTGTTGTCGACGGCGATGAGGCTGAGGCCGAGGCGCGCCACCGTCGCGCGATCGATGTCAATGTCGGCCTGCAAGCCGCCTTGCTGCTGATCGGAATTCACGTCGGCGATGACGTCGATTTTTTGCATCGCAGCCGCGAGTTTTGGCGCCCATTCGTAGAGCGCGGCGGTGTCGTCGGCTTGCAGCGTGAACTGATAGGCGGCATTGCTCTGGCGTCCGCCGCTGCGCAAGTCAGCCGCCGCTTGCAGGAACAGCCGCGCGCCCGCGACCTGGTTGAGCTTGCCGCGCATCCTCGCGACGACGAGATCGGACGAGATCTTACGTTCCGCCAGCGGCTTCAGTGAGACGAATACGAACCCGCCATTGGTCTGGCGCCCGCCGGTAAAGCCGACAACCGTGTCGACCGCCGGATCGCTTTGCACGATCGCCTGCAACTGCGCCAGCTTCTGCCGCATCGCCTGAAACGAGATGCTCTGATCGGCTTGTATGCCGCCCACCAACAAACCGTTGTCCTGCGACGGGAACAGGCTGTAGTTGACGCTGGTGAAGAGATAGACGTTGAAGCCGATCGTCGCCAGGAAGACGATGCCGACGATGATCGGATGCCGCAACGCGACCCGCAGAGTGCGCCGGTAAAAGCCCAGAGCGCCGTCGAAGACGCGCTCGCTGGCGCGGTAGAAGATTCCGTTGGAATGTGCGGCGGGATTGGGCAGAAAACGCGAGCACAGCATCGGCGTCAGCGTTAGCGAAATGAACAATGAGATCGTCACCGCCATCGACAGCGTCAGCGCAAATTCGCGAAACAACCGGCCTATCAGGCCGCCCATGAACAGGAACGGCAAGAACACTGCTATCAGCGAAACGGTAATGGAGAGAACCGTGAAGCCGACTTCGCGCGCGCCGATCAGCGCTGCCTCCATGCGGGGAACGCCTTTCTCCATATGCCGGGAAATGTTCTCCAGCACGACAATCGCGTCGTCGACCACAAAGCCGGTCGAAATCGTCAACGCCATCAGGGAGAGATTGTCGAGGCTGAAGCCGAATTGATACATCGCGGCGAATGTGCCGACGATCGATATCGGCACCGCGATGCTGGGAATGGCGGCGGCGCGCACGTTGCGCAGGAAGACGAAGACAACGAGGATCACCAGCGAGACGGATGTGATCAGCGTGCGTTCGGTATCGCCAAGAGAGACGCGAATCGTCTTGGAGCGATCGATCGCCACCGCGAGATCGATGTCTCCCGGCAAGGAGGCGGCGAGGCGCGGCAGCTCGCTTTTGACCAGATCGACGACTTCAATGATGTTGGCGCCGGGTTGACGAAAAATCTGCACGATGATGGCGGGCTTGCCGTTGGCGAGGCCCGCATTGCGCAAATCCTCGACTGAGTCGACGACCTCGCCGAGATCGGAGAGGCGAACTCCCGCGCCATTTCGCCAGGCGACGATGAGATCACGGTATTGCGCGGCGTGGCTCGCCTGATCGTTGGTGTAGATCTGGTAGCGGAAATCCTTGTCCTCGATGGCGCCCTTCGGCGCGTTGGCGTTGGCGGAGGCGAGCGCCGCCCGGACATCCTCCAGACCGATGCCGTACTTGAACAGCGCGGTCGGATTGAGTTCGACGCGAACCGCCGGCAACGCGCCGCCGCCAATCTGAACATCGCCGACACCTTTCAATTGCGAAAGGCTTTGTTGCAGGACGTTTGAGGCGATATCGTAGACCTCGCCCTGCTGGCGGGTTGGCGAAGACAGCGTCAAGATCATGATCGGCGCGTCGGCGGGATTGCGCTTTTTGTAGGTCGGGTTGGAGCGCAGAATGGCGGGCAGATCGGCGCGCGCCGCGTTGATCGCCGCCTGCACGTCGCGCGCCGCGCCGTTGATGTCGCGATCGAGGCCGAATTGCAGCGATATGTTCGTCGACCCCTGCGAGCTCGATGAAGTCATCTCCGTGACATCGGCGATCTGGCCGAGATGCTTTTCCAGCGGCGAAGCGACGCTCGACGCCATGTTGTCGGGGCTCGCGCCAGGGATACCGGCGGTCACGCCAATTGTCGGAAAATCGACCTGCGGAAGAGGCGAGACTGGCAGTTGGCCGAACGCGAATATTCCGGACAGCGCAATGCCCGCGGCGAGCAATGTGGTGGCGACGGGACGACGAATGAAGAAGGCCGAAAGGTTGCTCATGGCGCGCCCGGCGCCGTTTGTACCGGCGCGGCCGATGCGCCAAAGCGCGCGCCGATGCGCTCGAACATCAGATAGATCACCGGCGTCGTGAACAGCGTCAGAATCTGGCTGACCGCCAGGCCGCCGACGATCGCGAGGCCAAGCGGGTGGCGCAGTTCAGAGCCGACGCCTGTGCCCAGCATCAATGGCAGCGCGCCAAACATCGCCGCCATCGTCGTCATCAGGATCGGGCGCAGGCGCAACAGGCAGCCTTGATAAATCGCATCCTCGGCGCTCTTGCCTTCATTGCGCTGAGCGTCGAGCGCGAAGTCGATCATCATGATCGCGTTCTTCTTGACGATGCCGATCAGCAGAACGATGCCGATGATGCCGACGATGTCGAGCCCGGCGCCGGCGATCATCAGCGCCAGCAGCGCGCCGATGCCCGCCGACGGCAGCGTCGAGAGAATCGTGACCGGATGAACGAAGCTCTCGTAGAGCACGCCGAGCACGATATACATTGTCGCCACCGCGGCGAGCAAAAGCAGCAGTTCGTTGGTGAGCGACGATTCGAACGCCAGCGCCGCGCCCTGGAAGCTCACCGCGAAACTCGCCGGCAAGTTGATTTCGTCGATCGCGGCATGAATCGCGGTGACGGCGGCGCCAAGCGAAACGCCGGGCGCGAGATTGAAGGAGATCGTCGTCGCGGGCGACTGGCCAAGATGCGAAATCTGCAACGGCGACTGCCGGATCGACACCGTGCTGATCGACGACAGCGGCACCTCGCTCGTCGTCGAAGCGGACGATGGGAGATATATCGAGCCGAGCGAGGCGACAGATTTTTGCATCGTCGGATCGGCATCGAGGATGACGCGAAACTGGTTGGCCTGGGTGAAGATCGTCGAGATGATCCTCTGGCCGAACGCATCGTAAAGCGCATTGTCGACAGTCGCCGGCGTGATGCCGAAACGCGCCGCGCTGGCGCGATCGATCGTCAACACCGCGGCGCGCCCGTTCTGTTGCAGATCGCTGGCGACATCGGCGAGCTCGGGCGCGTTTTGCAGACGCTCCAACAGGGTCGGCGTCCAGGTCTGGAGCTGCGTCAGATCCTGATTCTCGAGGGTGAACTGATATTGCGTGGCGCTGATATTCGTCTCGATCGACAGGTCCTGCACCGGCTGCATGAACAACGTGATGCCTGGCACGTCCGCAACTTCATCCTCGATGCGTCGCGCGATTTGTGTCGCCGTCGCCTTGCGCTGGGCGTGTGGTTTCAAATTGATGAGAAAGCGTCCCGAATTCAGCGTCACGTTCGAGCCATCCACGCCGATGAACGAAGACAGGCTTTCGACATCGGGATCTTTCAGCACCGCGTCGGCGAGGTCCTGCTGATGCTGCGCCATCGAGGCGAAGGAGGAAGTTTGCGCCGCCTGCGTGATGCCCTGAATGATGCCGGTGTCCTGGACCGGAAAGAACCCCTTGGGGATCGCGACATAGAGATAGCCGGTCACGACGAATGTCGCGAGCGCGACGACGAGCGTGATAATCTGGTGATTGAGCACGACGCGCAGGGTGCGCCCGTAAAGCCGCACCAGCGATTGAAAGAACCGCCCGCCGCTGGCGTGTCCGCTGGACGTCTTGTTCGGGTCCCGCTGCTTGAGCAATTGCGCGCAGAGCATCGGCGTCAGCGTCAGCGAAACCACCGCCGAGATGACGATCGTCACCGCCAGCGTCAGCGCGAACTCGTGAAACAATCGCCCGACAACGTCGCCCATGAACAGCAGCGGTATCAGCACCGCCAGCAGCGAGATCGTCAGAGAAATGATGGTGAAGCCGATCTGGCGCGATCCGTTGAGCGCCGCTTGCAACGGCGTCTGGCCCATTTCGAGATAGCGCGAGATATTCTCGATCGTGACGATCGCATCGTCGACGACAAAGCCGGTGGCGATGGTTAGCGCCATCAACGAAAGATTGTCGAGGCTGAAGCCAAGCTCGAGCATCGCCGCCAGTGTGCCGACGAGCGACAGCGGCACGGCGAGGCTGGGGATGATCGTCGCGGGGATATTGCGCAGGAACAGGAATATCACCAGTACGACAAGGCCCACGGCGAGCGACAGTTCGAATTCGACATCGGCGACCGAAGCGCGGATCGTCACCGTGCGATCCGTCAATGGCGTGACGCTGATCGCCGCCGGCAGCGACGCCGTCAGCGTTGGGAGGAGCTGCTTGATGCTATCGACGACCTGAATGACGTTAGCGCCCGGCTGGCGCTGGATGTTGACGATGAGCGCCGGCGTCTTGTTCATCCAGGCGGAAAGGCGGTTGTTTTCGGGCGCCTGCTCGACCGTCGCGACTTCGCCAAGATGGATCGGCGCGCCGTTCTTGTAGGCGATGACCGAGTTGACGTAGTCGGCGGGGTCCCTGATCTGATCGTTGGCGTTGATCGAGATCGACTGCGCCGGGCCATCGAAATTGCCCTTTGGCGTGTTGACGTTGAGGTTGGCGATCGTGGTTCTGAGATCGTCGAGATTGAGGCCGTAGGCAGCGAGCGCGCGCGGGTTGGCGTGGATGCGCACCGCCGGTCGCTGTCCGCCGGAAATCGTGACGAGGCCGACGCCGGGCGCCTGCGAAAGTTTCTGGGCGAGGCGGCCCTCGACGGCATTCTGAACATCGGTCAGCTTCATCGTATCCGACGTCACGCCGAGCGTCAGGATCGGCGCGTCCGCTGGGTTGACCTTGGCGTAGATCGGCGGCGCCGGTAGATCGGCGGGCAACAGATTGCCCGCGGCGTTGATCGCCGCCTGCACTTCCTGTTCGGCGATGTCCAGGTTGAGATCAAGACCGAAGCGCAATGTAATGACGGAGGCGCCGGCGGAGCTCTGCGACGACATCTGACTGAGGCTCGGCATCTGGCCGAACTGCCGCTCAAGCGGCGCGGTGACCGATGAAGTCATCACCTCCGGACTGGCGCCGGGGTAAAATGTCTGCACCTGGATGGTGGGATAATCGACCTCGGGAAGCGCGGAGAGCGGCAAGAAACGATAAGCGACGATGCCGATCATCAGCAGGGCGGCCATCAGCAGCGTGGTCGCGACGGGCCGCTCGATAAACAACCGCGAGGGATTGACGCCGCGGTCTTCGGCCGGCGCGTCGCTCATGGCGAGGGCGCCGGCGTTGGGGTTGGCGTCGGGCCGGCCCCCTGATCTTTCTGGCGACTCTTGCGCTGACCGGCTGCCGCGGGATCGGTTGGCGCGGACGATTGCTTGACATCGGTCGCTGGCGACGTCTCGGGCGTTGCGGCGCTGCCTTTCGCTGCCGGCGCGCCGCCGCCGGGCCCGTTGCGCACCGCGACTTTGGCGCCCTTGCGCAACCGGTCGACGCCGTCGATCACAATACGCTCGCCCGCGCTCAGCCCCGACAGTACGGCGGTGTGATCCGCGTCGGCGGCGCCGATCGTCACCTTGCGCACGGTCACTGTGCTGTCGTCGCCCACGACGTAAACAAAATTGCCGATCGAACCCAGTTGGATCGCCGCGTTGGGGGCGATGACCGCGCCCGAAAGCGTGTCGGCGAGCAGCCGCACATTGACGAACTGATTGGGAAACAGCGCGAAGTCATCGTTGGCGAAGGTCGCGCGCAGTTTGACGGTGCCGGTTGTCGTATCAATCTGATTGTCGATCGTCGTCAACGTTCCGCTCGCGAGCTGTTTGACGTTGGCCCGATCGTAAACATTGACCGGCAGCGCCGCTCCGCTCTTCAACCGAGCGCTGACAAGCGGCAAGCTATCCTCGGGGATGGAGAAGAACACGGTTATCGGTTGCAATTGCGTGATCACGACCAGCCCGTTGGCGTCGGAAGGCTGGACGTAATTCCCCTGATCGACCATGCGGAAGCCGACGCGCCCGCTGACCGGCGCGGTGATGTGGGCGTAGCCGATGTTGAGCCTGGCGGCGTCGATCTGCGCCTGATCGCTCGCCATCGCCGCCTTGTCCTGCAATACGAGAAATCCCTGGTCGTCGACTTGCTGCCGCGCTATGGAATCCTGCTTCACCAGCGTCTGATAGCGCGAAAGGTCGGACTGCGCCTGCGCCAGCAGCGCCGAGTCCTTGGCCAATTGTCCCTGCGCCTGGGCGAGCGTCGCCTCAAACGGGCGCGCGTCGATCCGCGCGAGGAAGTCGCCTGCCTTGACAAGCTGGCCCTCCTGGAAGGCGACTTCCTGCAGCTTCCCGGCGATCTGGGTCTTGACGGTAATCGTGGCGAGCGGCGTCACGGTGCCCAGCGCATCGATGATGATCGGGATATCGCCCTTCACCGCCTCGGCGTCGCGAACGGTTTGTGGCGGCGGCCCTTGCGCGGTCGCCGGCTTTTGCGCATCCACGGTTCCGGGGCCGATCTTCTCGTAATATTGCAGGCCGAACACGATCGCGAGGCCAAGGAGGACAGCGACGAGCCATCTTCCCGCGCGGCTTGCGCGCCGCGCGGGGGCCATCTTTTGCGCGGCTTTTACCGGGGCCGGGTCAACGGGCACGTTCATCGAGCGGACTCTGGGTCTTACCGAGCCTTTGCACGGCTCTCCATGAACTACAATTCAAACACTTGTGTCGATCGCCCGGGCAAAAGCAGGGCGAAATTGCGTTTCCATGGCGCGGCAACGAAGCGGCAACGAAGCAGTTGCAATCGCAAGGCCTTTGCGGCATAAGCCCCGCTGTCGGCCTTGGCCGTCACGGATGCGGGTGTAGCTCAGTGGTAGAGCACAACCTTGCCAAGGTTGGGGTCGAGGGTTCGAATCCCTTCGCCCGCTCCAAAATCTCTTATAGAGATCAGTAGTTTAGAGCGGTCCTTCGGGACCGTTTTTTGCTTACACGACCATCGCTCTGGGGTTTTGTAAGCACCTTGTAAGCAGGTGGTCGGAAAACGCCGGATGTGATGGCGCAGTCCCGGCACCGCCCGTTTGGTCCTTCTGCGCCGTCGACAGCATCAGGATTGGGGCCCCGGCTTTGCCGCGCTCCTGAAATCCGCGAGGAACTCCGATGCCGGAGCTACACCTATGACAATCAGATGGTCTCTTGCTCGGGTACACGCAACGTAAAGTAGGTGCCGCTCGGTGCTATAGACTTCCTCCAGATCCACATCCTCGGCGACGGTTTCGATCCGATCCTGGAGTGGAAGCACCTCGTCGTCGCAGGCCATGACCGCGACGGCACGGAATTCCAGGCCCTTCGCAAGGTGCATGGTGCTGATGGCGACATTCGCGTCGGTCGCCTCGATCTTGTCGGTCAGCTCTACCGCCGAAGCGCCGGCGGCTGTCACGGCCGCCCGCGCACGCGCCAGCTGTGCCTCTGATCGGACGAACACGCCGATCTCCTCTGGCCGATAGCCTTCGCGGAGACGGGCCGCGACCCATTCGGCGACCGTCTTTTCTTTCGCGCGAACGTCGGCGCAAATCTGCACAAGGGGCGCTGGTCCATCGAATATGGAGACCGTCCCGCGGCGGCTCTCGGCGTTGCCGTCGACATCCCCGATGGCGTTCGGCAGCAACCCGTCCGCATGCGTGCGAATCTGATGCGACGTGCGGTAGTTGATGCGCAGCTGATAGGAGCGACCCCTAACGTCCGATCCCCAACGACTTCCAGGAAAATGGCTGTTGGAAGATGCGCTGGCCGAGATCGCCGGCGAAGAACAGGGCATTGGGCCGCGTCGCTCCGAACGCACTGAAGAACCGTGCTTCGGCAATGCCGATATCCTGCGCCTGATCGATGACCGCGAAATCGAATGAACGCTCGGCGCCCTTTGCCAAATCGTCTGCGAGGCGTCCGAAAATGCCAGACCAGGTGACGGATTTGCGCTCCGCCAGGCCCGCGCGAATAAGTTCGAAGATCGCCCACAGCGCTTCGCGCTGTTTGACGCCGGCGACGTGCTCGCCCTCTGCTCACGGACGATGTGCGAGGCCGGTCTCAGCCGCAATTTTTGAGGAAACCCCGTCCAACTCCCGCCGCCTCAACGTGTCGAGCAGATCGCGCGCGAAGACCACCCGCTGGCCCTGCCGCCGCGCCAGACCTTGCTCGACAAGATGATCGACCCGTCGAACCATGGCCTCGCGAACTTCGATGCCGAATCCACCCCCGGTGGCAGCTGGCTCTCTCGCAACAAGCTGCCGGTCGATCCAGGTCGCTCCCGGCGCGGCGACCTGCGGCTCGATGGCGAAGTCCGACCGCGTCGCGAGGGACAGGCGTCTGCGTCCATTCGTATCCTCGTAAGTGCGAGCCTCAACGATCGCTCCTGGCTTGGCGTCACCCGTCGTCTCCAGGTCCGAGAAGCGGAGATGATGAGTCCGCCCATCGACGCCTTCAACGACCGCATAGGCGGTGCCTTTCAATTCGTCGTGGAGCCCGCGCGCGACCAAACGGCCGAGCACCGGGTAGGCAGCTTCTTCGTTATGAAGCGCGAAGCCGGACATATCCGGTTCACGGCCAGCGCCGGTCATGGCGCGGTGCATGGTCTTGATGATATCGCCACGGATTGAAAGGTCGCGCAACGTCTGCTCAAGGCCGGACTTCAACGTCCAACGCGCCGTCCCGACTGGCTCGGCAATTCCAAGCCGTTCGAACTCGGCGGCGCGCCCTAACATCAGCTGCCGCAGTTCGGGATCTTCGTCCGGGGCGCCGGGGCGGAGATCGGCGACGCCGACGGTCTCGTCCGCGATAGTGCGGAGTCCCCGATCAAGGCTGGTCCAGCGCTCGGCCTCGACTTCCTTCTCCAGGGCGGATCGGATTTCCTGCTCGGTTCGCGGACCGATCTCGAAGGTGACGCGCTCGGCAGCGCGATCGCGAAAATCACGGCTGATGTAGTCGCGACTTATGACGAGGTCTGGGCCGTCGTCGGCGCGACCCCGAATCAGGACGTGAACGTGAGGATTGTCGGTGTTCCAATGATCGACAGCCACCCAGTCGAGCTTCGTGCCGAGATCACGCTCAACTTCGGCCATCACCTCGCGCGTGAAGGTGCGGAGGCTCTCCAGCTCCGCGGCGTCCTCCGGCGAAATGATGAACCGGAAATGATGGCGGTCATCCTCGCACCTCTCGGCGAAGGCGCGCTCGTCAGCGACATCCGACGTTGCGTCGAACATCCGGGCGTCGGCGCCGTCTCGCGTGACGCCTTCGCGCTTCAGATAGGCGACATGCTTGGAGAGCGGCGCGGAACGGAAGCGCGCGCCGTGGTGTCGGACGACGCGCGCCTTCGTCGCCACGCGTCGGGACGTCGAATGCAGCGACAGGGAGAGCGCCGCGCGCCGGCCCCCGCCGAAGCGCGAGCGGCTGGCGCCAGCCTTGCGGCGGCCGAAGCTCTCGCCGATATGGCCGGCCTTCTTCGCGGCTCGCATGAACTCGCCGACAAAGCTCTTGGGACGCTTGGCGCCTTGGTTCCCGTGCCGGATGCGACCAGGCCGGATGCGGAGGTCGGCATCGCGGCTGGTCATGGCGGGGGCAGCGCCTCCGAGGGCAAGCGACGGCGCTCGGGGCATTGAAAGCGTTGGACATTCTGGGCCAAGCGCCAGCAGGCCCAGCCCTCGAAGTGACCGAAATGCTCAACCAAACCAACCACATGCGCCAGGCCGAAGGCGGCGCTTTTCCCTTGCCGTCTTTGGTCGAGGTCTGTCTGCCCGCCCTAGCCCAATGCCGCACCTGCGCCACTCCCCGCCGTGACGCGACAACGTGCGATTTCGGTCATTGCTGGGGAGCCTCGCTGGCCAGGCGCACAAAAAGACCATCCGACTGCGGCGCGAGCGCTGAGAGATCGACGATTCGGCGGACCTTTCGTGGACGATCCGGCTGCACGTTCGTGGCGGGCATACCGGTGTTCAGCGGGGTCTCCGAGCGCGCGGCGAACAGAATGGCGCGAGCCCAAGCGAGCAGATCGAAGGAGGCAGCTTTCGTGTCGTCGATCCGTCCAGCGCCGATCTTCGGCGAGAGCATTGCGACGTAGGCCAGCGTCGCGACCGGCAGCGGTCGGCCGGTCGCCAAATGGTCCTCGTGGCGCGCGGGGCCGGCATTGTAAGCGGCGAGAAACCCCGGCGATCCATAGGAATCGAACATCTCGCGAAGATACGCAGCGCCGGCGAGAATGTTGTCGCGCGGATTGTTAGGGGCGGAACCGAGATGGCGGTCGTCGCGCAATCCGGCGTAGGTCTTGGGTATGATCTGCATCGGCCCCATCGCGTCTCTGGGAGAAACGGCGCGCATGTCCCCGAAACTCTCAGCGCGCATCACCACGCGAATCCAGTTTTCGGGAATGTTGAATCTTGAGGCGTCCGCGATGGAGGCCGTGAAGGGAAGGACGGAGCGCCGTATTGCAGAGCGCGCAATCGACGCTGTCTTGGCGCGCGCAGAACCGTTGATCGTCACTGCTGAGCGTGCGGAAATCGCCACGACACGGGTTGCCACATTGACAGACTGCAAACGCGTCGGCGCGCGCGCGGTGCTCCTCTCGAAAGCGCCGAGGCGCCGGAGCCACATTCGATACGGGGACACATCGCGCGGGACGGCGGCGCGGAACCGGGCTCGAACCAAGGAATGCGAGCGCTCTTGCCAAACAACCGAACAGCGGCAGGTTTGCGCGGTGACAGCATGATCGCTCCTTCGTTTCGGTCTGATCGGTCCAGAGAGGAATCGCGCGGCCGATGAACGAAGCGGCGGGCAACGGGCCGAAATACCGTCCATCAGGCAAGTGGGCGGACTGCTGGTTCATAACAGAGACTTCACCCTTCGCGATGGCGCTGCAGCACGACCAGACAGGCAGCGCTCGATCGCGGCTATCGCGCTCGCGCGTGTCGCCGATCTCGATTGTGTCGACAGTGACGATGCGATTGATGCCGCAAACCGTTTGGCCGGAAAGCGCGAGCACGTTTCGCCAGGGACGTAGCCATGCTGATCGACGGCGCGCCATTGATGGTGACGACAACTTCATCGAGATGCCATATGTCTCGCAAGCTTGACGTCTTGCGATTTAAACGGCGGGCATAGTTAGCGCCAAATCTCAGCGCCCAACGGCGGATTTTTTCGCGGGATACGACAATGCCTCGTTCGCGCAGCATTTCCTCGAACAAGCGCAGGCTCAGCGGAAGGCGAATATAGAGCCAAACCGAATGTGCGATGATCTGGGGCGGGAATCGGCGGCGCTTGTAGCTTAACTTGTAGCTTAACAAGTATCTGGCTCATGCCAGAGCCGTCACACGTTCGACCTTTCGTGGCCGGTTAACGCCATAAGCTCATTTGGCGACAGACGGCGTTGAGTTTTGGGCTGAGGGAAGCACAATCACGTTGTTTGGCGGCGGCGCCGGAACCGGCGCCGGGATCTTCGAAACTTCCTCGCTAAACCGCTGGCAAGTAGGAGCGCATCCGTAGACGGTGAAAGTGCCGAGCGTCGGCCCGTTGTAAACGACAACCCGACCCACTATTTCGTCGCCGGTAACGCGGATGCTGATACTGTTTATTATCTCAGATTTTTCGTCGAGAATTTCAAGGTTTGTCGCGCCAATTGCTTTCGGCACGAGAAGCGCCGTGTGGTCGTTTTCGGGGACAAAATCGACGATATTAGGATCTCCGATGTGTATGCTCTTGAACACGCGCCCAACGGTAATCGGCGTGGCCACGCCGTTCTTCAGCGAAATCGTTTCTGTCGGCGGAGCGGATACTATGAGGCCCTGCTGCTGCTGAACCGGACTCTTGGGCAGTTCCTGAGCGAGCGCCGCGGAAATTGAGCCTGCGAGTATCGCCCCGATGACGATCCCTTGCGCGTATCGCGATCCAGAATTGACGAGCATGAGAGCTATCCCAAAGTTCCGACAAAAGATTCTGGCCAGCCCACGCTCAGCCAACCCACACACGACCAAGAGGCCGCCCCAATCACTGCTTGACCAGGCTCGGGCTCGGGCTCGGACTTGGAATCGGATGGGGCAACGACTCGACAACGTCAACGCCGACCGATTGACAGGCGGCTTCTCCGCATTGAAATGTTGTAAAGCTGTTGGGCGAGGCTTTATTAAAGACTTGGACTCGGCCGTATCCAGGGAAATTGTCTACGACGACGTTGACCGTATTTATGACTTGCGAATGATCGTCGACGATGTCGATATTTGTCGCGCCGACGGCCTTCGGAACGAGAATGGCTGTGTGATCGGTCCTGGCGATAACGTCAACGATTTCAGGACTTGTGACGTATATAGTCTTGAACGCGCGAGTGACGGTGATCGACCGCGACATTCCAGACCTCAGCAAGATCGTCTGTGTGGGCGGCCCCGCAACAAGGACGTTCGACTGCAGCAGCGCCAGAGTCTTCGCCGCCTCCTGCGCGGGCGCCGGGGAAATCCAGGCCATCGCGACCGTCCCAGCTGCGACGACCCACGCCTTTCGCGGTCCTGATTTGACACGCATCTAATGCATCCCATTGTTTAGTCGAAAGCTTGAAGACAATTGACTGAAACCGAAGCCTGTTGTCAAATAAAGAGTTGAAGCACTTGCAGGATGCGACCTGCCTCACGCATTTGTCCCCGGTTTCTCGAGCTGTGCTGCGGGTCACGAGCGGGCAGCGGCGCCGTCTTGCCAATTTGGCAAGCAAAGCTGTTGGCGCAGGAATAAGTCAGAACGATGTCCCCTGAACTGGCGGCGGGAACGCGCGATTTTGATGGGCAATCCACATCCGCGTCTGTGCACTGGTTCCATTCGTTTCATTATGGCTGGCGGGATCACACCGAGCGCGGGGAATTGCCGCTCCCACCCTTCCCTTAGCAATCAAAAGTAAGGTTCTGAAAGGATTCGGTGCGACTATATTCGATGTTCGGTTCGACGTAGAAGGCAGATCGTGCTGATGATACCGGTCGGCTTCTCCGAGAATACTTCGACATTTGCAGTGTTGCGCTGCCTCGAAGTCGACCTGACCGGAATAGCCGGCGTCGCCGACGTAACGATCATCCAGCGTGGCGTATGATGCTCAGATGGAGGCGCCTAAAAAGCGAGATGCTTGTAGGTCCGGCCCGACCGTGCGCCCACCGAGCGGCTAATGCCCTGGCGGAAACGGAAGTAGAGCCGAGGGCGCCCAATGTTCGACAGAATTAATCCGTCTTGGCTCCCTTGGGCTGCAGGCATTTTAGCCTTTTGCGTCTTATACGCGGTGGCCTTGTTGATCGGCCGGCTTCTAAGCCAGCGAAAGGGGGCCGCGTCAGTGCAAACTGACGCTTTGATCTTTATTGAGACCTTTGGATCGAACGCATACGAGGAAGCCCTCCAACGCCAGCGGCAAGCTCAATCAGGCGCCGATCCAGATGAAGGCGCTAGTTCGCCCAAACATTGGGAACTCGTGCGGCTTGAAATAAGGAAGCGAACCAGCCGCGAGACCGGAAAGGATACGGATACTGCGTCGAGTCCGCGACAAGACTCAGTCACTGAGCGCAAAATGCCTGCCGAAGGTGCGGTCGGCGGGGCCATGGAAGCGGTAGGAGTCGACAGGGATAGGAGGCCGGCGCCCGACTGCGCTGCGAACGGAACAATTGGCGAAGAGGAGAGGCGAAACGTTTCGCAGAGGACTGACAAGGCGCCGCTCGTTCATGCCGAACGTTCTGAGCGGGACGCGATTGACGCGGAGGGCGGTAAAGCATCGGCGGGCAGTTCCGGGAGAACGAGCAGTGCTCCATTGCTTCGCACTCATCGCCCCGAGAGCGGCGCAATCAAGACGGCGTGCGGCGAAGCGATACGAGAGGTTTCCGGGGGATTGGACAATCCGCCGCTTGCACATGTCGAGCCTGCTGAACGGCGTGCGGTTGACTCGACCGGCGAAGCAACGACCGGCGGTTCCGGGAGAACGAATACTCCTCCACCGATTCCCACCGATTGTCCCGAACAGGGCGCAATAAGCGCTGGGGCAGGCGAAACGACGGAGGACGTTTCCGAGGGAACAGACATTGCGCCATTCGTTCGCGCCGCGCATTCCGAACGCGGCGCAGTCGACGCGACAGGTGGCAAAGCAACGAATGGCGGTTTCGAGAAAACGAGCACAGCCCCATTATTTCACACCGATCGTCGTGAGACTGACGCAGTCAAGACAGTGGGCGGCGAAGCGACGCGAGATGTTTCGGGGAGAACAGACGGAGCGCCGCTGCTCAGCCATAGCGAGCGTTCCGGCCGGGGCGCGGTTGACTTGACGGGCGGTGAAGCAACTACGGACAGTTCGGAGAGAACGAGCACGGCCGCGTCGAATCCCGCCGATCGTCGCGTGCAGGGCGCGTTCGATGTTGCGGAAGGCGCGACGACGCGAGATGTTTCCGAGGGAATGGGCAAGGCGCCATTCGCACCCACCGAGCCTTCCGAGCGGAGTGCGATTGACGCTGTGGAAGGCGGAGCGGAGCGGAGCGAACCGCCGAGAACGCGAGTTATCACTCTCGCTCATGTTGATCGTCCTGGCATCGAAGATCGGTTGGGCGTGCATTTCCCGATGATGTATCGCGAAATGTCGGTGCGTGTCCTTGTGACCCGCCTGGCGCTCGCGGGAAATCGAGTGCCCCTTGAGGGAAGCTATCTGGCGCGCTTCGAAAGGGATCGAGAGCTCTTCGAGACCGTTGCTAGAGAAAAATTCAACCCGGACTGGCCCGCGGCTAAGATCACCATCACCCAAGACGATATGCTTGGCGCGTCCTCGTCGCCGACGGCTTTGCTTAGAGCCTGACTCGAAATTCATGCCGCAGGCATTTTTAGTGAAATCGGCCCACAGCGTCGGCCCGAAATTGCTCAAACTGACCCGATCGTGGCCCC
>JAYUFK010000388.1:0-2900 GCA_043739325.1 Methylocapsa sp. | reverse complement strand
GTGATGTTGAGGGCGTCCATCTCGGCGTCGCTGACCTTGATGCCTTTTTCATAGGTGCGGGTGTCGAGCGCGCATTCGACCGTCAAACCCGTTTCAGTCGTGGTGGCGCCGATCAGTTCGACGATGGCAACACGATCCGTTAGCGGACGGCCGCGCCAGTTCTGCGTGATGTGGCAGAACATGCGGTGCTCTATTTTGTTCCACTTCGACGTGCCGGGCGGGAAGTGGTGGATGTGGATCACGAGCCCGGTTTCGTCAGCGTCGGCATCACCGCCGACACGGCCGAGTTCGCGGTTCAGTCGATCCGAACTTGGCGTGAGCGGATGGGCAGCGAGCGCTATCCACAGATGCGCGAACTCACCATCACGGCGGACGGCGGCGGCTCCAACGGCACCCGCGTCCGGCTGTGGAAGATGGAGTTGCAGAAGCTCGCCGACGAGACTGGGCTCGTGATCCACGTCCACCACTTCCCGCCCGGCACGTCGAAGTGGAACAAAATAGAGCACCGCATGTTCTGCCACATCACGCAGAACTGGCGCGGTAAGCCCCTCACCGATCGCCTGACCATCGTCTCGCTGATCGGCGCCACGACGACAAAAACGGGATTGAAAATCGAGTGCGTGCTCGACGAGCGGACCTACGAGAAAGGCATCAAGGTCAGCGACGCCGAGATGACAACGCTGACCATCGCAGGGGATGACTTTCATCCCGAATGGAATTATACGATCAGCCCACGGCCAGTACCGCCGAAATAGTAGCAGTTATTGTTCGAAGTGTCCTTAGCGCCCGTCCAGCAATAATGGCGGCAGCTGGACTGGCCGAACTGGGCCCGCTATCCCGACGGGCGCGGCGAGATGGTGTAGTTCCACTCGCCGTGGAACTCGTCGCGCAGAATGTTGACGGCTGCAAGCTCGGCGTCGGTCACCTCGATGCCCTTGACGTAGACGGTGTTGTCGAGTTCGGCGCGCACTTTGAGACCTTTGTCGGTCGTCGTTGCGCCGATCAGCTGGACGATCGTCTGCAGGGAGCGCAGCGGCTTGCCGCGCCAATTCTGGGTAATGAAGGCGAACAGGCGGTGTTCGATCTTGTTCCATTTGCTGGTGCCGGGTGACAAATGGCAGACGGATATCGGTTTGCCGATCTCGTCGGCTAATTTCTGCAATTCAATTTTCCACAATCGCACACGCGACCCATTGCTGCCGCCACCGTCGGCCGTAATCATCAGGCGTTTCGCCGATGAGTAAGATTGCATTCCCATTGTCTGCCACCAGCGGCGAATGGTGTTGACCGCGAAGCTTGCCGTATCGCTGGTGATGCCGACGCTGACCCAACCGGTATTTTTCGTGATATCATAGACACCGTAGGGAACGGCGCGGCCGAGGGCGGGATCGATGAAGTCGTGCACCTTGACTTCCTCCGGCTCGCCTTGCGCCCGCCACTCAGCCCCGTTGTTCTTGTAATTGCCGACCAATTCCTTCTTCTTGGTGTCGACCGAGATGACCGGATCACCGCTCGCCTGGAACGCCGTGACCTGCGCGTTGATATGCTCGAACTGGGCATTGCGGTCGGGATGATCGCCACCTTCCTTGGTTTTGACATTCGCTTGCAGGCTGTAATTGAGCGAGCGCAGCAGATCGGCCACGACAGTCCGGCCGACCTTATGCCCCTTGTCCTTCAGGGCGCCCACGAGATGGCGCAGGCTTTTCGCTGTCCACAGCAACGGCCGCATTGGATCGCCTGATGTCTCCGGCTCGACCAGATCTTTAAGGTCATCGAGCAATTTCGGGTTTTCCGAAACTTTCGATTTGCGCCCGCCGCCCGGCTTGCGGATACGGCCCGCGCCAGCATTACGTTTTTCCTTGATCTCCGCAATGCCGCGATTGATCGTGCTTCGCGCAATGCCCGTGACCCGGGCAACCAGACTGGCGCCGCCATAGCCGGCAGCCATCGCCTCGGCCCCGGCGAACCGCCGCTCGGTTTGCTCGTCGAGCACCGGCAGCAGCGCCTCATACCTCTGTCGGATCGCATCCCCAGCCTTGGCCATGCGACGCATCTATCTGCGTCGCGGCGGCCTGTGAATCCCCTCGATGTCATATTGCGGGGATGTGTGGCAAACTTGATTCATTAGTTTGCGGACGGGCCCTTGGCCCGGGCCGTAGGCCAGGTGGTAGATTTCACCGACACGATCGGGGAACACCTGATCGGTCGCGACAAGCTCATGCTTGGCGATCGAGGAGGCATCGGCGACGGCAAGCGGCGCGCGCAGAACGGGGCCCTTGATCGGCCGCCAGACGTTCACCTGGATCACGCGCGCCCCGCTCGCGAGCAGGCGCTCGGCCTCCGCAATTCCGATGGTATCCTTGAGACGTTGCGGTCCGCTCTTCTGCGTGTAGTCGACGTGGAGGCGGACTGCGGGGCCCCGTCTGCCATCGGGATTGGCAGCGCCGGTGCCTCTATCAGAGCGGCGCGTCGCATCGAAGATCGCAATCCGGGTCGCCCCGAACCGCTTCTTCAGGAGTGCCTCGATCTCGGGATAGTAAGCGTTCGTGACCAAATCGTCGCTGTTGAGGTCGGCAACGGCAGTCGGCGAGACGATCAGCTCGAACCCTTCGCGTTCGATGGAAGGCTCGGTCGGAATCTTGCGGATGTCAGTGATCTTGACGGTGCGGTCTTCGACCTTGAAGAAGATTTTCGGATCGCCGCCCGTATACGCTGAGCTTTGAAACACGGGTTTTTCCGCTTGCGGTACAATGAAGCACAACGCGGCTTCAACGGAGATTGGCACCGTTGTTTTTTCCATGGCAGTCATCTCGGGCATGAGCCTGTTCCTTCGACCTGTGCGCGGGGCAGTCGAGCCCCGTAATCATCATTGGTTCAAAGCATATCATGGCCGATGGGAC
>JAYUFK010000387.1:0-8058 GCA_043739325.1 Methylocapsa sp. | reverse complement strand
AGCGACAGCGCGCGATGATCGGCGCGGCGCGTCGGCGTCAGCGTGATGAACTCGCGCAACGCGAAAAACGAAATGAAGGCGAACATGACGATCGTCGCGTTCTTGCCGAGGATGAACGCCGCCGCGAACACCGCGACCATCCCCCACCACGCGCGCACGCGCTGCACGAGATTGTCGACGACGGCGATCGAGCCTGGGTCCGTGGCGCGGGCGCGCAGGATGCGCCCGATCAGCGAGGCGACAATCAGCAGCGCGACGATGCCGCCGATGAGGAAATAGAGTTTGCGATCGGGGCTCAATGGCTCAGCCTTGTGACGGCATTGCGGGCGCGATCGAGAAACGCCTGCTTGTCCTCGCCGCCAATTCTCGCCAGCGGCGCGCCGAACCGCACCGTGCAGATCAGCGGCACCGGGCAAAACGTCCCCTTCGGCAGGCTGCGATGCAGATTATCGAGATAGACCGGGATCAATTCGACTTCGCGATAACGCTGCGCCAGATGATAAAGCCCGGACTTGAACGGGCCGGGCAGAGCCTGCGCGCCGCGCGTGCCCTCGGGAAACAGGATTAGCGAATGGCCGGCGTCGAGCGCATCATAGAGCGGCGCGAGCGGATCGGCGTTCGGGTCCTTGTGCGATCGATCGATCAGCACCGCGTTGAGGCCGCGTTGCGCGATATAGCGGCGCGTGGCGTCGCCGCCCCAATAGTCGGCCGCCGCGACGGGCCGCGTCGTCGCGCGCAATTTCTCGGGCAGCGCCGACCAAAGCGCGATCGTATCGATATGGCTGGTGTGGTTGGCGAAGTAGAGGCGCTGCGCGATGCTCGGCTGCGACCCCTCCCAGCGCGGCGCGGCGCCCGCGACTATGCGAACGGCGCCGATGAGAAGACCGGAGAGCCACATCAGCGCGCCCTCAAAAGGCTGGCGATAGCCAATGTGCGCGTGACGCAGGTGATCGCCGAACCAAGGGCGATGACGAGGCATGCGGCAATGAGCGCGTAACGCGTTCCCCAGATCAAATATTCGCCGGCCCCGGCGAGACAGGCGGCGGTAAGCACGGCCATGCGATGCTGCTTGGCCATCGGCCCGCGAAAGTCCTGCGCCAGATTGAGCGCGCCGCCAAACACCCGCACGTAGGCCGTGAGCGCCGCCGCGAGCGCGCCAAACCAGCCCCAGGCCGGCAGGCCGCAGGCATAGCCGAGCGGCACGATGAACAGGCTATCGGCGAGGCGGTCGGGAAATTCGTTGTAAAGCGGCCCCAGCGGCGTCTTCTTGCCGCCCTCAACCGCAATCATGCCGTCGAGCAGATTGCAGATCAGCCGCGCCTGCACGCAGGCGGCGCAGAGGATCAGGCCGGGAGCGGTCGGCCATCGCAGCAGCAGCGCGGCGCCGACAAGCGCGAAGACGACGCTAACGGCGGAAACGCTGTTGGGCGTGACATTGGCCCGCGCCAACGCCGCCGCCGCGCGTAGCGCCCAGCCCGCCTGGCGCGCGGCGATGGGTCGGCGGTTTTCGGGAGGAGCGGACATGATGGGGGGCTCGGGGCGGATAGAAGGAGGTTAGGGGATGAAGCGAGATAGCGTGTATCGACGGAGCTACTGAAACGAACCTTCCCGGCAGTGGGTAAGAAGCTGCGACGCAAATTACCAACTTACTCGAACCTCCCAGGCCTGCGTATCCTGCGCATCGCCGTACCGCTTAATCGCGTATCCACCGGATGCGACGCGAGTGGATTTCAGCTTGGGTTCGACGGAGGCATACAAGCGATCTGCATCCGTCCCATACATGTACAGGACACATTCGTTGCCTCCGAACTCATCGCCGTCAAACTCACCAGAAGAGGTCGCCACAATGGCCTCTTCTTGTTCGCGCTCCAACGCGTAGATCGTTTCATGTTCTTCGACAGAGCCAAACTGACCACCAGCGAGCAGCGGGTGAACAATCACTGCATGCGCCATCCGTGAGCCTCCTGTAGCTTTGCCTCTTAAATCCAGGCTCACGTCTGCACTGCGAACTGGTCGAAGGATTACGCAATTATTGAACGCTTTCCCCCATCGCGCTCGCAATCGCCTCCAGCGCTTCCTGCGCTTTCGCGCCATCCGGGCCGCCGGCCTGCGCCATGTCGGGGCGCCCGCCGCCGCCTTTGCCGCCTAACGCCACCGAGGCGGCGCGCACAAGATCGACCGCGCTGAAGCGCGCGACGAGATCGCTGGTGACGCCGACGACGACGCTGGCCTTGCCATCCGGCGCGACGCCGACGATGGCGGCGACGCCTGAGCCAAGCGTTTGTTTGGCTTCGTCGGCGAGCGATTTGAGATCCTTCATCTCGACGCCTTCGATGCTGCGCGCGAACAGGCGCACGCCCGCGACGTTACGCACGGGATCGGCGCCGTTGGCCGCGCCGCCGCCCATCGCCAGCTTTTTACGCGCATCGGCAAGTTCGCGCTCCAGCTTGCGGCGATCCTCGATCAGCGCGGCGATGCGCTCGCCGACTTCGGCCTGCGGCGCGCGCAAAGTTTCAGCGATCGCAGCCAGAGCGGATGAATCTTCGTTGAGGCGCTGGCGCGCATCATCGCGGGTGAGCGCCTCGATGCGCCGCACGCCGGCCGCCACGCCGCTTTCGCCTGTAATCGAGATGATCCCGATATCGCCGGTGCGCGCGGCATGCGTTCCGCCGCAGAGCTCAATCGAATAAGGCCGCGCGGCATTGTCGCCGCCTTGCAAAGTTCCCATCGAGACGACGCGCACTTCATCGCCGTATTTCTCGCCAAACAGCGCGCGCGCCCCCGAAGCCCGCGCTTCGTCGACGCCCATCAGACGCGTCACCACCGGCTCGTTCTGCAGCACGATGCCGTTGGCGATGTCCTCGACTTGCGCGAGTTCCTGCCGGGTGATCGGCTTGGGATGCGCGATGTCAAAACGCAGCCGGTCGGGCGCGACGAGCGAACCCTTCTGCGCGACGTGATCGCCCAGCACCATGCGCAGCGCTTCATGCAACAGATGCGTCGCCGAATGATTGGCGCGGATGGCGAGGCGGCGCTCGCGATCGACCTTGAGCCCCAGCGGCGCGCCGACATTCAGCACGCCGTCGTCGATCACGACGTCATGGACGAAGAGATCGCCGAGGCGCTTTTTGGTGTTGACGATGCGGGCGCGAACGCCAGCGCCGACAACGATGCCGGTGTCGCCGACCTGGCCGCCCGATTCGCCGTAGAACGGCGTCTGGTTGAGCACGAGGCCGCCGCTTTCGCCCGCCAATAGCGCCTGCACTTCACCGCCGTCCTTGACCAGCGCGAGCGCGACGCCTTCGGCGACTTCGGTCTCGTAGCCGAGGAATTCAGTGGCGCCGGCGCGCTCCTTGATCGCGTACCAGATCGTCTCGGTCGCGGCTTCGCCCGATCCGGCCCAGGCCTTGCGCGCCTCGGTGCGCTGGCGCTCCATCGCGGCGGAAAACCCGTCGGTGTCCACACTGAGATCGCGGGCGCGAAGAGCGTCCTGCGTCAGATCGAGCGGGAAGCCATAGGTGTCGTAAAGCTTGAACGCGACTTCGCCGGCGAGCTTGCCGCCCTTGGGCAGGTTGCGCGTTTCGTCTTCCAGCATTGTGAGGCCGCGCGCCAGCGTGGCGCGGAATTTGGTTTCTTCCAGCTTCAGGGTCTCGCTGATGAGCGTCTCGGCGCGGATCAATTCGGGATAGGCCTGGCCCATCTCGCGCGCCAGGGCGGGGACGAGGCGCCACATCAGCGGATCGCGCGCGCCGATGAGCTGGGCGTGGCGCATCGCGCGGCGCATGATGCGGCGCAGAACGTAGCCGCGCCCTTCGTTGGACGGCAGCACGCCGTCGGCGACGAGAAACGACGAGGCGCGCAAGTGATCGGCGATAACGCGGTGCGAAATCTTGTATGGCCCATCGGCTTCGACGCCGGACGCGTCGGCGCTGGCGCGGATCAGCGAGCGCATCATGTCTGTTTCGTAATTGTCGTGCGTGCCCTGCAACACCGCCGAAATGCGCTCGAGGCCCATGCCGGTGTCGATCGACGGGCGCGGCAGCGCGACGCGCTCGCCGCCGGGCAAGGTCTCGTATTGCATGAAGACGAGGTTCCAGATTTCGATGAACCGGTCGCCGTCGGCATCGGGAGAACCGGGCGGACCGCCGGGGATGTGATCGCCGTGATCGTAGAAAATCTCGGAGCACGGTCCGCACGGCCCGGTGTCGCCCATCGCCCAGAAATTGTCCGATGTCGCGATGCGGATGATGCGCGATCCGGGCAGGCCGGCGATCTTCTTCCAAAGATCGAACGCCTCGTCGTCGTCGTAGTAGACAGTGACGGTGAGCTTGTCTTTTGACAGCGCGAATTCTTTTGTGATTAGGTTCCACGCCAGTTCGATCGCCAGCGGCTTGAAATAATCGCCGAACGAGAAATTGCCGAGCATCTCGAAGAACGTGTGATGGCGCGCGGTATAGCCGACGTTGTCGAGATCGTTGTGCTTTCCCCCGGCGCGCACGCATTTTTGCGACGACGCGGCGCGCTGGTAGGGACGCTTTTCGACGCCGGTGAAGACGTTCTTGAACTGCACCATGCCCGCATTGGTGAACATCAGGGTCGGGTCGTTGCGCGGCACGAGCGAACTGGACGCCACAACCTCATGGCCGTGCCTGGCGAAATACCCCGTAAATGCCGACCTGATTTCGTTAACGCCGCTCATAAAACCTCGCCCCGACCCGGTCTTTTGCTGCCCGATGCGCTAGGGGTCGTCTCAATCATCGCTTTTCCCGCCATTCCCGGACTGAGCCGGGGCATTGCGGTGTAGCGGATCGTCGCGGCCCCACGCCTGCGACATCCCTAGAACATGCGCGGCAAAAAGTGGAATCGGGAATATAGTGGGCGTTTCGGGATGCGGGCCGACAAGGCATGCGGCGAGCGACCGCCAAAAAAGAATACGCGGCCGCGCAGGGGTAGCGCGGCCGCGTATGCGCGACGACTGGAGGCTTGCCTGGCGAGCGGGCGCTTTCGCGGGGGACGTAACGCGCCCGCAGCAGACCTCAGGCGTCGGCGTCTGCTTCGGAGGGATCGGCTTGTTCGAGGATGCGTTCCGCGATCAGGCCCGAATTGTCCCTGATCGCGGCCTCGATCTTCGCTGCGATTTCCGGATTGGCTTTGAGGAAGGCTTTGGAGTTTTCACGCCCCTGACCCAGACGCGTGCTGTCGAACGAGAACCACGCGCCGGATTTCTCGACAACGCCGGCCTTGACGCCAAGATCGACAAGTTCGCCGTTCTTGGAGATGCCCTCGCCATACATGATGTCGAATTCAACCTGCTTGAACGGCGGCGCGACCTTGTTCTTGACGACCTTGACGCGGGTCTGGTTGCCGACGACCTGATCGCGGTCTTTGATCGCGCCGATGCGGCGGATGTCGAGGCGCACCGAAGCGTAGAACTTCAGCGCATTGCCGCCCGTGGTCGTCTCGGGCGAGCCGTACATCACGCCGATCTTCATGCGGATCTGGTTGATGAAAATGACCATCGTGTTGGAGCGCGAAATCGACGCGGTGAGCTTGCGCAGGGCCTGGCTCATCAGGCGGGCCTGCAGGCCGGGCATCGAATCGCCCATTTCGCCCTCGATTTCAGCGCGCGGCGTCAGGGCCGCCACCGAATCGATCACCAGAACATCAATGGCGCCCGAGCGCACCAGCGTATCGGTAATCTCAAGCGCCTGTTCGCCCGTGTCGGGCTGGGAAATCAGCAAATCCTCAAGATTGACGCCAAGCTTGCGGGCATACACCGGATCGAGCGCGTGTTCGGCGTCGACGAAGGCGCAAACGCCGCCCTTTTTCTGCGCTTCGGCGATGACATGCAGCGTCAGCGTGGTCTTGCCCGACGATTCCGGGCCGTAAATCTCGACGACGCGGCCGCGCGGCAGGCCGCCGACGCCCAGCGCGATGTCGAGCCCGAGCGATCCGGTCGGAATCGTCTCGATCTCCACCGCTTTCTGGTTCTTGCCGAGCCGCATGATCGAGCCTTTACCGAAGGCGCGTTCGATCTGGGATAGCGCGGCTTCGAGCGCCTTGGTTTTGTCCACGGACGGCCCTTCCACGAGGCGGAGATTGGCGGATGACATTAGCGTTTCTTCCTTCTGCACGCTCGGCGCCGAAACCGCAAGGCGGCTCCCCCTCGCCGGATTTGACCGGAATAAATCCTCGGGAAATCAATTTGTTGCTTCCCTGCGGTTGAATGTACATGGTTTGTTCTAACACGCAAGTTCTTTTTTTGTTCTTTTCCGTTCAACGTCAAGATTCTTTCGGATCGAGAGAATTGCCGTCGCGCGGCTTATGCGCTGCGAGCGCCAACGTGCCCGCGTCGGCCACATTTTTGGCGCGAGCCCGTGCGAGTTGGGCGGGCGGATATCAACGGCAGAAGCGGAAATTCCTATGTTTTGGCAGACGATCGCATCGGTGACCTTCGCCTTGTTTCTGACATCCGGCCAGGCGCTGTCCCAGACCGATCCAGCGCAAGACCCGCCCGCGACGGCGGCGCCATCGGCGCCCGCAGCCGAAACGCCGATCCCGACGCCCAGTCCGTCGGTTCCGGCGGCGGAAACCCCGACCGCCTCGCCAGCGGAAGCTTCGCCGCCCGCTATGGCAACGCCAACGCCTTCGACCCCTGCGGCCAAGACGTCGAGCCCGACCCCGTCAGCGGAAGCCGCGCCGACCCCCGCGCCGACGGCGACGCCAACGCCAACTCCTGAGGCCCCTGCGCCGCGCATCATCCCCCTGGCGCCCGCGACGCCTCCGGTGGAGAACAGCACTGTGGCGCCGCCGCCATCGCCGCCCGCCGCTGTCGCCCCCGCCGCGCCGAAAAAGCCGGCAACCGGGCCGCAAGCGCCGAGCGCCAGCGGTTCGCAAACGCGCAAGCCGCAAAAGCCGATCTCGCCCGGAACGCTCATCCGCAATTGCCGCAACGCCGCTATCGCCGATGGATTGAGGGGGCCAGCGCGCCAGCGTCATGTCCTCGCCTGCGTGCGCGCCCGGCGCCCCGATGTCGCGGCGCGGATGGCGGCGCCGAGGCAAGGCTGGGGTTGGCGCGACGACGGCTATGACTGGGAGCGGCCGGGCTATTACAATCCGGGCTATGATTATTATGGCCCCGGCCCCGGGTATTATCGCCCCGGACCGTATTTTTACGAGCCTGGCTATTGAGGTTGCGGAGTCGCCCGCGCGCTCGTCACAATCCGAACGCCGTCAGGCCGGGGTGATCGAGAGGGCGCGGGCCCGGCGCGTCCCAGCGATAGCGGCGCTCGCCTTCGCCGATAGCCACGTCGTTGATGCTGGCGTAGCGCAGCCGCATCAGGCCGTGCGCGTCGAATTGCCAGTTCTCGTTGCCGTAGGAGCGCCGCCACTGGCCCGCCGCGTCGCGCCATTCATAGGCGAAGCGCACCGCGATGCGATCGTCGCCATAGGCCCACAGTTCCTTGATGAGCCGATAGTCGAATTCGCTCGCCCACTTGCGCGTCAGGAATTCGACAATCGCGGCGCGGCCGGAAAAGAACTCGCTGCGATTGCGCCACATCGAATCCTCAGTATAGGCGAGCGAAACCCGCTGCGGGTCGCGGCTGTTCCAGCCGTCCTCGGCGGCGCGCACTTTTCGCGTCGCGCTTTCATGGTCGAAGGGGGGAAGCGGCGGGCGATCGAGCGACATGGCAAGCTCCGTTGGCGCGGCGAACTATTCCGGCGGGCGCGGCGGCGTGTCAAATAGGGTAGCGCGAAAAGCGTCCCGTAATCAGGCGCTATATCGGCTGGCGTAACAATAGGAGCCCCCGATGAAACGCCTCGCTCTCGCATCCCTGACGATTTTCAACGCGGCTTGCCTGCCCGGCCCGATCGGCGCGCTGGCGGTATTCTCGACGCCGATCTTCGCGCAGGCGGCGCAGACATGGAACGGCACATGGGCCGGCGGCTGGAAAGCGGGCGCCGGCGCGCAGATCGTGTTTGCCGGCGACGACATGGTCGCGCTGTACTGGCGCGGCGATTATGTCGAGGACGCGCACGGCTCGCCGGGACGCGGCG
>JAYUFK010000386.1:0-8064 GCA_043739325.1 Methylocapsa sp. | reverse complement strand
TCGAGGCCGCGCGTCTCAAACCGCTTCGACCACATCGACACGCGCTTTGGCGTCGTTCCAAGACGCTCGGCCACGGCCTCGACCGAAACCCCTTCGATACGCAGCAAAACGATTTCGGCCCGCTCGCTATCGCGAACCGCGACCGTCGGGGAGCGCGCGCGCCGCCGCAACTCCATCAACGCTTCCCCGTCCGCAAACAATCGCTTGATCGGTCGCGCCATCTCTGTGATCCTCGTCGCAAATCAGTTGTGACAAAGATCATAGTCGTTAATTAAGAGACGGAACACTAGTTCGTCGTTTCGCCCTCTAGCACCTTGCGCACGGAAGTCCACTGCGTCCAGACGCCGCCGAAGAAGGCAAGTGGGCGCGATTCGTCGAGCGCGAACCAAACCGGTGGCCGCGAACGGGCTGTAGCCCATCCTTGTGAATGGCACGACGCAACGCCGCTCGCCGCCAAGCCATTGCCCCCAGTGCGCTGACTTGCACGCTCTGGCCTTCAGAACATTCGCGGCAAAAAGGCGGCCTCGATTTAAGCGCAGGGTTCGAACGTCCAAGCTTGCTTTAGAGGTCGGAAAGAGTGTCGCCACGATGGTGTTGGAATAAAAAAGGCTTTTTTTTTGCCGCGCCGGCATCCGGACATTCTGGCCGACGTGTAAAATCCAACAGCCATTGCCGCACATGCAAAGCGGGCCGTTCATTTAGGTCGAGGCTCGTTATCTTCTCAATTTGAGTCTCGGGCGAATTTGTTGCGGGCTAGCGGATGCGGCGGCGAGCCATTGCGCTCGACCGCATCTGTTACTGCTCAAGCGTCGTCTTTGTGAATCATGCCAGCGCGGACCGTGCGCGCTTGAGATCGTCTTGCGCGACAGTGAGGACTTCTTGGGCGCGATCAAGAGCCGCAAAGGCGCTTGCAGAAGGACGCGGCCGCTCGCCGGTAATACGGACCCAGGCGCGATCGATTTCGACAAGGGCCGCATGAACATTTATAATTGCGCGTCCGATCGCGTCGTACAGAACCAGTTCTTCTTCTGTTGTCGGGTTGGCGCTAGTCATGGAAGGTGTCCTCTACTATGTCTGGTACGCTGCAGAGCCTTTACGGTGGGCATGAAGGGGCGGACGCTAGGTTAGGTGGGCCTGAGAGCTTATCAAATTGGTTTTGTGGCTAGCTAGAGAATGGATCGCGTCACCTGAAAGAGTCGTCCGCGCCTGAACAAAAGGCAGTTGAATTGATGATGCCGTTGAGCCTTTCTGCTGCGTTCGTGACTCTTTTTATTACGATTGGTCCGGTTGAGACTGCCGCGATCTTCGCGAGCCTCACGACGGGGGCGCACAAAGCCAATCGCAAGAGGCTGGCTGTTCGCGCGGTCTTGATTGCTGGGGCCATGCTGCTGTTTTTTGCGCTCGCCGGAAATTTGGCGCTGTCGCTTCTCCAGATAACGCTGCCTGCGTTCAAGGTGGCTAGCGGCATTCTCTTATTCTTGCAAGCCCTAACACTGACCTTTTCGAGCCCGGGGCTCTCTTCCATCAGCGAGGGCGAACATCGCGAGGCCGAGGGGCCCCGAGACATCGCGGTCTTTCCCCTTGCTTTTCCTGTCATGGCGGGTCCGGGAAGCCTATCGGCGGTTGTGCTCTTGATGGGCCGGGTTGACGGACTTCTGCAGGCCGGCGCGATCATCCTTATGCTGATATTGTGTTTGGCGCTGACTTTGATGGCGATGCTCGCTGCGGATAGACTGACACAACTGCTCGGCGAAACCGGGACGGACGTTGTGGGACGGATCGCCGGCGTGCTGCTGGCGGCACTCGCAGTCCAATTCGTGTTCGATGGGTTGCACGGTGCGGGAGCATTGCCCGTGGCAGTTTCGTTTTGAGGAAATAGCGATCCGGTCGAACTGGGAGGCGGGTCGCGCCCGATAGGTTAAACCTCGCGCGCGATGGATTGAGGATGAGTGCAAGATCGGGGTGTGATCTTTGCAGGTCCGCGGGGAGGCCAAGGCCAGTGAACACCACCAACGGGACCTGTCGCAGAGGGCGCACGTAAATCTCAAGAAGTCCCCGTCGATGTCGTCTGTTACTACACGCTGCGCCACGCGGGCCAGCCCGGTGTTGGCGCGCGTTAACCGTTCGATATCGTGTAGACCGGTAAGCGCGGTCAGCCGCCAGCCTCCGCACAGCCATGCCCCCGCTCGGCCGCGCGAGCAACTACACATCGACGCTCATCGGCTCTGTCGAATTCCCTCGCATTCCCATGCATCCAATGAACCCACAAACACAATCGCAGCTGCGGCAGAGGCGGCTAACCCGATTTCGCGCAAACTCGGAAATTCGAGGCCCGCTGCGCCGAAACCGATCATGAGCAGGAAAGACACTGCAACATAGGGGAACATGACCAATGCCTCACTGACTGTCGCGCGGCAAAGTCGCGGCTCTCCGCGCAGTTGAATTTGCAGGGATTTACTTCCAGAAACTACGGCTAGGGCTTACCGCGCTCAGAAGGCAGCTTCGAGCATTTGTACATTGCTTCAGGGGCGTGATGCTCCAGCAATCCCTGGATACAGTAACGTGTGCCTGGCCGTAGCTTCCGGGGGTTTGACAATCCTCCTCATCGTCCCGTCGCCGGAAACGGGAGGATGGGAGCCGATGCCGCTGGCGGCGGATCGTCATCGAAATTGTCATTGGCGATCGGCTTCCCCAAGAGGATCGCTCCACCCCAAGGCAGATGCGGAGCGTGCAAGAATTTCGCGGGTTTATCGACTTTGAAGATTTTCTCCTTCCTCTCCATGGCGGCCTCTCTTCGACGCCGGGGGCAAAGACCCCCGGCGTCCCAAGGTTTTGACGTGACGGCGACAGCTACCGGGCGCGGCGCGAGCCTGGAATCGGCAGCCCTTATGCCGCATTGTCGCGCCGCTCGATTTTCTCCTGCTTTGCCTTGTTGTCCTGAACGATCGTCTGAGGCGAACTGTTGCTGGAGATATCGATCCTGCGCGGCTTCAGGGCCTCAGGAACTTCGCGCTTCAGCGCTATGGTCAGCACGCCATTTTCCAGATTCGCATTTAGCACCTTGACGTGTTCGGCAAGGTTGAAGGAGTGCTTGAACGCATTGTTAGCGATGCCGCGATGCAGGTATTGCGCGCCTTGCTCGACGACCTTCTTGCGGCCACTTACGATCAAGTCGTTTTCGTGCTGGATCAGCTCAATCTCGTCAGGGGCGAAGCCGGCAACTACGACCGAAATGCGATAAGCGTCCTCCGCGACCCTTTCGATATTATAGGGCGGCCAGCCTGGCGCGCTTTCGGTTTCGGATTGACGATCGAACGCATCGAACAGCCGGTCAAAACCGACGGTAGAGCGATACAGCGGGGTGAAATCGTACCTCATAACCACATCCTCCGTTGAGCAATATGGAGTTAAGCGCCGGGAACTCCCGCGCGCCCTGAGCCAAGATTTCTTGGCGACCAACGAATTGGTAAAGCAAAAATCCGTTTCAAGACCATTCGAGCATTTTTTTTTTGCAGCCTACCGCCGCGCCTTGACCGGGGGCGTTCTGGGTCAAGTCCCACCTTGCTCGCGCCAGCCAAAGGCCCCGCTGCGCTCGTCGGTGGTGTGGCGGGAGCGATAGTCGGTGCAGCTCTCGCGGTTCCATACTATGCGCCCGGATGCGGCAATTGCTGGCGTAGTTATTACGACCGCCTGCACTGCTATTGAAAGCCCCAGAGGCCCGTCGGGTGGCGCCGACGGTCCATCAACCCTCGGCTCTAAATAAAGAGGCTTCGATGCTCAAGACCGTTCGGGATTCATGGCGCTAAAAAGCGGGCCCGCGATGTCGCAGCCGGGGGCTAAGGCCCGGGCATCTCGCGGACTTAAGCTTTTTTGGCTCTTTCATCTCGCCCGTCCATGCGCGATTATTACAGCGCGAGCTTTTACGTCGGCTGGGCGCTTTCCCCCTTAGGACCGCGAGGCATTTTCCAACGCTTTCATGACTTCTTCGTAGGGCTGTATGACTGAGATAATGTTCCCCTCCCCAAGCTTTATCGTGGTGCCGTGGGTGTCGGGATCTGGGGCAACAGAACGAACTTGGTCAGGATTTATGCTGACCATCGTTGATGAAAAAGCATCTGTAAACGCGCAAAACCTAGCCATGCGAAATTCCTTCCCATAGCGCGATCTTGGGGTTCATCGGCTCCATGTCAATCGGCTTTATTTTCAAACTCAGACACCAAAAAAGGTTCCACATTTCCACGCCTTTCCGCTTTCCCGCGCTTCGCTGCGATCCGGAGCCGTATCGGTACCGTTTGATCTAACCCGCTCTCCGCGCGTGCACTCGCACGCTTTGTCGCCTCAGTCTGGTTTTCATCGTGTCACTGGAAGGGCAGATCCTTACAAGCATCGCGGGGGGGTGAAAAGCGCAGTCTGACAAACCCGAGATAAAAACGTTTGCGCAACCTAGTACCCACTCTCACTGAAGCGCGAGTCGTTCCGGACTGCTGATGCTGGTTTCCCGATCGCAAGGGATCGACGCATGCCATGTGTCGCGCTTCAACGATTCTGGGTACTAGGCCGTGCCGTTGTGAACACTCAATAAGAAATGCCGCGCCTCAGGAAGGCGGCGATCAAAGCGCACAATCCACCAATTGCCGCGACCGTGCGCAGCTCGTGCCAGCGCCACCAATCATCGCGAAGCTGGGTCCATTCCGCCGGCGGCGCGGAGGCCGACCACGTCATGACGATGGCGTTGATCGGCTGATTGAGAAATCGAGTGATTAGCCCGGCCGCTACGAAGCACGCGACGGCAGTCAAAAGCAAAGCGAGTCGCGCATAATCATCGCGCGCGAGCACCGCGGCGACGAGCGTCAAAAGGGTCATCACGCCGCCAAGCACTGGCAGCGTCACGTTGAAAGCGCGGATGGCGTGCTGCTGCTGGGCGACGTACGAGGAGGCGTCGAGCCCGGCCGGATCGAGGCTCAGCCACGCGCCGAATATGGCTCCGACGACGAGCGCGGCGAGCAGCAGATTGGCGAAGTCGATAGTCGATGCAAAAATCGGGATGTCTTTCATGCAGGAACCTTTGACGACAGACTAGACCAATGCCATATTGGTCAGAATGCTATTCGGATTAATGTGATTGTCAAGGTGAGATATGGGCCGAACCGTCAGGCGACGTCCCTACGATTCCAGTTCGCGCAAGTCATCGGCGCAAGCGACGCGTCAAACGATCATCGAGTCGGCACGGCGCGTGTTTCTGGAACGAGGCTATGCCGGCGCCACCATGCCCGCAATCGCGCAAGCCGCCGGAGTAGCGCTGGATACCGTTTATGCAACCGTCGGCAAGAAGCCGACGCTCTTCCGATCGCTGGTCGAAGCAGCGATCTCAGGGCGCGAGGAGGCCGTTCCGGCTACGGAGCGCGACTATGCGCGAGCCATTCGAGCCGAGCCCGACGCCGCGCGCAAAATCGAGATCTACGCCGGCGCGCTCCGCGCCATTCAGCCGTGGCTCGCGCCGCTTTTCCAGGTGCTTCAGGCCGCCGCCGCCATTGAGCCCGAGTTGGCCGAATTGTGGCAGGAGATTTCGCGGCGCCGCGCCATGAATATGCAGCTGCTGGCCAAGGAATTGAAAGCAACCGGACGCCTGCATCCCGCCCTTTCGGTCCGCATGGTGGCCGACATCATCTGGAGCATGAATTCGCCGGAGTTCTATCTGCTGTTGGTCGAGCAGCGCGGCTGGTCGCCGGAGGCGTTCGCGCAGTGGTTGGCGCAAGCTTGGGTTAAGCTATTGTTGGAGCGGTAAGGCGGCGCGTTCCAACTTGCACTAAATTGTATTGCGTTGACCCGTGGGCTTTGACGACGAATTAGGCTAGCGGGCCTGAATGGCCGCTCCGGCTCCCGCTCGGCTACGCCACGAGCCGAACTCAGCGTATCAAAACTGGCCGACTTCTGGCATACGCGCCGATGTTCACCTGCTGCTCTGTTGCGTATCGCTCCAGATTCCGGGGCGACCCAGAAGGGTCCGCTAGCGCGACGTAACTGTCGGGTCGAAGCAGATAGAGGGCATCGCGGGCAAAGCCGGCCGCCTCATGCTCCGGTCGCCAGTCGAACACATGCAGCGGCGCGTCCTCAGCGGCGCACCACGCGACGAGGTCTGGGGTAGCGGACCCATAGACATGAACTTGCCAACGCATGGCTTCGAGGCCCACGAAGTCGTTCTGGCCATCGGTTGATACCCACGGCAACCGATCGCCGCCATGGACGCGCCCGCCTTTCCGACGCTGAGCGGGCCGCCCCGATAGTTCAGAGTGAACTGCGCAACGGTTCGAAATAGGAATTCGCGCGCAGCCTTAAATACGGTGATGGTTGGGATCAGCAGCGGAGCAACGCGGGTGCGCAGAATATCGGCCATCGCGCCTTCGGCGGTGGCGAAACTAAACGCGCGATCGGTGGTGGCGACGAGGCGACGGGCGAAACCGATCCGCTCAGCCTCAAAGCTATCGAGCAGACTGTCGGGCGCGCTTCCGCCTAGTATCGTCGCCAGCTTCCAGGCCAAATTGATCGCATCGCCGATGCCCGTGTTCATGCCCTGGCCGCCGGCTGGACTATGTATGTGCGCGGCGTCGCCCAGCAGAAAAGCCCTCCCCTTCCGAAAGTGTTCCGTAACGCGGTGATGGACATGATAGGTCGAAAACCAATTCACCCGACGCACCCGGACGTTCAGGCTCTGCATCGCGCGACCGCTGACGTCCTCGAACTTCAACGTATCTGGATGGTCGGCGCGCTCGTCCCTGACCGTCCCAATCAGACGGGCCCGCCCTTCTCCGGCCAAAGGGAACACGGCCAGGAAATCCGCCTCGTCCAAATCGACGTGCAGCTCGCCGTCGATGGAGGGACCTTCCGCGTGAACGTCGGCCACGTAAAAGAGTTGTCGATATGTGCCGCCCGGAAAACCCGTGCCGATCGTCTCGCGGACAATCGAGCGGGCGCCGTCGCAGCCGGCAACGTAGGTCGCCTCGCAGACCTCCTCAGTCCCGGCTTGGCCGCGAAGCCGGGCTGTGAGGCAGCCGCCCTCGTCTTTGAAGCTGACGAGTTCAGTAAGGCGCTCAACTGCGACCCCAAGAGTCTCGAGCCGCTCGATGAGCAGGCCGTCGAGTATATAATTCCCGTCGAAACGGCCTCTAAGATTGCTGCGGCCTACTGATCCTGCCGAAAGAGAGGCGGGACGCCAGTTCAACTCTTATACGGAAATCCATTGCCGCGACTGGGAGGATCGGCTCGCACAGTCCATGATGTGCTGGACGTAGATGCCCTGCTCAAGACCCGGATTACCGGGTTGACCGACGGCGACGCTCTGTAAAAAGGTAGCGAGACAGGCGACGTGACCGCGGAGCCAGCCGATGCTCAATTTCGGGCCGTCCGGACGCGCGCTTGAATGGCGAGAACATGTTCCTTGGACCGCGTGTGCTCCCTGGGCCTCGCGATGCGCGTTTGTGTCGGCGTCGCGGGCATTTCTTCGCCTGATCCCGCCGATCAGACCGACGACAATGCGGTCGGCTCCTGCGAAAGCAGGCGCTTAGAGCGGCACATCGCGCGTCGGTTCATGACGGACCGTTAGTAGCGGGCCAACGCGCGGCGCGGCCTCGACCTTCAGCGCAAGGGTACGATACGAGACTTTGATGAGCGTCCCGAAATGTTCGCCTCTGTTGGGCGTCCACAGCATTGATTGCGTGTCGGGAACTTCGTGCTCGTTTTGGCGCTGGTCGGGCGCAGCGAGCATATTGTGAACGAGCCGGGCGATCTTCTCGGGGAGCCTCTCACGCTTGGTAGGCGGCGCTTGAACTTTGACCGCGAAGCATTCCCCGAAAAGACGCGCGACGACGCCCTCGATCCTGCCAATTTCTTCAATGTATACCCTGACTCATTGAGCGTCCGAAAATTTTCTTGCCACGGATTGATTTCTGGATTCGTTTTGGGGGATGATTCGCGGCGGCTTTCTTTCACGTGAGGACCGGATCGATCTGATCGCTTTGGCGCGGGATGGTTCGGCGGAACATCGGTTGGCGCGACGCGCCAATGCGC
>JAYUFK010000385.1:0-8064 GCA_043739325.1 Methylocapsa sp. | reverse complement strand
CGCACCCTGTTCCTCAAACTCGCCGCCTGCGACTGGATCGCCGAGCGCCGCAATTTGCTCATAACGGGGGCCGCCGGCCTGGGCAAAAGTTGGCTCGCCTGTGCGCTCGGCCACAAGGCTTGTCGGGACAACATGTCCGTTCTTTACACCCGCATGCCCAGGCTCTTCGCCGATCTGGCGATCGCGCATGGCGATCCGCGCTACGCCAGGCTGCTGCGCTCCATCGCCCGCGTCAAATTGCTGATACTCGACGATTGGGGGCCGGAAGCCCTCACGCCTGGGCAGGCGCGCGATCTCCTCGAAATCGTCGAGGACCGTTACGACAAAGGCTCTCTCATCATCACCAGTCAGGTTCCGGTCGACCGCTGGCACGAGATGATTGGAATCCCGACGCTCGCCGACGCGATCCTCGACCGCGTCATCCACAACGCCTATCGCATCGATCTGGCCGGAGACAGCCTCAGAAAGCCACGCTCGCACGCCTGAAATCGGCGCTCACTTGACGATCCACGACATCCGAAACATCATCAACCTCGATCTGCGAAAGCAAACAGTCGGTGGCCGACATCAAATCGGAACGCCGGCCGGCTTCAGATCGGAATGGGTGGCCGGCTTCATATTGGAATGCATGGCCGGCTTCGTCGGAATCCGCATTGCGATGTGGATCGCAGTAAACTTGGTATTCTTGTCTCGCGGCTTGCAGGCGTTCGACCCGCCCCCGTTTCAGTGGCTGCAGGGCGTAATGACGACCGTTTCGCTAGGTCTCGTTATCCTCCTTGTCGGCGCGCAGCGCCACGAGAACCAGCTCACGAGAAACCGCGATCTTCTCGAACTTGAGCTTGCCATGGTCGGCGAACAGAAAATTGGAAAAGTGATTCAGCTTCTGGAAGAGCTACGTCGGGATATGCCTTGTGTTCACAACCGAACAGATACAATGGCCGACGAGATGGCCCAGGCGTCCGACCATCGACAGGTTCTGGATACGCTCGCTAAAAGTGCGGATCTTGCGGAAGCATAATTACGCTCTTCTGGGCTCCTGTTCAAGCTCATTCCAGCGGACACGCAGCGGTTCAGCCCACACGTTTTCGCATCTTCACAGACAACTCATTAAGATCGCGGAGACGCACCAACCCCTTGGGCCCGTGCGTCGCGGACGAAAATTCAGGCAGCCTATCATGATCCCGAAACACGCATCCGGCTTTCGGAAAAGATCTCGACCAATCGAAGATTCGCGATGCTATTCACCATTCGACGAAAAGTCGTTCTGCTCCGGCTCAAGACTCTGCTGTCTACGCTTCCGTCGCCGCGGGGCGCGACTTTCTATCGAAGAATAAAGCTTGGCTGATCGCCGCTGTCACCGCCTCGGTGCTGAAAGGTTTGGTTTTCAGGAACACCGGCTCGGGAGCATGGCCGGTTAACAGGCGCTCGGGAAAAGCTGAGCCGGGGAATGCCGCAGGAGGGGCGCGCAGATTCTATCGACGACGTGTACGCGAAGTGCTCGGGAGCGTTATGCGCCGTTTCGCGTTATACCAACGACGGCGTGCGAATTTTGTTTTTAACCAGCGCTCGCCAAGAGCACCAGCGATGAAATTGACCGCCGCTGTCTCCGCCAATCGCCTGACGCCCGCAGCCAGCCAGGCGCTTATAGCCGCCATCGCGCTGGGAACGCTCTATCTTGCTCGCCAGGTGCTGCTGCCAATTGCGCTGGCGGGATTATTCAGTTTCGTTCTCACGCCGCCGCTGACGCGATTGCAAAAAATGGGACTGGGAAGGGTCCCATCGGTCGCCGCGGTGACTTTATTCAGTTTTACTTTGCTCGCCGGCGTCAGCGTCCTGGTAGGCAGCCAAATTTCCCAATTGGCGACCAATTTGCCGCAGTACCAGTTCGGCCTTCAAGAAAAGATCAGGTCGGTGCGCGAGAGAGCGACGAATGGCGCTCTGCTGCGCAGCGCCGCCACAATTGTCGAGGGCCTTGGAAATGACTCAAGCAAGCCCGCGGAGCCCCATCCGGCGGGGCCTGGATTCGCTCAAGCCCCAGCTCCCGACAGCAAGCCGGAACAACCTCCCATGCCGGTTGTCGTACGCCAACCCGGCCCAACGCCTTATGAGGTCGCTTCGCGGATTATCAGACCCCTCATAGAGCCGATCGCCACCTTGGGGATTGTCGTCATTTTTGTTGTATTTATGCTGTTACGGCGCGAGGATCTCCGCGATCGTTTGATTTGGTTCGCTGGTCCGCGCGATCTGCGGCGCACGACAGATGCGCTCAATGACGCGGGCGTCCGGCTTTCGCGCTATTTCCTAGTGCAAACGGCCGTCAACGCGGCGTTCGGTGTGTTGCTCGGTGCGGCATTGTGGCTGATCGGCATTCCAAACTTCTTTCTTTGGGGTGCGCTCTCAATGCTCTTGCGCTTCCTGCCGTATATCGGCGGGGTGCTATCGGCAATATTTCCCCTGATTCTCGCAGCGGCGGTTGACCCTGGCTGGTCCAAATTGCTTTGGACTGCCGGCCTCTATGCCGGCCTGGAACTCTTCACAGGTCAAGTCGTCGAACCCATACTAATTGGTCGCACAACCGGAATGTCGCCGCTGGCGGTCATCACTGCGGCGACGTTCTGGACCTGGCTATGGGGTCCGATTGGGTTGTTGTTATCCACGCCGCTCACCCTGCTGCTCGTTGTGTTCGGCCAACATGTCGAGCGTTTCAATTTTCTCGCGGTCCTGTTCGGCGACGCTCCTGCGCTCGCGCCAGACGAGAGCTTCTATCACAGGGTCATTTCGGGCAACGCCGACGAAGCGGTCGAACGAGCCTATGACTTGCTCAAGGAACAACCGCAAACCGCCTACTCTGATGACGTCGCTTTGCCCGGACTTCGGTTACTACAATACGATTTGAACAACGGGTCATTGTCGCCTGAAAGCCTTGCGCCGATAGCGGCGACGATTGACGAGATCATTGAGGTCGTAGACGACTACGAAGAAGCCGGGAGCGATGGGGCCGTCAAGAACGAAATCGAAGAACTGCTACCTGCCGAGCCGCGCAGCGCCGACCGCTTCCGCAAAGAATGGCTGACCGTCGCGCCGGTTTTGTGTATCGCGGGGAGAAGCCCGTTCGACCAATCCGTCGCGACAATGCTGAAAAAGCTTCTGGCAAAGCACGGAATCGGGATGCGTACCGTCGCGATGGGAATGGTGTCACCGACACAGTTGTTCAAACTTGAAACGGACGGGGTCGCTTTTGTATGTCTTTCCTATCTTGCCGTCGATCGCAGCCCCAGCCACGCGCGTTTTCTCATTCGCATGTTGCGCCGCCGGCTACCAGGGGTCAAGATACTGGCGTGTTTTTGGACATACGACAGAGATGAAAGCGACGATGCGCGCCTCGTCAAACTGAGAACCGACTCGGGTGCAGACACTATAGCGACCTCGCTCCGCGAGGCGGTCGCGATCTGCCTACGTGAAGCAGCTGCCGACGCTCCCCAAACGCAGCAGCCGGAACCCGTCACACGCGATGAGCTCCGATCGGGATAGGCGAAGCGGACCCGGCTCGCCACCGGGCCCGATCAGATTCGCGGCCTATTTCCACGTCTGGCGTCGATACCAGGCGTCGATGTCATTGCGCGTTTGGTAATTGGCGATGCCGTAGCGCTCCTGAATTTTCCCTTCGAGCTTCTCGCGCTGGCCGTTTATTGCGGCAAGATCATCGTCCGTCAGGTTGCCCCACTGCTCCTTGATGGCGCCCTTTACCTGCTTCCAATTTCCCTCAACACGATTCCAGTCCATTTTCGCCTCCTTGAATTGTAAGCGAGTAACGCGGCGACCGCTATCCCAGTTCCATCGCGGTTCGATAATTGGCGGGGCGGTCACTGTATGTGAAGAGGGAAAATTTGAAACGCAGAGCTGCTCTCGCGCCAGGCGTCCATGAGGTGGAACTATTGCGCTAGGCGCGCGTTAACAAGCCGGTTGGCGTCGGCCACCATACATTGGAGGAGATTGAAATGGGCTTAGGAAAAGGAGCGCTTCTGTGGCTGATCGGAATTCCACTGCCAATAATCCTTCTATTGGCGTTCTTCTGGCACCATTAGAAACAGCATAATCGCCGGAGCGCGTCGATCGCTCCGGCGTTATCGTTTACGGGGACTTCAATCAAGCGAGTCCGTCCACGGCGCGAACCTGCGACGACGCTGCGGAGCATTCGACGGCGAAAAAACGACTCGCGAAATATCCCTCTCATGCATACAGGTTCAATGCGGTATCTATGTCAGCTACAGACAGAACATAATTAAAATCGCCAATCCTGTCGATTGTTCGTCGTTTGTTTGTATCAGCTAGTGACGGACAGACTTGATGGTTCTGTCGCAAACTTTCTATGCGCACAAGACGGTGCGCGGATGGTCGCGCGTCGTTGATTCGCGGCATTGGCAACCGCTGAATTGGCGGTCCTTAGCAGAGCGGCAGCATCGACCGGGATCAAGGCATCTCGAAGCCGGGCAATCGTCGCAGCGTCACACCGTGATTGAACTCACCTCCTTCTGGGCGCGCCATCAGCCGGAACCGGCTTTCAGGCGGTGGTTCCAACCGCGTCTCGGCGCCGGAAAGAGGAGAATACGCCGCTAACAAGGTTGTAATCGACAAATATGATAATGTTAAAGAGGCTCCAGGTGCTTATACTGGCAGGACCAACCGCGAGGTCGTCATGAGCCACGAACAACAAATCACCGATTCGGCGAAGATTGCGGCCTACGTTAAATCCGCCAAAGGACTCTATGACCTCGACGCCGGCGTCAACGCTATCGAGATCGCCGATCCGCCGGTCGTCATCGTTACTCCATCCGGGGCGAAAGTGATGGCTTGGCTGCCAGTCGAAGATGAGGATCGTTGGGAATAGCTGGCCGAATGTCGGTTGGACGCGATTCCCATCTTTCCGGCCCAAGCGGAACCCAGCTACGTAATTGATACGCCATTGCGCGCCGACAAATTGGAACCAACATTTGGTCAGCGGCGTTTCTCATGGGCAAGTTGTCGGAGGATAGTCCGTGGAAAATTTGGAAAACGTCGAGTCGGAGGCTGTGAAAGTCCTCAAAGAGGCTGCGGAAGAGGGAAATCCGAAGGGAGCGGTTCGAGGAAAGAAGACATTGCCAGACAAAGAAAATCCCGAGAATCAGGCGAAAGACGCCACAGAGATTTTGAGAGCGAGTAGAGAAGCGGGTTTGTCTGGTTGGCATGGGCAAAGCAAGGATCGAGAAATCTCCTTTGATGACGAAGTCGGTAATAGAATAAAGGCTGCCCCATTTGTCGCGGTTCTCATCGCGCTCCTCGCGGGGTTGGTTATTGGCAAAATGGGATGTGCCCTGGCCGTCGCCGACACGTCTGGGAAGGCGACGCAACAGGCAACACAGCAGACTGGACAAGGCCGCGCCCTGTCCACTGTATTGCGCAACCGCCAATGCCACTCACCCGCGCCGAACGTTTTGTAGGTTTCGGATTTCTCCTCCGTCGCTACATGGACGTGCTTTGTCTTTGTCTATCTGGCCTTCGTGATTGACGTCTATCCACGCCGGATTGTCGACTGGCGGGCCAGCCGCACCGTCATGCGCGCTTCGTGCAAGACGCGTTGGAGCAGGCGATCCATGAAAGCCGTCCGCAGCGGCGGCCGTTTCCATCACTTCGACCGCGACAGCCAATACGTGTCGAGCATTATGCGGAGCGCCTAGTGAGACGGGCGTCGATCACTCGGTCTGCAGCGTCGGCGACAGCGACGGCTGCCTCGCGGAAATGATCAACGGGCAACCGGCCCCGCACACAACATTCTTGACAGTCCGGGGCGCTGCACGCGCGTCTAATCTTTCGCGATCAAATCTTCAATGCGCGACGCGAGTGTTTCCATCGCAAACGGCTTAGTCAACACGTGCATCCCTTTTTCAAGATGACCGTGGTTCAGGACCGCATTTTCCGCATAACCCGTGATGAACAGTACTTTGAGAGTCGGTCGCAACGCGCGCGCCGCGTCTGCGACCTGCCGACCGTTGACTCCGCCTGGCAGGCCTACATCGGTCACAAGCAAGTCAATGCGCGAGTCCGAATTTAATATTCTCAAACCAGCCGGCCCGTCCGCAGCCTCGAGCGTCGTGTAGCCGAGCTCGGCAAGCACGTCGGCGACAAGCATACGCACCATCGGTTCGTCATCCACGATCAGCACCGTCTTATTGGTTTGCTGACCTAGCGGTACTCTGGAGATCTCGGCTAGCGCTTCGACCGGTTCCAGTTCGCCAACATGTCGCGGTAAATACAGGCAGACCGTTGTGCCTTTGCCTTCCTCACTGTAAATCCGGGCCTGTCCACCAGATTGCCGGACGAAACCATAGATCATCGACAGGCCGAGGCCAGTCCCCATTCCAATCGGCTTCGTCGTGAAGTACGGGTCGAAAGCTCTACTTACCACGTCTGCCGGCATCCCGGTCCCGGTGTCGGTAACGCAAAGAGAGATGTATTGTCCGGGTGGGATCTCACGCTCGCGCGCGGCGCGCTCGTCGAGCCATCGATTGCTCGTTTCGATCATTAGCTTGCCGCCGTCAGGCATTGCGTCACGTGCATTAATGCACAGGTTGAGTAGCGCGTTTTCGAGCTGCCCCGAATCGACTAGCGTGGTCCATAGTCCCACGGAAGCGACCGCCTCGATCGCGATCTCCGGGCCGACCGTCCGCTGAATCAACTCCGCCATTCCGGCAACCAAGCGATTGACGTCGATTGGTTTGGGATCGAGAGTTTGCCGGCGCGAGAAAGCGAGCAGTCGATGGGTCAAGGCGGCAGCTCGCTTGGCCGCTCCTCGGGCAGCGGCGACGTAGCGATCAGCTTCAGCGACGCGCCCTTGCATCAAGCGGGTCTGCAAAAGCTCGAGACTACCCATAACGCCGGTCAGAAGATTGTTGAAGTCATGGGCGAGACCTCCCGTTAGTTGACCGACAGCCTCCATCTTTTGAGATTGGCGCAATGCCTCCTCGACCGACATTAATTCGTGCGTGCGCATAGTGACTTGAGCTTCGAGCGTTTCGTTCAAATGCGCGAGCTCGTCCGCCTGATGCTTTTGATCGTCGATATCTGTATTGGTGCCTACCCAAAGCGAGATGTCTCCGTCAGCGGTTCGCACCGGTTTTGCCCTCACTAAATGCCAGCGATACGCGCCATCCGCCCGCCGGATTCTGAACTCTGTTTCGTAAGCGTCGCCTGTCATGAGCGTATGAGCCCACGACTTTGCCGCTTCACTAAGGTCGTCAGGATGCAGAAGGCGCGCCCACTCGGTAACTCCATCGAGGGAGCCCGGAGCGTCGCCGCTGTAGTCGTAGACCTGCTGGTTGAACCAATATAGGAAACCGTCAGGCCGGGCCGCCCAAACATGATTAGGCACTGTCTCTGCAAATGCTCGGAACTGCTCCTCGCTCTTTCTTATAGCGACATCTGCTTGTTTCGCTTCTGAAACGTCGCGATAGAAAATCGCGATTCCGTCCCTGGTGGGATAGGCATGAACTTCAAGCCAGACGTCGTGACTGTTATAAAGGTGACGGTAGGTTAGCTCTCCCGGGTGACGTTCCGCCATGACCTTTTGGTACAGTGGCCATGTCGGAAATCCTTCAGCCTCAGGCCAGACGTCCAATATGTGGCGGCCAACAATTTCATCGCGTTTTCGGCCATCGAGGCGCAGCCCTGCATCGTTTATCCGGCGGATGTGAAAGTCGGCTCCGAGCAGAACAAAGCCCTCTCCCATGCCCTGAAACACTTGGTCGAGTTCAGCTGCGCTGTGGTTGAGGGCTTGCTCAGCTCTGAGCTGAGCGCTCACGTCAGTATTAGTTCCGAACCAGCGAAGCACGCGACCACTCTGATCTTTAAGCGGCAAGACCCGCGTTAGGAAAGGTCGATAATTGCTGTCCGCCCCGCGAATCGGGAACGTCATTTCGAACGGTTCTCCGAGTGCGATGGACGCTGTCCAGCGCTCCATCACTTCAGGCAGCACGCGCGGATCATGGACGGATTGCCAGCTCCACCCCTCCATCTCTGTGGGAGTAGTTC
>JAYUFK010000384.1:0-2928 GCA_043739325.1 Methylocapsa sp. | reverse complement strand
CTCTCCTCGACAAGATGCGCGTGATCGCGCGCGAGATTTACCGCGCCGACGACGTGGTCGCCGAGCCGAGCGTGATCGCGCAGCTCAAGCGATGGGAGCAGGCGGGATACGGCCATCTGCCGATCTGCGTCGCCAAGACGCAATATTCGTTCTCCGCCGACCCGACCGCGCTCGGCGCGCCCGAGGGCTTCACGATGCCATTGCGCGAGGTGCGCCTGCGCGCCGGCGCCGGTTTCGTGGTGGCTGTGATGGGCGAGATCAACACGATGCCCGGCCTGCCGCGCGTGCCCGCCGCCGAGCGGATCCGGGTCGAGGCGGGACGGGTGGAGGGGTTGTTTTGAGATAGGGTATAACCTTTTGCGCGGTTTCTGCTTGTAACGAGTAACGCGACGAGTTACAATGACTCATGATCGCAAGTTTCAGGCACAAGGGCTTGAAGCGCCTGTTCGAGGCCGACGATAGGAGCAAGCTGTCCGCGGAATTGGTCGAAAAGATACGGCTGATTCTTTCAGCGCTCGACCAAGCTGAGACGATCGACGATCTCAATCAGCCCGCGTTTCGTCTTCACTCGCTCAAAGGCGACCTGAAGGGCTTTTGGTCGGTAACCGTCCGCGCCAACTGGCGAATCATTTTTCGCTTCGAAGGAGACAGTGCGCTCGACGTCGACTTGTTCGACTATCATTGAGAGGGATTGGCGATGGCTCAGCACATGAAAAACCCGCCTCATCCGGGTGGGTTGGTCAAGGAAAACATCGAAACGCTCGGTCTCTCCGTGGCGGAAGCGGCCGAGGGACTTGGCGTCTCTCGTCAACAGCTTTACCGCGTGGTGAAAGGACAGCACGGGATTACCCCCGAAATGGCGGTGCGGCTCGAAAAGGCGTTCGGCGGATCGGCCGATTTCTGGCTGCGGATGCAGATGAGTTTCGACCTTGCGCAAGTGCGCCAGGATGCCGACAGGATCAAGGTCAAGCCGCTGGAGCCGAAGGTCGTGTAAAGCGCCGTCTGTTTCGATTTTGAAGGGCAGGCGGGTTTCATCGTGATGCCGATGGGCGAAATCAACGCCATGCCCGGCCTGCCGCGCGTCCCCGCCGCCGAGCGGATTCGGGTGGAGGCGGGGAGGGTGGAGGGGTTGTTTTAAGGGCGCTCGATTGCCATAATTGCCATCGTATGTAACGCTATGAGTTACATACGCGGATCATCACGACGCTCAGGCAAGAAGTTCGAAGCGCTATTTCGACGTTCGAAATGGTGCCGATGGTCCATACAGCATTCGATTTCGCGAAGCTCGCCTTCCCTATCAAGTGGCGTACTTGACCATTCCTCGACCAGTTCAGCCCTTCTCGCCGGTCAGCAGGTGGCTGTGTGTGTGGTGATTTGACAATGCATTTTGTAGCGACCCAGCCCGGCAATCCTCACCAGTTGACGAAAGGTCAGCACATCTTCCCGGTCGCCAGCTTGAAGCGATTCTGCAATTCAGATGGAAAGTTGGAAGCGCGTGACACTGTCAAACACACGAACTTTCCAGTTACACCGGGCACCGCAATCTTTAAAGCCAAGCGCGCATGGGATCAACGCGCCGAGAGTGGCTATATGAAGAGAATTGAAGACGGATTTAATAAAATCGCAGTGAAAATAATATCTCTAAATACCATCACGGTCAACGAAATTGAAGCTATTTCGATCAGTCTATTTTATGCACTTTGGTATTTTCGAAGCCGAAATTTCATAGCCACGGCGGATTTTTCCTTAAAGGGCGTATGTCCGACTACGCGATATACTGAAGACGAGCAGGAGCGCTTGGAGAGAGCAGGAATTGCGTTTATCCAGGGTGATGCGAGCTTTCCAGGCAGAACCGTTAATGGCGTTGCGATTCAGATGAAAATAAATAGATTCATCCGTGACAATCAAAACGTAAAGCGCTGGGGAGTGCTGCGTTCGTTAGAAGGTGAATTTTTAATTCCTGATGTTCCTAAGTTGATGTTTATTCCAATCAGTCCAAATATGTGTCTTATAGCTAGCAAAAACAACGGCGTATTGTGGTCGCAGAATGTTGAGAAAATAAATACAATCACCAGATCTACGTGTCGTAGGTATTTTTTTGCGAGGAACTTAGTTGCTTGCCCCTAGGGGTGAAACGCTCACGATGATACAACACTCGAAGCCGCCTCACCCCCGCTCCCGTCTATTCAAAAACGCCAGCCGCTCGAACAGGTGCACGTCCTGCTCGTTCTTCAGCAGCGCCCCGTGCAGCGGCGGGATCAGCTTGCGGGGATCGTGTTCGCGCAGCGTCTCCAAATCTATGTCTTCCGACACCAAGAGCTTGATCCAGTCGAGCAATTCGGAGGTGGTCGGCTTTTTCTTCAGCCCCGGCGTTTCGCGCAGGGCGAAGAATTGGCGCAAGGCTTCGGCGATCAGGCGCGGCTTCAGGCCGGGATAATGCGCTTCGACGATGCGTTCCATCGTCTCGGTGTCGGGGAAGCGGATGTAGTGGAAGAAGCAGCGGCGCAGGAAGGCGTCCGGCAGTTCCTTCTCGTTATTGGAGGTGATGACGACGATCGGCCGCAGCGCCGCCTTCACCGTCTCGCCGGTCTCGTAAACGTGGAACTCCATGCGGTCGAGTTCGAGCAGGAGATCGTTGGGGAACTCGATGTCGGCTTTGTCGATCTCGTCGATCAGCAACACCGGACGGGTGGGATGGGTGAACGCGTCCCACAGCTTGCCGCGCCTGATGTAGTTGCGGATGTCGCTGACGCGCGCGTCGCCGAGCTGGCTGTCGCGCAGACGCGAGACCGCGTCGTATTCGTACAGGCCTTGCTGCGCCCGCGTGGTGGATTTGATGTGCCAGGCGATCAGCGGGGCGTCGAGCGCCTGCGCGATCTCCTGCGCCAGCAGCGTCTTGCCGGTGCCCGGCTCGCCCTTGATCAGCAG